>JAKAZT010000089.1 GCA_021815695.1 Pseudomonadota bacterium
GACGTCGCCCGCGTGCAGCGCGCGCTCACCTACGCGCAATATCTGCAGTCGGCGCAGATCGACCGCATCCGCACCCTGCTGGGCGACCTGCGGCAGCTCGACGCCGTGCAGGCGGCGCTGGTGCAAAGCCAGGCCGCGCTGGCGTCCGCCCAGGTCCGGGCCCATGCCGCCGCCGTCGCGCTGGCCGCGCAGCGGGCCCGGCAACTGGCGCTGCGCGACCAGGCCAGCGCGCGCTATCGCGATCAGGCCGCACGTCTGGCCGCGCTCAAGCGCAACGAGCAGGATCTCGAAACGCTGCTGCAGCGTCTGCGCGACGTGTTCGCCGATATCCCGAAGTCACTGCCCGCCGATCGCCCGTTCGCCGGGCTGCGCGGGCGGCTGCCGTGGCCGGTACGCGGCGCGGTCAGGACGGGCGAGGGCGGTCTGGAGATCGCCGCCGCGGCCGGCAGCACGGTGCGCGCGGTGGCGCACGGACGCGTCGCCTATGCGCAGTGGCTGCGCGGCTTCGGCATGCTGGTGATCGTCGATCACGGCGGCGGCTGGATGAGTCTGTACGGCAACAATGAAAGCCTGCTGGTGCGGGTGGGCGACTGGGTCGATGCCGGCCAGGCCGTCGCCACCGCCGCCGCGCCGGGCCCCGGGCAGGCCGGCGTCTATTTCGGTCTGCGCCATGACAGCAAGGCCGTTGACGCGCGCACCTGGCTGACGACGCGGCGCTGATGGTTGCGGCGCCGATCCCGGCGCTGGTCATCGCGGCCGTGGCGCGGTGCGTCGTCGTCGCGCCCGTGTGCGCCCGGTCACAGGGCGATGGCGTGAATGCAACAAAAGGTCATGCCGCGCCGCAGTCGCCGGTTGCCCGGTCGCTGCGGGCGGCTAATGCGCGTGCGCCATGCCGGCGTCGAGGTGTCCCTGGTGACCACGCGTGTGCCCGCCCTGCGTTTGCGCCCCGCTGCGGCCCGTCTGCGGCAGGGCTTCGGCCATGCCGCGCGCACGCTGGCGGTGTACCTCGGCCTGATCGGCATCGGCAGCGTCGGCGTGCTGCGTCTGGCCGCGTGGCTGCAGCAGGGGCATCGACTCGGCGGGCACCCGCAGCTGATCACCGGCATCGCGCTGGTGCTGGCGCAGCTGATCGCCAGCGTGCTCACCCTGGTCTGGCTGCGCACGCGGGCCGGGGCGCTGTGGTCGCAGGCGGAGCTGCCCGGCTACGGTTTCCGTCGCACGACCCGCAGCTGGGTGCTGCGCGGCGAGGTCGGCGGCCTCGTCCTCGCGATCGCCGCCGCCCTGCTCGGCCACTGGCTGGATGGCGGCCGCTCGGCGCAGGCTTCGCTGCAGGGCCCGCTGCTGGCGACCGGGCTGCGCTGGTCGCTGACCGGCATCGGCATCGTGCTGTCGCCGTGGCTGGAGGAGACGGTGTTTCGCGGCGCCCTGCTGGGCGCCCTGGCGCCCGCGCTGGGGACGCTCGGCGCGGTCCTGGCCAGCACCCTCGTGTTCACCCTGCTGCATGCGTTCGGGATGCACGGGCACTGGTGGGGCCTGCTGCCGATCGCGGTGCTGGGTCTGTTCTGCGCCGGGTTGCGGGTGCGTTCGGGCTCGCTCGCGCCGGGCATCATCGCCCACACCAGTTACAACGTCCTGGCCGGTCTCGGTGGTCTGCTCTGAGCGCGGCGCGCGCGCGGTCGCGTCATTCATCCGCGTGCAGGGCATAATCGGGCGATTGCCGGAGTGCCCCATGCGCCTTGCCCCGCTCGCCTTGGTCCTGCTGTGGTTTGCATCCGCCGCGGTGGCTGCCGCGCCACCGACGGCCGCGGCGCCGGCTGCGTCCGTCGCGCCGGCCGCCGCGATGGCGCCGGCGGGCAGCGCCGGCCCCAGCCTCGCCGACATCCAGACCTTCACCCGCGTCTTCGAGCTGGTGCGTCAGGCCTATGTCGACAAGGTCGACGATCACACGCTGATGCAGTCGGCGATCACCGGCATGCTGGCCGGACTCGATCCGCACAGCGAGTTTCTCACCCGCAAGGGCCTCGACCAGCTCGATGAGGACACCAGCGGCCGCTACGGCGGGCTCGGCATCGAGGTGGCCCAGGTCAACGGCCAGTTGCGCGTCATCGCACCGATCGACGGCACGCCTGCCGCGCGCGCCGGCATGCTGCCCGGCGACGTGATCCTCGGCATCAACGGCAAGGCCGTGGATCCCGACGCGCTCAACGTCGCGCTGGACCAGTTGCGCGGCGCGCCGGGCACCACGATCACGCTGAGCGTGCTGCACCCGCAGGCCGGCAAGCCGGTCGATCTGACCCTGACCCGCGAGCGCATCCAGATCGCCAGCGTGCACTCGCGCCTGCTGCAGCCGGGCTACGCCTACCTGCGCATCAGCCAGTTCCAGGACGACACCGTCAGCGAGCTGACGCGGCAGATCGAGGCGCTGCAGAAAAAGGACGGCCCGCTGCAGGGTGCGGTGCTCGATCTGCGCTCCAACCCGGGCGGACTGGTGACCGCGGCGGTCGGTGTCGCCGACGATTTTCTCGATCACGGCACCATCGTCAGCACGCGCGGCCGCCTGAAGCAGGCGGACATGACCTTCACCGCGCAGGGCGGCGGCGACCTGCTCAAGGGCGCGCCGCTGGTGGTGCTGGTGGACAACGGCACCGCGTCGGCCGCCGAGATCGTCGCCGGCGCGCTCAAGGACAATCATCGCGCGGTCCTGATGGGCCGGCGCACCTTCGGCAAGGGTTCGGTGCAGACCGTGCTGCCGCTGCCGGGCGGCGAGGCGGTCAAGCTGACCACCGCGCGCTACTACACGCCGGACGGCGGGTCGATCCAGGCGCGCGGCATCGAGCCCGACATCCGTCTCGCCGACGCGACGGTCAGACTCGATCGCGGGCCGCAGCTGATCCAGCGCGAGGCCGATCTGCCCAATCACCTGGCCGGCGATGCATCCGCGGACAGCGTCGGGGGTGGCGAAGGCAAGCTGGCCGGTGACGACTACTGGCTGTCCGAGGCGTTGCACGTCGTGCAGGGACTGGCGGTGGCACGCGCCGCGACCGCGGCGCGACCGGCGGTGCGGAACCGCTGACGTGCCTGCCGCGAGGATCCCGATGCCCACCGCGCACCGCGCGCGGGGCCGCTGCGCGGAACCTCAGTAGCCGGTGCCGAAGCTGTCGCCCTCGACCAGGTCGGCCGGCGCGTTGCCGCCGCCTTCGGCGAGGCGGATCTTCAGCGCCAGGCCGTCGCGCGAATCGGCCTTGTTGAGCGCCTCCTCGAGCTCGATCTTGCCTTCCTTGTACAGGCGGTAGAGCGCCTGGTCGAAGGTCTGCATGCCGTCCTGCAGGCTGCGGTCCATCGCCTCCTTGATCTCGTGGATCTGGCCGCGGCGGATCATGTCGCGAATCAGCGGCGTGTTGATCAGCACCTCGACCGCCGGCAGACGGCGGCCGTCCTTGCCGGTGACCAGGCGCTGGCTGATCACCGCGCGCAGGTTCAGCGCCAGGTTCATCAGCACGTTGCGGTGCGCCGACTCGGTGAAGAAGTTGAGGATGCGCTCCAGCGTCTGGTCGGCGTTGTTCGAATGCAGCGTGGCCAGGCACAGGTGGCCGGTCTCGGAGAACGAGATCGCCGCCTCCATCGTGTTGGAGTCGCGGATCTCGCCGATCATGATCACGTCCGGCGCCTCGCGCATCGCGTTCTTCAGCGCCTCGTGGTAGCCGTGGGTGTCGAGGCCGACCTCGCGCTGGTTGACGATCGAGCGCTTGTGGCGGTGCAGGAACTCGATCGGATCCTCGATGGTGAGGATGTGACCGGGCGTGCTCTGGTTGCGGTGGTCGATCATCGCCGCCAGCGTGGTCGACTTGCCCGAGCCGGTGGCGCCGACCACCAGGATCAGGCCGCGCGGGTCCATGATCAGATCCTTGAAGATCTGCGGCAGCTTGAGCTGATCGATGCTGGGGATGTCGCTCTTGATCGCGCGGATCACCATGCCCACTTCGCCGCGCTGCTTGAACACGTTGATGCGGAAGCGGCCGGCGTCCTTGACCGCGATCGCCATGTTCTGCTCGAGATCGCGCTCGAACTGCGGCACCTGACCCTCGTCCATCAGCGAGTAGGCGATCTTCTTGACCATGCCGCTGGGCAGGCCGGTGTTGCCGAGCGGATAGAGCCGGCCCTCGACCTTGATGTGCACCGGGGCGCCGGTGGTCAGGAACATGTCCGACGCGCCCTTGTCCACCATCAGCTTGAGGAAGTACCCGATATCCATGTCACCCTCGCGTTGCCAAGCCCGAGCCGTCACACTGAGAATAGACCCAGCCCGAATCGGGGATCGTTATGGCACGCCCGTCGCCAAAAATCTATCGTACCGTTCCGCTTTTCAGCATGCTGCTGCTGGCCGCCTGCGCGACCACGCCGCCGCCCGTCGACGCCATGCGCGGCGCCGAGTCGATGGTGCAGGCCGCCAAGGATGCGCAGGCTCCGATCTATGCCCCGCTGGAGCTGGGTGCCGCGGAGCAGCGGCTGGATGCCGCGCAGGCGATGATGGCCGCGAAGAAGTACGACAACGCCGCCACGCTCGCTAGCGAAGCCGAGGCCGCGGCCGAACTGGCGCGCGCCAAGGCACGCCTCGGCCGGCTGCGCGACGCGATCCGCCGCCGCAGCGCCGACAACGCGCATCTGCGCAAGGATCTGCTCGAGCGCACGACCCCGCCGCCGGCGGCGCCGGCCGAACCGGCCAGCGCGCCGCCGGCCACCGACGTGCTGCTGCCGGCGCCGTCCGCCAGTGCTCCTGATGCCACGGACAACGGAGGTGGCCGATGAACCGCCTGCACGCACTGGCCGCGATGGCCCTGCTGGCCGCGCTGGGCGTCGTATCGGCGCCGCTGCGCGCCGCCGACAAGCCCGACCTCGATTACCAGCGCCTCAGCGCCAGCCTTGCCACCCTGGCGCAGGATCCGACCCTCGGCCGCTACGCGCTGGGTGAGCAGGCGCGTGCGCGCGAAGCACTGCAGCGCCTGCTCGGCACCAGCGGCAAGGAGCGCCGGCACCTGCTCTACCTGGCCGAGCACCGGGTCGCGATCGCGCAGACCGAGGCCGAGGTCGAGGATGCGCAGACCAAGATGGCGCAACTGCAGCGCGAGCACGATCGCATCCTGCTCGAGGCCAGCCGCCGCGATGCCGAAACCGCGCGCAAGGAACTCGAGCGGCAGCGCCTGCAGAGCATGGCCGCCAACGAAGCGGCGCAGCGGCTGCAGGCCCAGGGCCAGGTCTACGCCCAGCAGGCGCAGCAGTCGGCGCTGGAGGCGGCCCAGGCGACCAGGCTGGCAGCGGCGCAGGCGCAGGCCGCGACGCTGGCGAAAAAGGAAGCCTCCCTGGCCGAAGCGGCCGTGCGCGCGATGCGCGCGCGACTGGACACCCTGACCCCGACCCGCGGCGCGCGCGGCATGCAGATCACGCTCGAGGATTACGCCTTCGCGCCGGGCCAGGCCGAATTGCGGCCGGAGGCACGCGGGCACCTGGGCAAACTGGTCGAGTTCGTCCAGGCGCATCCCGGCAAGCCGATCCTGATCGAGGGCTACACCGATTCGACCGGCAGTGCGGCCGGCAATCTGGCGCTGTCGCGGCAGCGTGCCCAGGCCGTGGCCGATGCGCTCACCGCCGCCGGCGTCAGCGCCGGGCGCATCCATGTGGCGGGCCGTGGCGAGGCCGATCCGGTGGCCTCCAACGCCACCGCCGCGGGACGTGCCCGGAATCGCCGGGTGGTCGTGACCCTGCGCGATCGGTGATCGCAACTCCATGATTTGAAATGATTTCAAGGAGGCGCCGGCGGCGGTCGACGGCGCCTTGCCAAGCCCGGCGGGGCGGAGTAGCGTCGGAGTCCCGCGGGGCTTGGCGCCCCCGGGAAGCGAGAACCGCACCCCCATGTACTTCCCGGCCTGTCAACGAACTCCCGCTCCGGCTGCCGGTGCGGGAACGTGCAGGCCGTGGTCCCCTGTAGCCGTACCCACGCGACGGCGGCGTCCGCGGACGTCGCCGTGCGCGTCTTTGCCACGAGGAGGTCGCACGATGTTCGAGAATCAGCAGCGGGAAGATGTCGAGGCTCTTCTGAAGGCCAACATCGAGTTCCGTCGTCTCTATCAGCGCCACCGCGAGCTCGACAGCAAGGTTCGCGACGCCGAGCTGGGCGTGCTGCCCATGGACGACACGACGTTGGCCAGCATGAAGCGCGAAAAGCTCGTCGCCAAGGATCGCCTCACCCGCATGTGGGAAGTGCACCGACCGCGCATGCACTGACGATCGGTCACGTCTGCCGCCATCGAAGTCGTGGCGCGCGCGTTATCATGATCGCTTGCGCCGCCTGCGGGCGGCGACTCCCGGCCGCCGCGCCCCGCGCGGCGGTCGCATGTCCGGAGCGTGCATGATCCAGTCCAACGTCCTCGATCTCATCGGCCGCACGCCGATGGTGCGCGCGCAGCGTCTCGACAGCGGCCCCTGCGAGCTGTATCTCAAGCTCGAATGCATGAATCCGGGCGGCTCGATCAAGGACCGCATCGGTCTGGTGATGATCGAGCGCGCCGAGCAGGCCGGGCGCATCAGGCCCGGCGACACCCTGGTCGAGGGCACCGCCGGCAACACCGGCATCGGGCTGGCGCTGGTGGCGCAGCAGAAAGGCTACCGGCTGCTGCTGGTGGTACCCGACAAGATGAGCCGCGAGAAGATCTTCAACCTCAAGGCGATGGGCGCCGAGGTGATCCTGACGCGCTCCGACGTCGCCAAGGGCCACCCCGAGTACTACCAGGACCTGGCGCGGAAGATCGCCGAGGACACGCCGGGCGCCTACTTCATCAACCAGTTCGGCAATCCCGACAATCCGGCCGCACACGAGGAATTTACCGGTCCCGAGATCCTCGGGCAGATGGACGGCCGCCTCGACGCCATCGTCTTCGGCTGTGGCAGCTCCGGCACCATGACCGGGCTGTCGCGTTTTTTCGCCGCGACTTCGCCGGCGACCGAACTGATCCTCGCCGATCCGGTGGGCTCGATCCTCGCCCAGTACATCAACGAGGGCACGCTCTCGGCCAAGTCGGCCAGTTGGATGGTCGAGGGCATCGGCGAGGATTTCCTGCCTTCGATCGCCGACTTCTCGCGCGTCAGGAAGGCCTACGCGATCTCCGACCGGGAGAGCTTTCTCATGGCGCGCGAGCTGCTGCAGAAGGAGGGCATCCTCGGCGGCAGCTCCTCCGGCACCCTGCTGGCCGCCGCGTTGAAATACTGCCGCGAGCAGACGAGTCCGAAGCGCGTCGTGGTGTTCGTCTGCGACACCGGCAACAAGTATCTGTCCAAGCAGTTCAACGACTACTGGATGCTCGACAACGGTTTTCTCGAGCGTCCGCAGCACGGCGACCTGCGCGACCTGATCCTGCGTCCCTACGCGCAGCGCGACACCGTGGTGATCGGCCCGCACGAGCCGCTGACCGTGGCCTACCAGCGCATGAAGCTCTACGACGTCTCGCAGCTTCCGGTGATGGACGGCGAGCGCATCGTCGGCATCCTCGACGAGTCCGATCTGCTGCTGCACGTGCACGCCGACAGCGCGCGGTTCACGGACCCGGTTTCCACCGCCATGGTCAGCAAGCTCGAATACGTCGACATGCGCACCCCGGTCACGCAGCTGATGCCGCTGTTCGACCGCGGCCATGTCGCCATCGTCATGGACGGGCCGAAGTTCCTCGGCCTGATCACCCGCATCGACCTGCTCAATTACCTCAGGCGGCGGGTCAACTGAGGC
>JAKAZT010000090.1 GCA_021815695.1 Pseudomonadota bacterium
CTGCTCAACAACATCCAGGGCGAGACGCACATCCAGCTCGGCTACGTGCTGTTCAAGGACCACTGGGGTCGCGGTTACGCCACCGAGATGAGCGTCGCCCTGATGCGCTACGGCTTTGTCGTGGCCGGACTGGAGCGGATCGTGGCGATCACGGATCTTGCCAACAGCGACTCGCAGCGCGTGCTGCTGAAGGCCGGACTGCAGCGCAGGGGCGAACGCCGCTTCGCGCATCCGGCCTATCGCGGCGAGTCGCTGGCGTGGTTCGAGGCCGGTCGCGAAGACTGGCTGGCGCGCCGCGACCGCGTGCCATGAGGCCGGGCATCACGCCGCCACGTTGCGGCACGGGGCGGTGAGATCGGGATCTTGCGGCGCTGCGACATTACCGCGAGTTGATCGAGCGGCCGGTTGTATCGTCAGCGGGTGCTGCCTACAGTGGGTTCGCGCGGTGCCCGGCGCCGCGTCGATCCCACTCCGGGAGCTGTGTCATGCGCCTGCAGGCAAGCCTCGCGTTCGCGCTCATCGTGCTGACCACCGCAGCCGCGCGGGCGGCGCCGCTGCCGGACATCGCCGCGTGGGTGCGCTGGATTCCCTATCCGTACGACACCCGGCCCGCGAATGTGGCCCTGCTGAATGACATGCCGTGCAGCCTGCTGGCGCACCCGAACGGGTGGGGCGGCCTGTACATCACCAACGCGTCGTCCGGCGGCCATGACTTCTTTGTCGATCTTCCCGATTGCACGGCGCCGGCCGGCAGCGGCTGGACGATTCCGATCTTCTTTCGCTCGCGGGAGCGGCTGCCGAGCATCCAGGTCGCAGTCGGCGGGCTGATCTCGATGCCCCTCATGGCCGACGCGCGGACTGCAGTACCGGCAGCGAATGCGCGGGTATTCGACGGCAAGACTGCCCGCAGCGACACCTACCGGTCACCCGGCCCGCTGACGCGCTGGCGTGATCGCCTGGGGTCGCGGCTGGATTCCAGGGCCGGAAACGATGCGGCGCCAACCATGCCGCATCTGGGCGGAACGCCGATCCTGCGGCCGTCGAGCATGGCGCGTACGGACGCGCCGAATCCGTTCTCGGGGCCGGCGCCGGGGGCGCCGACAGCCCAGCCCATGGCGATGCCGCGTGCCTGTTGCGTTGCGGCTGCGCCGCGGCTGCAGCCCGAGCCGGAGCGATCCCGCCGCATCCACCGCTGAGGCGTCACGAGCGGCGGCTCGGTGTTCGTGGCGTCGGGCACGCTGCCGCTCATCCCGGGGGGATGCCCCGGCTCGAAGGCCGGGTCGTGATCCCGGCATGCGCCCGGCGCGCCGCCCGCTGCGGCTACACTACGCATCCCCATGATCTCCTTCCGCAACTTCGCCCTGCGGCGCGGCGAACGCCTGCTGCTGTCCGACGTCGATCTCGCCCTGCACGCGGGGTCGCGGGTGGGCGTGGTCGGCCGCAACGGCTGCGGCAAGTCCAGCCTGTTCGCCGCCATCCAGGGCGAGATCGAGCCCGACCGCGGCGATCTCGACCTGCCGGGCCGGCTGCGCATCGCCAGCGTGGCGCAGGAGACGCCGTCGCTGCCCGACGCGGCGATCGACTTCGTGATCTCCGGTGACGTCGAGGTGCATGCGCTGCTGCGCGCCGAGGCCGCCGCGCTGGCCGCCGAGGACTGGGACGCGCTTGCAGCGACCCATCAGCAGCTCGCCGAGATCAACGGCTACGACGCCGGCGCGCGCGCCGGCCGCCTGCTGCACGGCCTCGGTTTTCGCGCCGAGACGCACGGCCGTGCGGTGGCGGAGTTTTCCGGCGGCTGGCGCGTGCGCCTGAATCTGGCGCGGGCGCTGATGACGCCCAGCGACCTGCTGCTGCTCGACGAGCCGACCAACCATCTGGATCTGGACGCGGTGCTGTGGCTGGAGCAGTGGCTGCTGAAGTATCCGGGCATGCTGCTGCTGATCTCGCACGACCGCGAGTTTCTCGATGGTGTCGGCACGCACACCCTGCACCTGCACGAGGGCCGGGCGCGGCTGTACAGCGGCGACTACACCAGCTTCGAGCGCCAGCGCTCCGAGCAGTTGCGCCAGCAGCAGATCGCCTTCGAGAAGGAGCAGGCCGAGCGCGTGCACCTGCAGGCGTTCATCGCCCGCTTCAAGGCCAAGGCCAGCAAGGCTCGGCAGGCGCAGTCGCGGATGAAGCGGCTGGCCAAGCTCAGCGGCACCGAGGCGGTGCGCGCCGAGCGCCAGATCCGCATCGCGTTCGCCGAGCCGGCGCGGCTGCCGCATTCGCTGATCCGCCTCGATCACGTCGACGCCGGCTATCAGGACTTGCGCATCCTGGCCGATGTCGGTTTCGGCCTCGAGGCCGGCGACCGCATCGGCCTGCTGGGGCCGAACGGTGCCGGCAAGTCCACCCTGATCAAGTCCCTGGTCGGCGAGTTGCCGCTGCTCGCCGGCGAGCGCAGCGCGCATCCGGATCTGGTCCTGGGTTACTTCGCCCAGCACACCGTCGAATCGCTGCACGCCGGCCAGACGCCGATCGATCATCTGCGCGCGCTCGCGCCGGGCACGACCACGCAGGCGTTCCGCGATTTCCTCGGCCGCTGGCATTTTGCCGGCGAGCGCGCTTTCGAGCCGGTGGATGCGTTTTCCGGTGGCGAGCGCGCGCGTCTGGCGCTGGCCCTGATCGCCTGGCGCAAACCCAACGTGCTGCTGCTCGACGAACCGACCAACCATCTCGATCTCGACATGCGCGAGGCGCTGGCCGAGGCGCTGAGCGACTTTTCCGGCGCGATCGTGCTGGTCTCGCACGACCGCCACCTGACCGGTCTGGTCTGCGACCGCTTCTGGCGCGTGGCCGACGGCCGCGTCGAGGCCATCGACGGCGATCTCGACGATTACGCGGCATGGCTGCGCGGCCGCGGCGGCAAGCCGGCGGAGCCTGGCGCAGGCACGTCGGCATCGCCACCCGTGTCCTCCCGGCGTGAAAGCGTCGCCGTGCGCAGGGCGTAGCCGGCAATCGCCTCGATGCGCCAGGCGCGGCGCCGCAATGCGTACAGGGCCCAGCGGTCGCAAGGTGGGCCGCAGTCCACCCGGTGCAGGCAGTCAGTGCAGCAGGCCCCAGATCATGTACAGGATCAGCCCCACCTGCAGCAGAAACAGCGCGGCCCGGATCAGCACCAGCGGGAACGATGTGCCGATCAGATGCACCACGCTCTGGCCGATGCGTGCGTACAGCACGTAGCCGGCGACGGCATCGACGACCGCGCTCTTGCCCAGCAGCGCGGCAACGCAGACTACCGCCGCGAACAGCGCGAAATTCTCCACGCAGTTCAGATGCGCGCCCTTGGCGCGCACCAGGATGGCCGGGTCATCCGAGGGTTGGCCGCGCTCCCAGTGATTGGGGCTCTTTCTTCCGATCAGCACCAGCGGTACGCGGTACGACGCGTACATCATCACCAACAGCAGCGTCCAGACCGCGTAGAGCAAGACTGCAGTAAAACCATTCATGAGAATCCCCCCAAGTGATGGCTGAACCCGGAATGGCACGAAGCTTGCCCTGCCTTCGGCAAGGCGTGGTGGATTCTACGGCGCTCTGGACACAGTCTGCCGGGCCTCTGCGCCGTCGCATGGACGCGTACCGAACGCTTCCTGGACGACCCTCACGCCGGCTTGCAGCCGGGCGAGTAATCTTTACGCTGGTCCATCGCCGTCCGCGCTGCGTCGGTGATGGCCTTCCCCTGTACCGGAGATCGAGATCATGATCCGTCGCCTGCTGTTGCGCACTGCCTGCATCCTGCTGATCGCCCCGGTCGCCGCGCTGGCGGCCGACAATCCCAAGCTCGAGGTGTCCACCGCCACGGCCCACGCCGACATGGCCAGCACCGCCGCCAGCCTGCACGTGGCCCAGATGCACTTCCACCATGTGATCAACTGCCTGGTCGGCAACGAAGGCAAGGGCTACGACGCCAAGGCCGGGAATCCCTGCGCCGGCATGGGGACCGGTGCACTCAACGACACCAGCCACAGCGCCGCGGAGCACACCACGCTGGAGCAGGCGCTGACGATGGCCGAGCAGGGCCTGAAGGCGCCGACGCTGGCGGCGGCACACGCAACCGCCAACAAGGTCGCCGCCACCCTGCAGGCTGCAGGCAGCAAGTGATCGTCGCATCGGCGGCGCGGCCGTTCGCGTCGCGCCGCCGGTCGCCCGGCGGCCTTGTCTGCGCCCGTCGTCGCTGAGCCGATGTCCGCACCGGCCGCCATCCTTTGCGTCAGCGCGCTGGGCAAGCGCTACGCGGACACCGTCGCCGTCGCCGATGTGTCGTTCGCGGTCGGCCGCAACGAGATCGTCGGCCTGCTCGGCCCCAACGGCGCCGGCAAGACCACCACGATCAACATGATCCTCGGCCTGCTGGCGCCCGATGCCGGCAGCATCCACATCGACGGCGTGGACCTGGCGCGCGAGCGCGAACGCGCGCTGGCGCGCACCAACTTCGCCGCCGTGTACGCGCCGCTGCCGGGCAATCTGACGGTGGAGCAGAACCTGCGTTGCTTCGGCCTGCTCTACGAGGTGCCGCAGCTCGCTGCCCGCATCGAGGCGCTGCTGGAGCAGTTCGACCTGCGCCATTTCCGGCATGTTCGCTGCGGCCTGCTGTCGTCCGGCGAGCAGACTCGCGCCAGCCTGGCCAAGGCGCTGCTGAACGCGCCGCGCCTGCTGCTGCTGGACGAGCCGACCGCCTCGCTGGATCCAGCCACGGCGCAGGAGCTGCGCCGCACCATCCGCGCGATCGCCACCCGGGGCGACGGCGGCATCCTGTGGACCTCGCACAACATGCTCGAGGTCGAGGCCGTATGCGATCGGGTGCTGCTGCTGTCGCACGGGCGCATCCTGTTGCAGGGCGATCCGCGCACGCTGCCCGGCGCGCATGGCGCGGACTCGCTCGAGGCGCTGTTCATCCGCGTCGCGCGCGAGCCGCTGAGCTTCGCCGGAGGCACGGCGTGAGCCCGCGCCGCGTCGCCGCCGTGGTGCTGCGGCAGTATTACCTGCTGCGCGGCAGCCCCACGCGGGTGGTGCCGCTGTTCGCCTGGGCGGCGATCGACATCGTGCTGTGGGGCTTCATCGCGCGCTATCTCGATCACGCGACCTCGGGCGGGCCGGACTTCCTGTTCACCCTGCTCGGCGCGGTCCTGCTGTGGGACTTCTTCATCCGCATCATGCACGGCATGACCACGGCCTTTCTCGAGGACGTGTGGTCGCGCAATTTCCTCAACCTGTTCGCCACGCCGCTGGCGGTCCCGGAGTACGTCGCCGGCCTGATGCTGACCAGCATCCTGACCAGCCTGGTCGGGCTGGCGGTGATGCTGATCCTGGCGACGACCGTGTTCGGACTGTCGTTCTTCGCCTGGGGTGCGCTGTTCGTGCCGTTCGTGGCGGTGCTGTTCCTGTTCGGCATCGCGCTCGGCATCTTCGCCAGCGCGATGGTGCTGCGGCTGGGACCGGCGTCGGAGTGGCTGGTGTGGCCGATCCCGGCGCTGCTGTCGCCGTTCGCCGCGGTGTTCTATCCGCTGGCCACGCTGCCGGCGTGGATGCAGTGGATCGCGCACGCGCTGCCGCCGTCGTACGTGTTCGAGGGCATGCGCGCGATCGTCGCCGGACGCGCGGTGCCGCTCGACAGCCTCGGCATCGCCTTCGCGCTGGCGGCGCTGCAGATCGCGCTGGCATACGCGTTTTTCGTCGCCGTGTTCCGCGCCACCGTGCGCAGCGGCCTGCTGGCGCGCTACAGCGCCGAAAGCACGGCCTGAGGCTCGTTCAGTCGCGGAAGTTCTCGAACTGCAGCGGCAGCTCCAGATCGCTCTTGCGCAGCAACGCCATTGCCGATTGCAGGTCGTCGCGCTTCTTGCCGCTGACGCGCAGCTTGTCGCCGTTGATCTGCGCTTCCACCTTCAGCTTGGCGGCCTTGATCGAGGCGACGATCTTCTTCGCCGTGGCCTGCTCGATGCCCTGCTTGATGGTGACCTTCTGGCGCGCGCCGGCAAGATTGATCTCGGGGTCGGCCAGATCCAGACAGCGCAGGTCGATGCCGCGGCCGGCCAGCCGGCCGCGCAGGATGTCGAGCATCTGCTTGAGCTGGAAGTCGCTGGGCGCGAACTGGGTCACCACGAACGCGTCCAGCTCGAAGCGGGCGTCGCTGCCCTTGAAGTCGAAGCGGTGGGCCAGCTCGCGGTTGGCCTGATCGACCGCGTTGGTCAGCTCGTGCTTGTCGACCTGCGAGACGACGTCGAAGGAGGGCATGGCGGCGCAAGGGTGATGGACGAGACGGAAGCGTAGCGCAGGAGGCCGGCGTGCGGGCGCGGCGCGGCTGTTTTCCCGCTCCTCCGGACGCACTCGCGGGAGAGGGCGGGGTGAGGGAGCTGCACGCAGCCGACGCCGCCCGGACCGGCAGGCTCGGCGAATTTCCGCGGCGTCATGCGCGCTTTGCCGCGCCGCGCCGCGAGCGTCTCGACACCACGATCATGCAGCGCCGGCATAATCCGCCCCTGTCTCGTTCGGGAACCTGCCTCGCGATGCACGCACGTCTTCCGCTCTGGCTGCAGATGCCCTTGGCGCTGCTGCTGATCGCCGCCAACACCCTGGCGCACACCCTGCCGCTGTTCGCGGTCGCGCTGCTCAAGGTGCTGCTGCCCTGGTCGCCCTGGCGCCGCGGCTGCTCGCTGCTGCTGGCGGGTATCGTCGAGAGCTGGATCGCCGTCAACAGCGCGCTGATCGGACTGATGACGCCGACGCGGTTCCATGTCGAGGGCCTCGACGGACTGCGCCGCGGCGGCAGTTATCTGGTGCTGGGCAATCACCAGAGCTGGGTCGACATTCCGGTGCTGCAGCAGGTGTTCAACCGGCGCATCCCGTTCATGCGCTTCTTTCTGAAGAAGCAGCTGATCTGGGTGCCGGTGCTGGGCCTGGCCTGGTGGGCGCTGGATTTCCCCTTCATGCAGCGCCTGGATCGCGAGACGCTGAAGAAGCATCCCGAACTGCGCGGCAGCGATGTCGAAGCCACGCGCCGTGCCTGCGCCAGGTACCGCGGCATGCCGGTGACGGTGATGAACTTCGTCGAGGGCACCCGCTTCACGCCCGGGAAGCACGCCGGCCGCGCGTCGCCGTTTGCGCATCTGCTGCGGCCCAAGGCCGGTGGCGTGGCCTTCGTGCTGGACGCGATGGGCGACGCGCTGCAGGCGATCCTCGATGTCACCGTGGTCTATCCCGGCGGCCGGCCGACGATGATGGACCTGCTGGCCGGCCGCATCCGCGAAGTGCGCGTGCAGGTGCGCGAGCGGCCGATCCCGGCCGATCTGCAGCACGGCGACTACGAGAACGACAGCGCCTTTCGCGCGCGCTTCCAGCAGTGGGTCAACACGCTGTGGCTGGAGAAGGATGCCTTGATCGCGCGCATGCTCGCCGATGCGGCGGGCTGAATCAGCCTCATCGCCACGCGGCACGCACACCGCCCTGAGGGGCGCAAAGGAAAATCGCCATGATCACCGTGCACCACCTGGAAAACTCGCGCTCGCAGCGCGTGCTGTGGCTGCTCGAGGAACTGGGCGTCGATTACGACGTAAAACGCTACGCGCGCGACACGAAGACGATGCTGGCGCCGCCCGAACTGCGCAAGGTGCACCCGCTGGGCAAGTCGCCGGTGATCAGCGAGGACGGCGCCACCGTGGCCGAGTCCGGCGCCATCGTCGAGTACCTGCTCGAGCGCCACGATCGCG
>JAKAZT010000091.1:0-1677 GCA_021815695.1 Pseudomonadota bacterium
TGCCGGCCAGCAGCCAGAGGAACCCGAAGCCGATGCCGGCGAAGATCAGCACGACTTCGGGATGCGGGTGGCGTCCGATCACCGACAGCACGCCGCCGAAGCCGACCATCAGCACGATGGCAACGATCGCCCACGGCGCGATGCGCAGCGGCAGCAGCGCCAGCTTCAGCGCCGCCCTCATGCCAGTTCCACGAACAGGTCTTCGAGATCGAGCGGCGCCAGCTCCACGGTCGCCTGCTCGCGCTCGGCCAGCTGATCCAGTGCCGCGCGCAGCGCGGCGTCGCCCTCGTCGATCACGTAGATCGCCCCGGATTCCTCGATGCGCGCGCTCCATGCGCCGGCCAGCGGCGGCGCCAGCACGAAGCCCTGCGTGCGCGTCAGCACGGCGCGGCGAAAGCGCGCGCTGATCTCGGCCAGGGCGCGCGTCAGCACGATCTTGCCGTCGCGCAGCAGGGCGATGTCGGCGTCCACGCGCTCGAGGTCGCTGGTGATATGCGTGGAGAAAATCACCGTCTTGCCGGGGCGCCGCACCAGCGGCAGCAGGGTGGCGAGAAAGTCGCGGCGCGCGATCGGGTCGAGGCTGGCGACGGGCTCGTCCAGCACCAGCAGGTCGGGATCAGGCGCCAGCGCACGCACGATGGCGAGCATCTGCCGCTGGCCCTGCGAAAGCGCGGCGATCTTCTTGCTGCGGTCGAGCTGCCAGGTGCCGAGCAGGCGCTCGACCAGCATGCCGTCCCAGCGCCGGTAGAACGCGGCGGTGAAGTCGAGGAAGGCGTCGATGCGCATCCACGGGAACAGGTCGAAGCTCTGCGGCACGAAGCCGATGCGATGCAGGCGCTGGCCGCGCGGCTCGTCCATCGGTTCGCCCAGCACCTCGATACTGCCGGCATCGATCGGCGACAGACCGAGCAGACAGCGCAGCAGGGTGGTCTTGCCGGCGCCGTTGCGACCGAGCAGGCCGATCACGCGGCCTTCCGGCACGACCCAGTCGAGATCCTGCAGCACGCTGCGGCCGTCGAAACTCTTGCGCAGCCCGCGCGCCCTCATTGCGATGGCAATGGCGTCGTCACCCCTGATTGCCGCGCGCGCGGCTTCGTGCGGTGTGTCCATGCGGCGTCTCCCTGACCCTGCCGTCGAGGTTAGCAAAGCCGCGCGTTGCGTCCCGCGCGGCATGACTGCCCTTGCAAACTTGTAAACTGCTGCGGTGAGCGCGCACGTCGAGATCCCGCTGTTTCCGTTGTCGACGGTGCTGTTTCCGGGCGGACCGCTGCAGCTGCGCATCTTCGAGCCGCGCTATCTGGCGATGGTGCGCGAATGCGCGCGCAGTAACAGCGCATTCGGCGTCTGCCTGATCCTGCGCGGTCGCGAAGCGGGGGTGCCGGCGGAGCCGGCGGCGGTGGGCACGCTGGCGCGGATCAGTGATTTCTACACACTGCCCGACGGACTGCTCGGCATCGGTGCCGAGGGTGGTGCGCGCTTTCGCGTGCTGCGCACGCGGGTACGCGACGACGGATTGCTGCTGGGCACGATCGAACTCTGGGACGCCGAGCCGGCGATCGCGGTGCCGCCGGAATACGGTCTGCTCGCGACCATCCTCGAGCGGCTGATCGAGCAGCTGGAGCCGGCGTGGAAGGATGCGCCGCGCGCCAACTACGATCATGCCGCATGGGTCGGCTT
>JAKAZT010000091.1:1777-7744 GCA_021815695.1 Pseudomonadota bacterium
AGCGAGGACTACGGCAGCGCGCGCAACTTCGGGCATCTGGCGTTTCGCGTCGACGACATCTACGCCACCTGCGCGCATCTGCAGTCAATGGGCGTCGTCATCAACCGCCCGCCGCGCGACGGCCACATGGCCTTCGTGCGTTCGCCTGATCTGATCTCGATCGAGCTGCTGCAGAAGGGCGACGCGCTGCCGCCCGCCGAACCCTGGGCGTCGATGCCCAATACCGGCGTCTGGTGAGGTCAGTTGCCCAGCGCCTGCAGCAGATCCGCCACCAGGTCGTCCGGATGCTCCAGGCCCACCGACAGGCGCAGCAGGCCGGGCGGTGAGGTCGGGTGCGCGCCCTCGACCGAGGCGCGGTGTTCGACCAGTGATTCGCAACCACCCAGCGAGGTGGCATTGACGAACAGCTTCAGCCGGCCCGCGGCGGCAAGCGCGGGTTCGCGGCCGCCGCGCACCTCGAACGAAACCATGCCGCCGAAGTCGCGCATCTGCCGTGCTGCCAATGCGTGCTGC
This sequence comes from Pseudomonadota bacterium, assembly GCA_021815695.1. GTDB lineage: Bacteria > Pseudomonadota > Gammaproteobacteria > Xanthomonadales > Rhodanobacteraceae > Metallibacterium. Next base: position 2,291 of record JAKAZT010000091.1, read on the forward strand.
GGATGCGTCGCCAGACCCGGGTAGTGCACGCGCTCGACCTGCGGATGCACTGCCAGTGCCGCGGCCACGGCGTCGGCATTGCGGCCGTGCCAGGCCATGCGCGCGGGCAGCGAGCGCAGCCCGCGCAGGCACAGCCACGCCGCGAACGGCGAGGCGCTGGCGCCGGCCAGCTTGCGCAGATCCCAGCACTCGGCGGCCAGCGCGGTGTCGTTGCGAAACACCAATGCGCCGCCCATCACGTCGCTGTGGCCGCCGATGTACTTGGTGGTCGAATGCAGCACGATGTCCGCACCCAGCGCGAGCGGCTGCTGCAGGCAGGGGGTGGCGAAGGTGCTGTCGACCAGCAATTGCGCGCCAGTGTCATGCGCCAGCGCGGCCAGCGCCGCGATGTCGCAGATCTTGAGCAGGGGATTGGACGGCGACTCGGCCCAGATCAGACGGGTGTCCTGGCACAGCGCCAGACTCGTGGTGTCGGGATCGGCGAGATCGGCGAAACTGAAACGGAGTCCCCAGCGCTGCCCATAGCGGGTCAGCAATGCGCGGTAGCCGTGATACACGTCATCGGGCATGACCACGTGCGCGCCGGCCGGCAGCGCCTGCAGCACGGTGGTTCCGGCAGCCATGCCGGTGGCGAAAAACAGCGTGCGCGCGCCGCCTTCCAGCACGGTCAGCGCCTGCTCGAGGCGTTGCTGGGTCGGGTTGTCGTAGCGCTGGTACAGCAGGCCGTGCGGCAGGCTGCCGTCGGGCGCATGCTCGAAGGTGGTGGCCAGATGGAGCGGCGGCGTCACCGCGCCGGTCCCGGGATCCGGCTCGGCTCCGGCATGCACGGCCAGGGTTTCGAAACGCATCGATGGTTCCTCGGGATCTGCAGATGGGCCCAATCGCGTCGAGCGTAGCGCAAGCATGCGTGCAGCACGGCATCGGACCATGCGCGGCCCCGTCATGGGTTGCCGTACAGGCATAATGAACCGTACGCCGATCACCGACGCCCGCCCCATGTCCGTGCCTGATTCCGATCCCGCGACCGCCGCGCTGGTCGCTGCCGCGCAGCACTACTTCGTCCCGGTATATCGGCCGCGTGCGGCGGTGCTCGACCGCGGTCGCGGCGCGCGGGTCTGGGACATCGAGGGCCGCGAGTACGTCGATTTCGCCGCCGGCATCGCCGTGTGCGGTCTCGGTCACGCCGATCCGGAGCTGGTCGCGGCGCTGACCGCGCAGGCCGGCAAGCTCTGGCACACCAGCAACGTGTTTCTGAGCGAACCGGCGATCCGGCTGGCCGAGGAACTGGTCGCGGCCTCGGGATTTGCGACGCGGGTGTTCTTCTGCAACTCCGGCGCCGAAGCCAACGAGGCGGCCATCAAGCTGGCCCGACGCTGGGCGACAGCTCAGGGGCGCCCGCCGGAACGGCGCGTGATCCTCAGCTTCCAGGGCTCCTTCCACGGCCGTACGCTGGCGACCGTCACCGCCACGGCACAGCCCAGGTACCAGGAAGGCTACGAGCCATTGCCCGCCGGTTTCCGCTACGCCGCGTTCAACGACGCCGACGCGGCTGCCGCCGCGATGGCGAATGGCGATGTCGCCGCCGTGCTGGTCGAGCCGGTGCAGGGCGAGGGCGGTGTGATGCCGGCGGTGCCGGGCTATCTCGCCGCGCTGCGCATGCTCTGTGACCGCCACGACGCGCTGCTGATCTGCGACGAGATCCAGTGCGGCATGGGCCGTACCGGAACCCTGTTCGCGCACCCGCAGGATGGCGTCATCCCCGACATCGTCACCCTGGCCAAGGCGCTGGGCGCGGGCTTCCCGATCGGCGCGATGCTGGCAGGACCGAAAGTGGCCGAGGTGCTGCAGTACGGCGCGCACGGCACCACGTTCGGCGGCAATCCGCTGGCGACGGCGGTCGCGCGCGTCGCGTTGCGGCGGCTGGCTGCGCCCGAATTGCTGGCCAACGTCGAGCGCCAGGCGCGGGCGCTGCGCGCCGGTCTCGAATGCATCAACGCCGAACTCGGCATTTTCAGCGCGGTGCGTGGTCGCGGGCTGATGCTGGGCGCGCTGCTTGCGGAGCCGCATCGCGGCCGGGCGGGCGAGGTCCTCGACCACGCCCATCGCGCCGGACTGCTCCTGTTGCAGGCCGGGCCCGACGTGCTGCGTCTGGTGCCGCCGCTGGTGTTGACTGACGCTGATGCCGCCGAAGGCCTCGATCGCCTGCGAATCGCGCTGGGTGGATTCCTCGGCGGCTGAGGCGGCCGGTCCGATCAGCCGGCGCGCGCAGCGCGAAAGGCGTGACGCGCGGCATCCAGCGTCTCGGCGATGTCGCGCTCGTTGTGCGCGGTCGACATGAAGCCTGCTTCGTAGGCGCTGGGGGCGAAGTAGATGCCGCGTTCGAGCATCGCATGGAAGAAGCGCCGGAACCCGGCAATGTCGCATGCCGTCGCCTGCGCGTAGGTCTCGACCGGTCCGGTGCTGAAGAACAGGCCGAACATGCCTGGCACGCGGTTGATCGTGAACGGCACGCCAGTCTCGTCAGCACAGGCCTTGAGACCGTCGGTCAGCAGCCTGGTCTTGCGGTCCAGTTCGGCATGGAAGCCGGGCTGGGCAACCAATTCCAGCATCGCCAAACCCGCAGCCATGGCGACCGGATTGCCGCTGAGCGTGCCGGCCTGATAGATCGGTCCGGCCGGCGCGATTTGTTCCATCAGATCGCGGCGCCCGCCGTAGGCGCCGACGGGCATGCCACCACCGATGATCTTGCCCAGCGTGGTCAGGTCCGGCATCACCCCGTACAGCTGTTGCGCGCCGCCGGGTGCAACGCGAAATCCGGTCATCACTTCGTCGAAGATCAGCAACGCGCCGTGTGCGGTGCACAGCGCGCGCAGCGCTGCGAGAAATCCCGCGCGCGGCGGGATGCAGTTCATGTTGCCGGCGACGGGCTCGACGATTACGCAGGCGATCCGGTCGCCGTGCGTCGCGAACAGCGCGCGCGCAGCGTCGGCGTCGTTGTACGGCAGGGTCAGGGTGAGGTCAGCCAAGGCCTTGGGCACGCCGGGCGAATCGGGCAGGCCCAGCGTCAGCGCACCGGAGCCGGCCTTGACCAGGAAAGTGTCGCCGTGGCCGTGATAGCAGCCTTCGAACTTGACCACCGTGTCACGCCCGGTGGCGCCGCGTGCGAGGCGGATCGCGGCCATCGTCGCCTCGGTGCCGGAGTTGACCATGCGCACCATCTCGATCGACGGCACCAGACGCGTGATCACCTCGGCCATCGTCACCTCGGCCGCGCAAGGCGTGCCAAAGGAAAGGCCATCGCGGACCGCGCGCTCGACCGCTGCGCGCACGGCAGGGTGGTTGTGTCCGGCGACCATCGGACCCCAGGAGCCGACATGGTCGATGTAGCGCTTGCCTTCCACGTCCCACAGGTACGGGCCCTCGGCGCGCGCGGTGAAGAAGGGTTCGCTGCCCACCGACTTGAACGCGCGCACCGGCGAGTTGACGCCGCCGGGCAGCAGGCTGCGGGCGCGCCGGAACAGATCGTGATTGGAGGTCATGAGGGCCTGCATGTGGATTCGAAAAGGTCGGCGTAACGACGCGCCGCCACGCGCACGTCGGTGGCGCCGAATACGCCGGAGATCACCGCCAGCAGATCGGCGCCGGCGTCGATCAGCGCACCGCCATTGTCTGGCGTGATGCCGCCGATCGCCACTCGCGGCAGGCCGAGCGCAGCTGCGTCGCTCAACAAGGTCGGCGATGCGTGACGCGCGCGGGGCTTGGTTGGCGAGGGATGGAACGCGCCGAACGCAAGATAGTCCGCACCGGCTGCGGCGAGTTGTCGCGCCCGTGACAGCGAGTCGTAGCACGACGCGCCGATGATCGCGCCCGGGCCCAGCCGGATCCGGGCGGTGGCGATGTCGGCATCTCGTTCGCCAAGATGCACGCCGGCGGCACCGACGGCCGCCGCCAGTGCGATGTCATCATTGATGATCAGCGGCACGCCATGCGCCTGGCACAGCGCACGCAGCGCCACGGCCTCGATGTGGCGGCGGGCGGGATCCGTGCTCTTGTCGCGATACTGCAGCACGCGCGCGCCGCCCGCCAGCGCGGCTTCTGCGGCAACCAGAAGGTCCCTGCGCGGGCCGTCGGTGATCGCATACAGCCCGCGCATCAGCCGGCGTCGCTGCGAGGCGTGCATGCGTTCGTGGGCCGGCTTTCGTCGCAGCGCGGCGCCTGCGACAATGATCTGTTCCCACCCTTGCGATCGTGCCTGTTCATGAGTGCGTCCGACTACAAGAAGTACATGTGCGTGGTATGCGGCTTCATCTACGACGAGGCGCTGGGCTTGCCCGAGGAGGGGCTGGCACCTGGCACCCGCTGGGCGGACATTCCCGAAACCTGGACCTGTCCCGACTGCGGCGTCACCAAGGCCGACTTCGAGATGATCGAAACCGGTTGACCGCGATCGGTCCGCCGTGCGCCCCGATTGCGTACGACTTTGCCCGCCAGCGGCCCGACCGGCGCGGTGCAATGCCGTCCGGTCGGAGGTGATTCATGCGCTGCTTCATCCCCCTGGAAGACGATCTGCCGGCTGAGGCTGGCGTCGAATTGCGTCTCGTTCCCTATCAGGTCGGCATGGCTTGCGGCCATCAGGCGCGCGCCGGGTCTCAGTGCACCGCGCCCACGTCGCCTTCGATCGACAGTTGGTCGCCGATGCGGGCTCCGATGCGCGCTGCCGTGCCAGCCGCCAGTTCGAGTACGTAGCGCGCGGGCTCCCCGCTGGGATAGGTCGGGCAGGGGTCCTGCCTGCACGGCGGCACGTCCGTCTGCATCGAGACCAGTTTGCGCGAGCTGTCGAAGAACAGGATGTCCAGCGGGATCAGCGTGTTCTTCATCCAGAACCAGCGCTGGTCGCTGTGGCGGAACACGAACAGCATGCCGCTTCCGGCCGCGAGATGGGTGCGATTCATCAGCCCCTGGGCGCGGCTGAGGTCATCGGCCGCCACCTCGGCGCTGAAAGCATGCTCGTGCAGGCGCAGCGTCACCGTCGGCGCCGCCCGGACGGTGCCGGCGATCAGCGTCATGCACAGCACGGCCGCGTAAGCAATTGAGCGCATGGGGAACTCCGTGACGATGCTGGGTGACAGTGTAACTTGCGAGCTGCGGCGTCCCGGGTACCCGGCGCTCACGATGACGCTGCCCGCCGCTGTTGCGCGTTCTCATGGCCGCCGGGACTTCCCATGCCCGTGACCGCTGCGCTATGCTCTCCGGCCCGCACAACGACGGCCCGCATCCCGACCCTCACTTCAAGACGGTTTCGTGGCAACTTGAGGTGTTGACGGTCGAGGAAACGGATGTAGAATGTGCGGCTCGGCGGAGCGAAAGGCTCAGCGGAAGGGCGCGGTGAGGCCCGGTGTGAAGACGATCTTTGACAGTGTGCGCAGGTGACTTGTGTGGGCGCCTTGCGGGTGG
>JAKAZT010000010.1:0-7961 GCA_021815695.1 Pseudomonadota bacterium
GTCAGCGCCGCGCCGACCGTGGGCCCGTCGCCCGGGGTCAGCTGCAGCACCGCCGTCGGCACGCCGGCCTCGTGCAGCAGCGCGGTCATGGCGTGCGCGATCAGGGTGGTCTGTTCCGCGGGCTTGGCGATCACCGCATTGCCTGCGGCCAGCGCCGCCGCAACCTGGCCGGTGAAGATCGCCAACGGGAAGTTCCACGGGCTGATGCAGACAAACACGCCACGGCCGTGCAGTTCCAGCGCGTTGCGTTCGCCGGTCGGTCCCGGCAGCGGGGTGGGTGCGGCGAACAGGCGGCGCGCCTCGCGGGCGTAGTAGCGCAGGAAATCGGCGGCCTCGCGCACCTCGGCGACGGCGGCACCCAGCGTCTTGCCGGCTTCGCGCACGCACAGGGCGATGAACGCCGCGCGGCGCTCCTCGAGCAGGCCGGCGGCACGCTCGAGCATCTGCGCGCGCGTCTCGGCAGGGGTGGCGTCCCAGCCCGATTGCGCCGTTGCCGCCTGGGCCAGTGCGTGCTCGACGGTGGCGGCGTCGGCAGCCTGCCAATGGCCGATCACCCGGCGACGGTCGGCGGGATCGCTGACCGTGATCTCGGGGCCGGCGGAAGACGCCCCGGGAACCAGTGGCGCCGCCCGGCGCGGCGCCAGCGTCGCATTGACGGCGGCGGCCATGGCCCTGAGGTCGTCATCGTTGGCGCTGTTGAAGCCCATGGAGTTGATCCGGACGGGAAGGTAGAGGTTGACCGGCAGCGGAATGCGCGGATGCGCCTTGTGCGCATGGGCCGCTGCCGTCTCGCAGGGATCGGCGACGAGCTCGCGCACCGGCACGCGCGCATCGACGATGCGGTTGACGAAACTGGTGTTGGCGCCGTTCTCCAGCAGTCGGCGCACCAGGTATGGCAGCAGGTCCTCATGGCTGCCGACCGGCGCATAGACACGGCAGGGCACGCCCAGCTTGTCGGCGCCGATCACCTCGGCGTAGAGATCCGCGCCCATGCCGTGCAGGCGCTGGAACTCGAACGGCCGGCCCCCGGCGTGATGATGAATTGCAGCGATGGTGTGTGCGTTGTGGGTAGCGAAGGCGGGATAGATCAGCGCGCTGCCGGCGTCCAGCAGACGGCGCGCGCAGGCGAGATAGGCGACATCGGTGTTGACCTTGCGCGTGTAGACCGGATAGCCGGCCAGGCCCTGCTCCTGCGCGCGCTTGATCTCGGCGTCCCAGTAGGCGCCCTTGACCAGGCGCACGCACCAGCGGCGGTCGGCGCGGCGCGCCTGCTCGGCCAGCCAGTCGATCACGAACGGCGCGCGCTTCAGGTAGGCCTGCACGGCGAGCCCGAAACCGTTCCAGCCGGCCAGCGACGGATGCGCGAACACCGCGCCGATGATCTCCAGCGACAGTTCCAGCCGGTCGGCCTCCTCGGCATCCACGGTCATGCCGATGCCCTGCGCCTTCGCCAGCTGCGCCAGATCCAGCAGCATCGCCGTCAGTTCGGCGCGGGCGCGGGTGCGCTGGCCGACCTCGTAGCGCGGATGCAGCGCCGACAGCTTGACCGAGATCGACGGCGCGTCGAGCACGTCGGCCCAGGGGCCGCGCTGGCCCAGCGCGAGAATCGCGGTCTTGTACGCTTGCAGGTAGCGCGCGGCGTCGGGCGCGGTCAGCGCGGCCTCGCCGAGCATGTCGTAGGAATAGCGGTAGGCGCGGTGTTCCTTGCCGGCGGCGCGGTCGAGAGCCTCGTCGATGCTGCGGCCCATCACGAACTGATGGCCCATGATGCGCATCGCCTGGCGCACCGCCAGCCGCACCAGCGGATCGCCGGCACGCGCGGTCAGACGCTTCAGGGCGCCGGTGAAATCGCGTTCGGTCTCCGCGCCCAGGCGCACCAGCCGTCCGGTCAGCATCAGACCCCAGGTGGAGGCGTTGACGAACAGCGAGTCGCTCTTGCCGAGGTGCTTTTCCCAGTCGGCCTCGCCGAGCTTGTCCTGGATCAGGCGGTCGGCGGTGCCGGAATCGGGGATGCGCAGCAGCGCTTCCGCCACGCACATCAGCAGCACGCCCTCCTCGCTGGACAGGTCGTACTGGCGCATGAAGGATTCGACCGCGGTCTGTTCGCCGGCGCGGGCACGCACGCTCTCGACCAGCGCGGCGGCGTGGTCGAGGACCGCCTCGCGTGCGTCCGGATCGAGGCGCGCGGACTGCAGCAGTGCGCCGACCGCCGCATCCTCGTCGCGCAACCAGGCGTCGGTGATCGCGCTGCGCAGCGGATCGCCGGGGGCGGGCAGTTCGGGGCTGAGCAGTTCGGCGGTCACGGATCCGGTCTTCATCGAGCGCCGCGGGCGCGCGCAGCCGCACATTCTAGAGGCGGGATCCGCCGCGTACCACGACGGCCGTCGCGACCTGCGGCAGGTTGTCGCAGAGACGGTCGTGCCGCGTGCAACTTGATCGCAATCATGGCAAGTGCCGCTTCGGCATTCTTGCTGCGCACGCGTGGCGGGCAGTATTCTTGCCCGGCTGAAGGGATACCCATCGCGTGATCGCCGTCGAGCCTCCCGCGTTGCCGAGTCAGCCGCTGGTGTTCTGGGTCCGGCCCAACCGGTCACTGAGCCGGCGCGGCATGGTGACGTTGTGGGGCGTGCTGGCGGGAGCGTCGATGCTGGTGGCGCTGGTCAGCGGCGTGGTCGGCAATGCGTACGCGGCGCTGTTCGCGCTGGCCGAGTCGGGCGCGCTGGCGCTGGCGCTGGCGGCGGTCTGGAAGGCCGGTGCCCGCGCCGAGCGCATCCGCTGCAGCGAGGATGCGCTGGAGGTGCATGCGTTTCCTTCCGGTCAGCAGCGGGCCCGCTTCCAGCCATACTGGGTGCGGGTGGGGTGGAAGCCCGGCAACGGACATCGCCGGCTGGTGCTGACTTCGCATGGACGCGAGATCGAAATCGGTGCGTTTCTCGGCGACGAGGAGCGCGAGCAGCTGCATCAACGGCTTGAGCTTTTGCTGGCACGGGCGCATCAGCCGGCGTGGCGCGAACACGAACCCTCGGGGAACTGACGATGAGGCGAGGCAGCATGAGTTGGACGGCACGGATCGGCGCGGCCCTGGCACTGGCAGCGGGCAGTGCGGCGGCGGCCGGCGCGACGGCCGCGATCGGCCACCCGGTGCCGTGGCAGCTGAACATGACCGAGGGCGCCTCGCCGCTCTCGCATCAGGTCTACGACCTGCACATGTATGCCTTCTGGGTCTGCGTCGGCATCGGCGTGGTGGTGTTCGGCGCGATGATTGTCGCGATGGTGCGCTTTCGCAAATCCCGGGGCGCGGTCGCCGAAACCTGGACCCACAATGCCCGGCTCGAGGTGATCTGGACGGTGGTCCCGGTGCTGATCCTGATTGCGCTGGCGCTGCCGGCGACGCGCATCCTGATCAATGAAAGCAACACCGGCGATGCCGGGCTGACCGTCAAGGTCACCGGCTTCCAGTGGAAGTGGCGCTACGACTACGTCGATTACCAGGGCCGCCCGGTCAGCCGCGTGGGCTTCATCTCCAGGCTGGCATTCAACAGCGATGAAGCGCGCCAGCTCGATTCCGGCATCAATCCCCGGTCGCTCAAGTCGAAGACCGGCTATGACGACTATCTGCTCAACGTGAATCATCCGCTGGTGGTGCCGACCCACACCAAGATCCGCTTCGTGATCACGGCCGACGATGTCATTCACGGCTGGTGGGTGCCGGCGCTGGGCTGGCAGGCCGACGCCGTGCCGGGCCTGATCCACGACATGTGGGGCGAGATCGACACCCCCGGCACCTATCGCGGCCAGTGCGCGCAGCTGTGCGGCCAGGATCACGCCTACATGCCGATCGTGATCAAGGCGGTGCCGCCGGCCGCGTTCCAGGGCTGGCTGGCAGCGCAGGAATCGCGCGCCCGCCTCGACACCATCGCGCGCACCGTGCAGGTCGCACCCGTTCCCGCCCCGGCCCCCCAGGGCTGACCGAGTTCACCGAGAGGCAGCAAGACATGGCGACCCACGCAGGCACCCACGACGACCACGACGCCAAGCCGGGCTTTGCGCAGCGCTGGCTGTTCGCGACCAATCACAAGGACATCGGCACGATGTACCTGGTGTTCTCGCTGATCATGTTCTTCATCGGCGGGTCGATGGCGATGATCATCCGCGCCGAGCTGTTCAAGCCCGGCCTGCAACTGGTGCAGCCGTACTTCTTCAACGAAATGACCACGATGCACGCGCTGGTCATGATCTTCGGCGCGGTGATGCCGGCCTTCGTCGGCCTGGCCAACTGGATGGTCCCGCTGATGGTCGGCGCGCCGGACATGGCGCTGCCGCGCATGAACAACTGGTCGTTCTGGATCCTGCCGTTCGCCTTCGTGCTGCTGCTGTCCACCCTGTTCATGCCGGGTGGCGCGCCTGCCGCGGGCTGGGTGATGTATCCGCCCCTGGTCCTGCAGGGAGGCGACTCGATCGCGTTCATGATCTTCGCCATCCACCTGATGGGCATCAGCTCGATCATGGGCGCGATCAACATCATCGCGACCATCCTCAATCTGCGCGCGCCGGGGATGGACCTGCTGAAGATGCCGCTGTTCGTGTGGACCTGGCTGATCACCGCGTTCCTGCTGATCGCGGTGATGCCGGTGCTGGCCGGCGCGGTCACCATGCTGCTGACCGACAAGTTCTTCGGCACCAGCTTCTTCAACGCCGCCGGCGGCGGCGATCCGCTGCTCTACCAGCACATCTTCTGGTTCTTCGGTCATCCCGAGGTCTACATCATGATCCTGCCCGCGTTCGGGATCATCTCGGAGATCATTCCCACCTTCTCGCGCAAGCCGCTGTTCGGCTACAAGCCGATGGTCTACGCCACCGCCTCGATCGCGTTCCTGTCGTTCACCGTCTGGGCGCACCACATGTTCACCGTCGGCCTGCCACTGGGCAGCCTGCTGTTCTTCATGTACGCGACCATGCTGATCTCGGTGCCCACCGGCGTGAAGGTGTTCAACTGGGTCACCACGATGTGGAAGGGTTCGCTGACCTTCGAGACGCCGATGCTGTTCGCGGTCGCGTTCGTGATCCTGTTCACCATCGGCGGCTTCTCCGGCGTGATGCTGGCGCTGGTGCCGGCCGACTTCCAGTACCACAACACCTATTTCGTGGTGGCGCATTTCCACTACGTGCTGGTGTCCGGCGCGGTGTTCGCGATCATGGCGGGCACCTATTACTGGATTCCGAAATGGACCGGCCACATGTACAGCGAGCGCTGGGGCAAGATCCATTTCTGGAACAGCGTGATCGCGGTGAATGTGCTGTTCTTCCCGCAGCATTTCCTCGGCCTGGCCGGCATGCCGCGGCGCATTCCCGACTACAACGTCGCCTTCGCCAACTGGAACATGGTCAGCTCGATCGGCGGTTTCTGGTTCGGCCTGTCCCAGCTGATCTTCGTCGGCAACATCATCTACACCGTGTACTTCGCCCGGCAGAAGGCCAGCGCGCGCGTGTGGGAAGGCGCCCGCGGACTCGAATGGACGGTGCCGTCGCCGGCGCCGCATCACACCTTCGAAGTGCCGCCGGTGATCATGCCGGGCATGCTCGCGCATGACGACGTCAGCCACTGACGGCCCGGCGCCCGATCCCCGACCGATGACTCCCGATAACCCGCGCAAGCCGGATGCCGGCGTCGACGCCCGCCGTCGCGCCGCGCGCCGCACCGCGCTGATCTTCGGCGCGGTCGCGCTGGCGTTCTACATCGCATTCATGCTGCGCATGACGGTATGGAAGTAAAGCCGTCCATCGACCGCGGCGGTCCGCGGCGCGTGCCGGTCGCGATCAGGCCCTCGAGGTCGGCGCGAGCCGGCGCATGCCGGTGCGTTTCGTGGTCGACCCGCGGCAGCCGCGCTCCTTCTCCATGATCACCTTGGCTTACACTTTCTACGAGAACCCGCTCGCCGCGGGCACCGCGACGGTCGCGGCGGCTTCGGCGGGTTGACTGACACGGGGATGATGACCATGACACAGCAGCAGGGCGCCTATTACATACCGCACGGCAGCAAGTGGCCGATCGTCGGCGCGGTCGGCTTGTTCGCCTTCATGTGGGGCGCGGCGCACTGGATCAACGGCTACGAGACGGAGGGACACATCTCGTTCGCCATCGGGGTGGCAATCATCCTGGTCATGCTGTTCGGCTGGTTCGGCACCGTGATCCGCGAGTCCAACAGCGGCACCTACAACAAGCAGGTGGACCTGTCGTTCCGCATGGGCATGATGTGGTTCATCTTCTCCGAGGTGATGTTCTTCGCCGCGTTCTTCGGCGCGCTGTTCTACTCGCGCGGACTGTCGGTGCCCTGGCTGGGCGGCGAGGGCCACGGCGCGGCCACCAACTACTTTCTGTGGCGCGGCTACACTGCCGCCTGGCCGACCAACGGCCCGCTGGACATCGGCGGTGCCTTCCACACCATTCCGGCCTGGGGCGTGCCCCTGCTCAACACGCTGATCCTGCTGTCATCGGGCGTCACCATCACCGTGGCCCATCATGCGCTGAAGGCCGGCTATCGCAAGCAGCTGCTGGTGTTCCTGGGCGGCACCATCCTGCTCGGCATGACCTTCCTGTGGTTCCAGGCGCACGAGTACATCGAGGCCTACACTCACCTCAACCTGACCCTGCACAGCGGCATCTACGGCTCGACCTTTTTCATGCTGACCGGCTTCCACGGTCTGCACGTCACGCTGGGCACGATCATGCTGATCGTGATCTGGCTGCGCTGCGCCAAGGGCGACTTCTCCAAGGACAGCCACTTCGGCTTCGAGGCGGTGGCCTGGTACTGGCACTTCGTGGACATCGTCTGGGTGATGCTGTTCCTGTTCGTGTACGTGCTCTGAGCGCGACCGGGCTGCGGGCGCGCACGTAGCGCAGCGGAGCCGGCGCGCGGCCGGTTCCGGTGGCGGATGCAGCAGTCGAGGAAACGGGTGATCCCTCGCGCGGAGGGCCCGGCGTCAGCCGCCGATGTTGTGCGGATGCAGCAGGCCGGTGGCGATGCCGATGATCACCAGCACGATCAGCAGTACCGAAAAGCCGATGCGGCGGGTCAGCGCCCACGCCGTGCGGCTGCTGCCGCCACGGTCGGTCATCATGAAGAACAGCGCCTGGCCGAGGCTGAACAGCGCCGCCAGCAGCACCACGATCAACAGGGCTTTGAAGAGAGTGGCCATGAGCCTGCGCGTCCGGTCCGGAACCGCTTCGAGTATAAGCCGCGACGGGGTGGTGCGGCGGTGATGCGCCTGCGGCGGCCGTCGTGGTTTGCGGTACTGCTGACGCTGGCCGGCGTGCTGCTGTTCGTGCGCCTGGGCATCTGGCAACTGCATCGCGCAGCCTACAAGGAGCAGCTGCTGACGGCCTTCAGCCACGCCACCAGCGCGCCGCTGCTGCCGTTCGCCGAGGTCGCCGCGCGGGCGCCGCACGACCACTACCGGCATGTGCGGGTGAGCGGCACCTTCGTGCCGGGACGCAGTTATGTGCTCGACGATCAGGCGCTGCACGGCGTCGACGGCGTCGATGTGTTCCTGCCGTTCAAGCCGGCGGGTCACGATCGCCTGCTGCTGGTGAACATGGGCTTCCTGCCGCGTCAGGGTCCGCAGCAGCGCATTCCGGGACTTCCGCCGATCCCCGCCGGCCCGCAGCACCTCACCGGCCTGTATGCGCCGCCGCCGCTGCCGGGATTCAAGATGGGCGGCAACCAGCTCGCGCGGCAAGATCGCTGGCCCAAGCTGACGACCTACCTCGATCTGCGCCAGGTGGCCGACGACCTTGGCACGGGCGTGGACCCGGGCGTGCTGCTCAGCGACCCCGATCCGGCGCAGATCTACCTGCGCGAGTGGACCCCCACCTTCATGCCGCCGGCGCGCCATCAGGCCTATGCCTTCCAGTGGTTCTCGTTCGCGGCCGCGGCGCTGGTGATTTTCTTCGTGATGCATCG
>JAKAZT010000010.1:8061-18504 GCA_021815695.1 Pseudomonadota bacterium
GCGCGGTTTCGTCCCGGTGCGCCCGACAGCCTGGCCGTGCTGCTGGTGCAACCCGGCGGGGTGGTGCTGACCTGGTACCCCGCGGGTTTCGATCCGCTCGGGCTCAACAAGGATCTGCAAAAGGCGTTCCGCTGATGTCGCGTTCGATTGCTCCCGCTGCCCGCCTGGCCTGGTTCGCCGCCGCCTTCGCGCTCGGCGTGATCGTGTTCGGCGCCTTCGTGCGTCTGTCCAATGCCGGCCTGTCATGCCCGGACTGGCCGACCTGCTACGGCCGCATCACCTGGCCCGATCACCATGCCGCGATCGCCGCCGCCAATGCGGCGTTCCCCGGGCGCCCGGTCGAGGTGCACAAGGCCTGGCGCGAGCAGTTCCATCGCATGCTGGCGTCCGGCCTCGGCACCCTGGTGCTGGCGCTGGCGCTGAGCGCGGTCTGGCGGCGTCCGCGGGCGCGGCTGACGGTGATCGTCGCGGCGGTCGCGGCGGCTGCCGGCGTGCTGCTGTACGTCAATGGCGAGCGCGTGTTCTCCAGCCTGCTGTCGGTGGTCGCGATCGGCCTGCCGCTGATCACCGCGCTGTGGCTGCCGCGCGCGCCGGCGTGGCGGGTGGCGGTGCTGGCCTTCGCGGTGGTGGTATTCCAGGCCATGCTCGGCATGTGGACGGTGACCCTGCTGCTGAAACCCGCGGTGGTGATGGGCCACCTGCTGGGCGGACTGACCCTGTTCGCGCTGCTGTCGTACGTGGCGCTGAAGCTGTCGGGTGTCGGCGGCGACGATCCCCGTCGGGTCGAGCTGCGGCCGTGGGCGATCCTGGCACTGGTGCTGCTGGCCGGGCAGATCGCGCTGGGCGGCTGGACCAGCTCCAACTACGCCGCGCTTGCCTGCGGCGCCGATTTCCCGCAATGCCAGGGCGCCTGGTGGCCGACGATGGATTTCCACCAGGGCTTCGTGCTCTGGCGCGACATCGGTGTCAACTACGAGGGTGGCGTGCTGGACGCGGCGGCACGCGCGGCGATCCAGATGGCGCACCGGATCGGCGCGCTGGTGGTGTCGCTGTACCTGCTGTGGCTGGCCTGGCGCATGCGCCGCGACGGTTTCGGCGGCCACGCCGCGCTGCTGCTGCTGGCGCTGGCGACGCAGGTTGCGCTGGGCATCGGCAACGTGATGCTGGGCCTGCCGCTGCCGGTGGCGACCGCGCACAACGCCGTCGCCGCGCTGCTGCTGTTCACCCTGGTGGCGCTGCTGGCGCGCACCCAGCGCGTGGCCACCGCGCCGTGAGCGCGCCGCGCGCCGCCGGCCGGGAAGCCCGACGATGACGATCGCCCGCGAGTACTGGCAGCTGACCAAGCCGCGGGTGGTCGCGCTGCTGGTGTTCACCGCGGTGATCGGCATGTTCCTGGCGGTGCCGGGCCTGCCGCCATGGCGCGCGCTGGTGTTCGGCACGCTGGGGATCTGGCTGGCCTCGGCGGCGGCGGCGGCGCTGAACCAGCTGATCGACCAGCGCATCGATCGGCTGATGGCGCGCACCGCACGGCGTCCGCTGGCCACCGGCACCCTCAATTCGCGCCAGGTGCTGGTGTTCGCGCTGGTGCTCGCGCTGGCGGCGATGCTGGTGCTGGCGCTGCTGGTGAACGCGATGACCGCGACGCTGACCTTCGCCTCGCTGATCGGCTACGCGGTGATCTACACCGCCTATCTCAAGCGCGCCACGCCGCAGAACATCGTGATCGGCGGCATCGCCGGTGCCGCGCCGCCGGCACTGGGCTGGGCGGCGGTCACCGGCACCCTCGACCCGCACGCGCTGCTGCTGGTGCTGATCATCTTCGTCTGGACACCGCCGCATTTCTGGGCGCTGGCGATCTTCCGCCGCGAGGACTACGCGCTGGCGCAGGTGCCGATGCTGCCGGTGACGCACGGCGTCGAGTACACGCGCTGGCACGTGCTGTTCTACACCGTGCTGCTGACGCTGGTGACGATCCTGCCGTATCTCACCGGCATGAGCGGGCTGTTCTATCTGGGCGGCGTGCTGGTGCTGGACATCGGTTTTCTCTACTGCGCGGTGCGCCTGCTGCGGCCGCCGGACGAGTTCTACGCGATGCGCGTGTTCAACTATTCCATCCTCTATCTGATGGCGCTGTTCGGTTTCCTGCTCGCCGACCACTGGCTGCTGGCGCCCGCGCTGCAGCCGCTGGCGGTCTATCAGCGCGTCGGCTGAGGCCGTCGCGCTGCAGGCGCTGCGCCACCGGATCGCCCTGTCACAGCGGGACGGCTGCCAGCGCGGCCGCGCGCCGCGCTCAGCCCGAGGCGTTAGCCGGGCGCACCGGCATCGCCACGTCGATCGTCGAGCCGTCCGAGAACTCGAAGCGCACCGATACTCGCATCCCCGGACGGATCGCGTGCCGCGGCTGCATCAGCATCAGGTGATAGCCACCCGGGGCCAGTGCGGCGCGACTGTGCGGCGGAACCGGGATCGCGTTCACCATCACCATGCGCTCCATGCCGCCGCGATCGAGCGAGCGGTGGATCATCACCGAGCCGTAGTCGGGGCTGCGGGCGCCGACCAGCGACACCGGTGTGTCGCTGCCGTTGACCAGGGTGGCATAGCCGGCGGCGGGCAGGCCGGCGGGCAGCCAGCGCACCCAGGGTTTCTGCACGGTGATCGCGGCCGCGAAGGCGGGCGAGGCCAGCAGGGCAGCGGCGAGCGCCAGCATGACTCGGCTCGGGCGATTCAAGGCGCGGCTCCCAGCAATACGCGGACATCGTGCGCGATCGCGCTGATCGGATCGGCGTCGGTCGCCAGCAGACGCGCGCGGCCACGGTCATCGAAAATGTAGATGCCGGCACTGTGCGCCACCTCGTAACCGCCGCCGGGCAGGGTGGGCCCGCGGTTGTAGGCGACGCGGTAGCGTTTGGCCAGCGCCTCGATCTGGGCCGGCGTGCCGGTCAGTCCGGTGATGTGCGGATCGAACGCGTTGACGTAGGCGTGCAGCAGTGCCGGCGTGTCGCGCGCGGGATCGACGCTGACGAACAGTACGCGCGTGCGATCCGCCAGCGGCCCCAGTCGCTGCATCAGGACGTGCAGGTGGGTCAGCGTCAGCGGGCAGACGTCGGGGCAGTGGGTATAGCCGAAATACAGCAGCACCAGCTTGCCGCGGAAGGCGTGGGCATCGACGACCCTGCCGGTGTCATCGGTCAGCGTGAACGCGAGATCCGGCAGATGCCCGCGCACGTCGGTCAGCTTCCAGCGGTGTTGCGGGGCACTGCAGCCGCCGAGGACGAACAGGACCGCCAGCATCGTCAGTAGAACCGCGCGCTTCATCATCACCTCGCCAGCCGGACGCCTAGCCTACGCCTGGATGCGGCATTCTGCCGCGAGCTCCGCGGCTCCGTGCGACATCACGCCGCATGCATGCGGCCGCAGTACGATGACCGCTGCGTTGGCATGCGCCGACGCCCATGCACTCTCAGCGGAGTCAGCCATGCCCAGTCTCTACGATTTCAGCGTGCGCACCATCGATGGTCGCGAGCAGAAGCTCGACGCCTATCGCGGCAAGACCCTGCTGATCGTCAATGTCGCCTCCAAATGCGGATTCACGCCGCAATACAAGGGTCTCGAGGCGCTGTATCGCGAGCACAAGGATCAGGGGCTGGTGGTGCTCGGGTTTCCCTGCGACCAGTTCGGTCACCAGGAGCCGGGCGACGAGGCCGAGATCCGGAACTTCTGCTCGCTGAACTACGACGTCAGTTTTCCGCTGTTCGCCAAGATCGAGGTCAACGGCGATGGCGCCGACCCGCTGTACAAGTATCTCAAGCACGAGGCCAAGGGTCTGCTCGGCAGCGAAGCGATCAAGTGGAACTTCACCAAGTTCCTGGTCGACAGGCACGGCGCGGTGGTGAAGCGCTACGCGCCCACCGATACGCCGGCCGGCATCGGCAAGGAGCTGGCGGCACAACTCTGATCACGGCCGCGAGCCGCCGACCCCGCAGCGGGCGATCACCGGTGCATGCAGGCATGTCATTCCAGACCATCAATCCGACCGACGGCAGTCCGCTTGCGCGCTATCCCGGGATGGATGCCGCCGAGGTGACGGCGATCATCGGGCGTGCCGCCAGCGCGCAGCAGTCGTGGCAGGACACGCCGTTCGCCGAGCGTGCTCGCTGCCTGCGCGCGGCCGGCGCGATCCTGCGTCAGCGTGCGCCGGAGTTCGCGCGCCTGATGGCCGCGGAGATGGGCAAGCCGCTGGCGCAGGGCGAGGCCGAGGCGCGCAAGTGCGCCAGCGTCTGCGACTACTACGCCGAGCACGGCGCGGCGCTGCTGGCGCCGCAGCCGGTGGAGACCGAGGCAAGCCGCAGCTTCGTCTGCTTCCGCCCGCTGGGCGTGGTGCTGGCGATCATGCCGTGGAACTACCCGTACTGGCAGGTGTTCCGCTTCGCCGCGCCGACGCTGATGGCCGGCAATGCCGGCCTGCTCAAGCACTCGCCCAACGTGCTCGGCTGCGCGCTGTCGATCGAGCGGATCCTGCGTGATGCCGGCTTTCCCGAAGACTTGTTCCGTACCCTGGTGATCGACACCGACCAGGCCGGCGCGGTGATCGCGCATCCGCAGGTGCGCGCCGTCTCGCTGACCGGCAGTGTGCGCGCCGGTCGCGCGGTGGCGGCGCAGGCCGGCGCGGCGCTGAAAAAATGCGTGCTGGAGCTGGGCGGCAGTGACGCTTACGTGGTGCTCGAGGACGCCGATCTCGATTGCGCGGTGCAGGCCTGCGCCGACGGCCGCTTCGTCAACGCCGGCCAGAGTTGCATCGCCGCCAAGCGTTTCATCGTGGTCGACGCCGTGCGTGAGGCGTTCACCGAGCGGCTGATCGCGCGCATTCGTCGCGAGCGCATGGGCGATCCGCTGGACACGCGCACCACGATCGGCCCGCTGGCGCGCGCCGACCTGCGCGATCAGCTGCATGCGCAGGTGCGCTCGAGCATCGCGCGAGGTGCGCGCTGCCTGCTGGGCGGCGAACTGCCTTCCGGCGCGGGCTGGTTCTATCCGCCGACGCTGCTGACCGATGTCGGCCCCGGCATGCCGGCGTACCAGGAGGAACTGTTCGGCCCGGTCGCCTGCGTGATCGGCGCACGCGACGAGGCCGCAGCCGTGGGCATCGCCAATGACAGTGCGTTCGGTCTGGGTGGCGCGGTGTTCACCCGCGATCTCGCGCGTGGCGAGCGGCTGGCGACGCGCGCGATCCACTCCGGCGCGGTGTTCGTCAACCGGCAACTGGTGTCCGATCCGCGGCTGCCGTTCGGCGGCATCAAGGACAGCGGCTATGGCCGCGAGCTGGGCGCGTTCGGCATTCGCGAGTTCGTCAACGTCAAGGCCGTCAGCATCGCCTGATACCCTGCGGATCGGCCGGTTGCCGGGCCGCGCAACGGCTGGATGCGCCGGCTTTCAGTGCCGACCCTTCGCCACCAGCAGTTCGCGCAGTTCGGCCTTCTCGGCGTCGCTCAGGCCGGTCTCGGCCTGCCTGCCGGTGAGCTCGCTGATGCGGGCGGCGACGGTCTGGCGTGCGAGCTGGATCAGGGCGTCGGCGAACTCCTCGCGCAGCTTGTCGCTGTCGGCCGGAAACTCGACCAGCGCGAGCTTGTGCAGCGCCGCCGCTTCGGGGCGCTCGGCGAAGTGCTCGAGCAGGCTGGCGGTGCTGATCCCCGGTCGCGCGCGCGCCAGTTCCAGCAGCTCGATCAGCAGGTCCACACCGGGCTTGTTCAGCGCGACAAACGGATACGGCGGCGCGACCTGTTCGGCAAGTCCGGGCTGCGCCAGCAGCAGGGCGATCACGCCGCGC
This sequence comes from Pseudomonadota bacterium, assembly GCA_021815695.1. GTDB lineage: Bacteria > Pseudomonadota > Gammaproteobacteria > Xanthomonadales > Rhodanobacteraceae > Metallibacterium. The sequence goes on from JAKAZT010000010.1 coordinate 13,886, forward strand.
ACCAGGCTGCGTTTGGCGACTGCGCGCGGCAGCACTCGCGTCGCCATCTCCTTCACGCTGCCCGCGGATTGCACGCCGGTGCGCCGGGTCAGCTCCAGCAGCATCAGGTCGCGGAAAGCGCCGTCGGGCAATTTCGCCAGCAGTGGCCGCGCGCGCTCGGCCAGACGTGCACGACCATCGAGGCTGGACAGATTGACGTCGTGCCCCAGCTCCTCGAAAAAGTATTCCGACAGCGGCATGGCCGATTGCAGGCGTTGCTCGAAGCCGACCTTGCCCTCCTTGCGCACCAGCGAATCGGGATCCTCGCCGTCGGGCAGAAACAGGAACATCGCCTGGCGACCGTCGCGCAGGCGCGGCAGCACCGACTCCAGTGCACGCCACGCCGCCGCGCGACCGGCCTTGTCGCCGTCGAAGCAGAAATAGACGTCCGGCGCGGCGCGGAACAGCAGCTCGGCATGATCGGCACTGGTCGAGGTGCCCAGCGTGGCAACCGCGATCGGCAGCCCGTGCTGGTGCAGCGCGATCACGTCCATGTAGCCCTCGACCACCAGCAGCCGCACCAGCCGGACATTGGCCTGCTTGACCTGCCACAGCGCGAACAGTTCACGGCCCTTGTGGAACAGCGGCGTCTCGGGCGAGTTGAGGTATTTGGGCCCGTCGCCCTGCTGCGACGTGCGGGCTGCGACACCTGCCTGCGGATCCTCGCCTGCGGGATTCGCGCCGGGAATGATGCGTCCGCCGAACGCGATCACGCGGCCGCGGCGATCGAGGATCGGAAACATCAGGCGCTCGCGGAAACGGTCGTAGCGCTTGCCGCGCTCGCCGCCGGCGATCAGGCCGGCCTGATCCAGCAGGGCCAGCCGTTCGGGCGTCGTGCCCAGCGCGCGCAGCAGGCCGTCCCAGCCGGATGGCGCCCAGCCGATGCGGAAGCACTGCACGGTGTCGGCATCCAGCCCGCGTTTCCGGCAGTAGGCCTGCGCGGTCGGGCTGTTCGGCAACTCGTGCTGGAACCATGCCGCCGCCGCCTCGAGAATGCCGTACAGGTCGGTGCGGTCCTCGCGCGGGCGCTCGTCGCCGCCCGCGTGCGGCACCTTCAGGCCGACTGCCTGCGCCAGTTCCTCGACGGCGTCGAGGAATTCCAGACGCTCGTAGTCCATCAGGAACTTGATTGCGCTGCCGTGTGCGCCGCAGCCGAAGCAGTGGAAGAACTGCTTGACCGGGCTGACATAGAACGACGGCGAGCGCTCGTCGTGGAACGGACAGCGCGCGGTCCATTCGCGCCCGGCCTTCTTCAGCGGCACGCGCCGCTCGATCACGTCGACGATGTCGACGCGGGCGAGCAGGTCATCGATGAAACTGTCGGGAATGCGACCGCGCATGGAACCTCCAGCATGCCACGTGGCTGGCGCGGCGCGCCTCAGAGGCGATAGGCGACGGCCTTCATCAGCGCCGAGGCGGCGCGCATCAGGTGCGGAATCGGCGCGGGCAGGGCGATGCCGCCACGGGCGAGGGCGTGGTCGGCATGGCGCACCTCGTCGGCCTGCATCGCGGCGAGGATCGCGCGCGAGCGCGCGTCGTCCGCCGGCAGGCGCGCGAGATGATCGGCCAGATGCGCCTCGACCTGGCGCTCGGTCTCGATCACGAAGCCGAGACTGACGCGATCACCAACCGCGGCGGCGGCGGCGCCCAGTGCAAAGCTGCCGGCGTACCAGAGCGGGTTGAGCAGACTCGGCCGGCTGTCGAGCTCGCGCAGACGCTCGCCGCACCACGCCAGGTGATCGGTCTCCTCCGCAGCGGCGTGCTGCAGGTAGGCGCGGGTGTCACCGTTGCGCGCCAGCGCGGCCTGGCCGTCGTAGAGCGCCTGCGCGCAGACCTCTCCGGTGTGGTTGACGCGCATCAGGCCGGCGGCATGGCGACGTTCGTCTTCGTCCAGCGGCAGCCGCGGCGCGGCGTCGCCCGGGTTGGGGCGGCCTGCGACCGCAGGGGCGGATACGGTGAGCAGGGCGTGTTCGAACCCGATCAGCAGCCGGTCGAGCGGCGAGTAGCGGCGGATGACGTTCATGGCGACTCCAGCTGGCGTGCCAGCAGGCTCAGCGGATGCTCGACCGCCAGCGCGGATCCGCGCTCGGAGAGCCCGGCCGCCAGATGCAGGCGGCAGCCGATGTTGCCCGACAGCAGCCGCTGCGGCGCCAGTGCCTGCACCTGATCGAGCTTGATCGCGCGCAGGTCGCGCGCGCGGCGCGGGAAATCCAGCACGTGCGATCCGGCGGCGCCGCAGCAGGCCGGCTGCGCCGGCAGCGGCAGCAGTTCGAGACCGGGAACCCGAGCCAGCAGGCGGCGTACGGCGCCGTCGGCGCGTGCGACATTGACCTCGGTGCAGGGCAGGTGCAGCGCCGCGCGCAGCGGCAGGGCGCGAAAGCGCAGCGCGCCGCCTTCGCGCTCGACAAAGGCCATGGCGTCCTCGATCGCCACCCCGGGCAATGCCTCGCGCAGGGTGCCGAGGCAGCCCGGCGTGGCGGTCAGCAGCGTGTTCGCGCCGGCCGCGGCCCAGGCGGCGCGCACGTCGTCCGCGTCGCGCGCGCTGGCTGCGGCCTCGCCGCCGTGGCGGTCCAGTGCGCCGCAGCACAGCGCCGGCAGGCGCACCGGCTCGAAGCCCGCCGCTGCCAGCAGGCGTTCCAGCGCGGCGTGCGCTTCGGTTTCGTAGACGTCGGCCACGCAGCCGGGAAACAGCGCCACACGGCCGCGCGGGGCCGCCGCCGGATGCGACGGTGGCGGCGCCTTGGGCAGTGGCGGCAGCGCGCCGAGGACCGCGCCCCAGGCCGAATCGGGCGGCAGCAGGCGTGCCAGCCGCGGCCCCCAGTGCGGAGCGCCCAGTGCCGCTCCCAACCTCGCCAGCGCGCGCAGCCGGCGCGGGCGCTTGAGCACGCCCAGCAGCGACCGTGCGCGCCGCGGCCGCGGCCCCAGCAGCGCCCGGGTCGCGGTCAGCAATTCGCCGTAATGCACGCCCGACGGGCAGACCCGCTCGCAGGTCAGGCAGCCCAGGCAATGGTCCAGCGGCAGGCGGTTGCTCGCGCTCGGTTCCAGATCGCCGCCGGCCAGAGCGCGCGCCAGCGCGATGCGGCCGCGCGGGGACTCGGTCTCGTCGCCGTCGAGGACATAGGTCGGACAGTGCGGCAGGCACAGGCCGCACATCACGCACTGGTCGGCCAGCGCAGCGATGCGGGGGCGGAGGGTGTCGGCGGACATCGCCAAAATGCTAGCATGGCGGGCTCGGCCGACTGTCCCGCAGGCTTGCGTCCGGCAGGCCCGGTCCGTTATCCTTTTCGATCTTTCGCCCCCGTCCCAGCCCGACGGCCAAGGTTTTTCTCATGAAGACGTTCAGCGCCAAGTCCGAGACCGTGCAGCGCGACTGGTTCGTGGTGGATGCCACGGGCAAGACGCTCGGCCGCCTGTGCTCGGAGATCGCCAGCCGCCTGCGCGGCAAGCACAAGCCGGTATTCACCCCGCACGTCGACACCGGCGACTACATCGTCGTGGTCAACGCCGAAAAGGTCGCGGTCACCGGCACCAAGCTCGACAACAAGCGCTATTTCCGCTTCACCGGCTACGTCGGCAACATGAAGTCGACATCGCTCAAGGACCTGCTCGACAAGCATCCCGAGCGCGTGATCGAGATCGGTGTCAAGGGCATGCTGCCCAAGAACCCGCTCGGTCGCGCCATGTATCGCAAACTCAAGGTCTACAAGGGTGCGGAGCATCCGCACGCCGCCCAGCAGCCGCAGACGCTGGACATCTAAGGAACCGCCATGGCGATGACGCAGCAAAACTACGGCACCGGCCGCCGCAAATCCTCCGCCGCGCGAGTGTTCCTGCGCAAGGGCGGCGGCGCGATCACGGTCAACGGCAAGACGCTCGAGCAGTTCTTCGGCCGCGAGACCTCGCGCATGATCGTGCGCCAGCCGCTGGAGCTGACCCAGATGACCGAGAAGTTCGACGTCATGGTCACGGTCGAGGGCGGCGGCATCACCGGCCAGGCCGGCGCCATCCGTCTCGGCATCGCACGCGCCCTGGTCGAGTACGACGACACCCTGAAGTCGCCGCTGCGCAAGGCCGGCTTCATGACCCGCGACGCCCGCGAGGTCGAGCGCAAGAAGGTCGGCCTGCACAAGGCCCGTCGCGCGACCCAGTTCTCCAAGCGCTGATCGCGTTCCCTCCTGGGGAATCGTCTGATGGCAGGGCGAGCCGGGATGTGACGGGGCCTGCGATGAAAAGCAGATCCCGGCGGCGAGCGGCGCGACAGGAGGTCGAGCCGGGTGCCGCCCACCAGGGAGGGTCCAAGCGAGCCCGCAGTTTTTGGGGGATCGTCTAATGGTAGGACTGCAGACTCTGACTCTGCCTATCTAGGTTCGAATCCTAGTCCCCCAGCCAATACGCCACGGGCCCCGTTCGGGGCCCGTGGCGTATTGGCTGGCGGGGAAGGCAAGCCGGACTTGTTCGACGCTTTCGGCAGGACAGCCGAAAGCGGACAGCGAGCCGCGTCGCGGCGAAGCTGGCCCCGAAGGGGCGCAGACCAGGGACGGTCTGCGCATATCCTGGTCCCCCAGCCACCAGCCCAGGCC
>JAKAZT010000010.1:18604-24229 GCA_021815695.1 Pseudomonadota bacterium
GTTCGACGCTTTCGGCAGGACAGCCGAAAGCGGACAGCGAGCCGCGTCGCGGCGAAGCTGGCCCCGAAGGGGCGCAGACCAGGGACGGTCTGCGCATATCCTGGTCCCCCAGCCACCAGCCCAGGCCGCGCTCGCGCGGGGCCTTTGCTTTTCCGGCATCTGATCAGGCGTCAGGTACTGGTGCAGGCTCAGCCCTGCGTGGGTCTGGTATGCAGATAGTCCGCAACGGCGACCTTGGCCTCCCCGAGACTGGCACCGGTTTCGCTTCGGTAGAGCTTGATCGCCTCGATCGCCATGCCCGCGTCGGCCAGCGTTTTTACGGCGGACGACAGTGCGCCCGGCCGGCTGACGGGAGGCAGCGGGATCTTGAAGTGGTCGAGGATGGCGTCGAGTTTGCGCGCGTTGCGCGTCACCTCGGGGTCGCGACTCATGATGACGCGTGCGCCACCAGCAAACAGCAGGATCAGGCCGGCGATGACGGCAAAGTCGCCGAAGGCCAGAGTGGTCGTCATCGGTTGGCTCCCGCGGTGGTAGACGTCTCGAGCACGCGCGCGTCACCGCTCGCGGCCCGGTACCATCAGCATGCCGTATCCGGGAGTTTTGCGCAGGGCGGCCCTACAATCCGCTGATGCGATTCAACCCGCCCGCCCGTGGCGAGGTCGATGCCGCGGTCTTTGATCGCCCCGCCTTCGCCGAGCTAGCCCCTTTTCGCGATTTGCTGGCTCACGGCGACTGGCCCGGATTGCCGGCATTGCAGGCGCGGCTGCAGCCGCTGTGGCATCGGCATACCGGAGCGCCGCTGGCGTTCGTGGATGCGCAATCTCCGGGCGATGACGGGCTGCATTACGAGCAGCGGATCAGGCAGCGCGGCGTCATTGCCACGCGCCGGCACAACTGGCACGACCTGTTCAATGCGCTGGCCTGGAAGTGCTATCCCGCCATCAAGTCGGCACTGAACGTGCGCCAGACCGATTGCATCGCGCAGGTCGGCAGGCGCCTGCGCACGCGTGCCCAGCAGGCGCTGACCCACTTCGACGAGGCCGGCGCGGTGGTGATCGTGCGCGACGCCAGTCTGCTGGAACTGTGGGATGCGCATGACTGGACCGGCCTGTTCCTGCACCAGCGCGAGGCCTGGCGCGATGGCCGCATCACCCTGCAGGTACCGGGGCATGCACTGCTCGAACATGCGCTTTGTCCGCATCTGCTGCTGACGGCCAAGGCGCTGGCCTTTCTCGACGACGGAAATGATCGCGACAGCGCCACGGTCGATGTCCGGGTCGCCGCGGCGGTCGCCGCGCCAGCTTGTCTGCTCGATCCACAGGAGCTGCGACCGCTGCCGTTGTCGGGGATTCCCGGCTGGCACGATGCGCCGCAGGACAGGGCGTTCTATCGTCATGCGCCGTGCTTTCGGCCGCTGCGGGCGGGGCGGCGCTATCCGCCTGCGCTGGCATGGGCCTCCGCGGCCGGCGCGACGGCTTGACCCTGGCATCCGGAGAGCCGGTCGCAACCCGCTGTGCTTGGAATAAGATCATGCATACCGCGCATGGCAAGTGCCCGGCGATGTGTCACCCTGAGCGCGTCACGAAAGGCTTTCGCCACACATCATGAACCCCCACGCCCTCGCCGCGCTGGAATTGGCTTTGCGCCTGTACCGGGCGCCGCAGCAGGCCCAGGCCTTGCGCAATGATCTGCTGCCCGAGGCGGGAGTCGATCGGGTGATCCGCTGCGCCTCCGGCGAGGAGGCGGCGCTGGTCGAGGCTTCGGCGCAGCTCAACACGTCGCGGGAAGTGTTGCGTGAGGCGGCCGCCTTTTACCTGACGCAGACCTTGTTCGCGCGTGACGCCGATGCCTGGCGCGTGCTCGGTGTACGGCCCGGGGCTTCGCAGGACGTACTGCGCGCACATTTCCGCCTGCTGGTGCACTGGCTGGCGACCTCGCGCAATCGCGATCCGCTGTATGCGCTCTACGGCGATCGCGTGCAGCGTGCCTGGACCGAATTGCGCCGATCGCCCGAGGAAATCGCCGCACGCGCCCAGCGCCGGCCGCCGCCGGCCATCTTGCCGCCGCGCCGAGCGCGCTTCCGGCTGGGGGTGGAGCGTTACAGCGCCGAGGTACTGCGCCTGCTGCGCGCGCTGCCGACCTGGGCGGTCGGCAGCGTGGCCGGCGCGCTGCTGCTGGCCCTGCTGGCGACGTATTGGCTCACGCGGGCGGCTGTGTCGCCGGCATCGTTCGCCGCGGATAACGCCGTGTCTCCGGCGTCCCCGCCGGCAACCGCGACGACCCAGCCTGCGCAGGGCGGCGCACGGGTGCTACCGCCTGCCGTCAGGCAGGTCAGTCTGATGCCGCCCCGGCCTGCACCCGGTCCGACCAGGATTGTCGCCGTCGCGCCAGTGACCGCCGCACGACCCGCGTCGCCGGCCGCCGCGGGGTCATCCGCCGCAGCGGCGTACAACCCCGCAGCGGCAGCGAGCGCGACGGAGGCGCTGGCGATGGCTGCAGCGATCGCGGCGGCGCAGGGGCACGCATCACCGGGTCCGCAGGCCGCGACATCGTCGGCAGTCGCGGTACCAGCCCGAGCAGCGGAGACACCCGCATCCGCCGCGCCTCGGGTGGCCGGAGGTGCGACCGCGGCAGGGATGGCAGCCACGCCGCCCAATCCCGTGCCTCCTGCCGTCGAGACTCCTGCGGTTGCCGTCGCCGCCCCTGTCGCGCCGGGAGCCGCCGTGCGCGCGCTGCTGCAGCGCTTCGTCAGCACCTACGAGTCGGCGGATCTGCGCGGGTTCATGGCGCTGTTTGCGCCGGATGCGCGCGAGAATCGCGGTGGCGTCGCCGCCATCCGCGAGGACTACGGGCAGCTGTTTGCCGGCAGCGACCTGCGCCGTCTGCAGCTGTATGACGTTCGCATCGCACCGGCCGCGCACGCGATGATCGATGTGCGCATTCGCTATCGCGCGGGTGTCCTGATGCACGGCGCATCCTCCATGGCCGAATACAGCGGAGCCATGCATCTGGTGCTGCGCTCCGATCCGCAGGGACTGCGCATCATCCAGCTGCTGCGCGGTGACGAGGCCGAAATCAAGCCCTCTGGCGCGCCCCAAGGAATCGAAAAACGGCCTGCCGCCGGCGAACGCGGCCCGGACTGACTGCCCGTGCCCGCGCGGTTGCGGCAGAATGCCGGGGTGCACGACGCGTGCATCGTGTTCGCCCAGCCACGGGAACCTGACGTGAAACAGACGATTGCGGATGCCCGCGTGCTGGTGGTCGGCGACGTCATGCTCGACCGCTACTGGTTCGGCGTGGTCGAGCGCATTTCACCGGAGGCGCCGGTGCCGGTCGCGCGGGTGCAGCGCGAGCAGGAGCGCATGGGCGGCGCGGCGAATGCGGCGCTCAATGTGGTCAGCCTCGGCGCGCAGGCGACGCTGTTGTCGGTGGTCGGCACCGACGAGGCCGGTCAGCGTCTGGGCCGGCTGATCGGCGATTCGCCGGTGCGCAACGCGGTGACGGCGGTGGCCGGACTGCAGACCACGGTCAAGCTGCGCGTGATCTCGCGCCAGCAGCAGCTGCTGCGCATGGATTTCGAGTCCATGCCTGATCACGAGGTGCTGCTCGGGCTGATGGACCGCTACGAACAGGAGCTCGACGGCCACGATGTCGTGGTGTTTTCCGACTACGGCAAGGGCGGCCTGACCCACGTCGGGCAGATGCTCGAGCGCGCACGCCGGCAAGGCAAGCGCGTGCTGATCGACCCCAAGGGCCGCGACTATTCGCGCTACCGCGGCGCGACCCTGATCACCCCCAACAAGGCCGAGCTGGCGCACGCTGTCGGCGAGTGGGCGAATGAGGCCGAACTGGAGCAGCGCGCGCAGCAGCTACGCCGCGATCTGGATCTCGAAGCCGTGCTGGTGACCCGCGCCGAAGAGGGCATGAGCCTGTTCAGTGCCGCCGGCAGCCTGCACGTGCCGGCGCAGGCCAAGGAGGTGTTCGACGTCTCCGGCGCCGGCGACACGGTGATCGCCGCCCTGGCGGTGATGCTCGGCGCGGGCGCGGATCTCGAAGACGCCGTGCGCACCGCCAACCGTGCCGCCGGCATCGTCGTCGGCAAGCTGGGCACCGCAACCGTCAGCGCCGCCGAGCTGTGGCCGGCCGGCGCGCAGGAGTAGTGCATGCGCATCATCGTCACCGGAGCGGCGGGCTTCATCGGCAGCAACCTGGTGCGCGCGCTCAACGCGCGCGGCATCGACGACATCATCGCCGTCGACAACCTGACCCAGGGCGACAAGTTCCGCAATCTGGTCGATCTGCGTCTGGACGATTACGTCGACAAGGCGACGTTCTACGACGACTTCGCACGCGGACATTACGGCCGCGTCGAGGCGGTGTTCCACCAGGGCGCATGCTCCGACACCATGCAGCACGACGGCCGCTACATGCTGGCCAACAACTATCGCTGCAGCCGACTTCTGCTCGACGCCTGCATCGCGCGCGGCACGCGCCTGCTGTATGCCTCCTCGGCAGCGACCTACGGCGGCTCCAGTACCTTCGTCGAGGATCCGGCGCACGAGCATCCGCTCAACGTCTACGGCTATTCCAAGCTGCTGTTCGACCAGGCCGTGCGCCGCGCGCTGCCGGGCGCAACGGTCCAGATCGCAGGGTTCCGCTACTTCAACGTCTACGGCCCCGGCGAGCAGCACAAGGGCCGCATGGCCTCGGTGGCGTACCACCACGAGCAGCAGTTTCGCACCGACGGCCGCGTGCGCCTGTTCGGCGCCTACGGCGGCTACGGGCCGGGCGAGCAGAAGCGCGACTTCGTATTCGTCGACGACGTGGCCGCGGTCAATCTATGGTTCTTCGATCACCCCGAGGCGCGCGGCGTGTTCAATCTCGGCAGCGGTCGCGCGCAGCCGTTCAATGATGTGGCGGTGGCGGTGATCAACAGCCTGCGCGCGCCGCATGGCGAGGCACCGCGGGGCCTCGCCGCGCTGGTCGCCGCGGGTCTGATCGAGTACATCGACTTTCCGGCCGCCCTGATCGGCAAATACCAGTGCTACACCGAGGCCGATCTGACACGCCTGCGCGTCGCCGGCTGCGATCACGTCTTCGCGCCGGTGGAGCAGGGTGTCGCCGCCTATGTGCGGAGGCTGAGGGAGGACCCTTCGCTGCGCTCAGGGTGACAACTGGGTTGTTGTCATGAAGCCAGACCCTTTGCTTGCGCTCAGGGTGACAACTGGGTTGTTGTCTTGAAGCCGGGGCCTGCGCTGCGCTCAGGGTGACAACTGGGTTGTTGTCTTGAAGCCGGGGCCTGCGCTGCGCTCAGGGTGACAACTGGGTTGTTGTCTTGAAGCCAGACCCTTCGCTTGCGCTCAGGGTGACAACTTCGTTGTCATCCTGAGGCCGACGGCCGAAGGATCTGCCGTCGCGAACATTCCTCCAGCACGCGCTGCGCCTCGCGCAGGGAAATGACCGTCTCCGGATCCGGCCTCGTCGATGACGTGGCCATTGCGGCACTCGCGTCCAGCCGGATCAGGCAGCCCACGCCCGCAGCGCGCCCGGCGTCGATGTCGCTGTCCTTGTCGCCGATCAGTGCGCAGGCCGACGCATCGAGCGCGTGCTCGCGCATGGCCTGCA
>JAKAZT010000010.1:24329-34241 GCA_021815695.1 Pseudomonadota bacterium
GCGGCACTCGCGTCCAGCCGGATCAGGCAGCCCACGCCCGCAGCGCGCCCGGCGTCGATGTCGCTGTCCTTGTCGCCGATCAGTGCGCAGGCCGACGCATCGAGCGCGTGCTCGCGCATGGCCTGCAGCAGCATGCCGGGCGCCGGTTTGCGGCAGTCGCAGGCGATGCGATAGACGCCCAGCCCCTCGCTGGCGTGATGCGGGCAGTGGTAGACCGCCGTGAACTCGATGCCGTGCTCGCGGAAGACGCCGCGCATCCACTCCATGTAGGCGTTGAAATCGGTCTCGCTGAAGTAGCCGCGCGCGATGCCGGCCTGATTGGTGGCGACGATCAGCCGGTAGCCGAGCGCCTGCGCATGCGTGCACAGCGCGAAGATGCCGTCGACGAAATCGGTGCGCGCAGGCGTGCAGACATAGCCGTGATCGATGTTGATCACGCCGTCACGATCGAGGAACAGCGCTTTGCGCGGCGCGGGCATGATGAAGCCTGGACGGATCGGGGTGACGCGGTGCGGGTATCCTAGCAGCGGCCCTCTGCCGCCCGTGCGCGGCAGGGTGCGGGCACGGCGAGCCGCGCGTGCCGAGACAGTCCCGGGAGCATTGCGCATGACCCTGCAACTGAAGGACATCGAGGCCGCCTTCGCCGAGAGCGCGGCGGTCAAGACGCATGCCATGACGTCGATGGCCGCGCCGTTGCTGCGCGCCGCCGAGATGCTGGCCGCGCGCCTGCTCGCGGGCCAAACGGTGCTGGCCTGCGGCAACGGCGGCTCGTCGGGCGATGCCCAGCATCTGGCCTCGGAGCTGGTCAACCGTTTCGAGTGCGAGCGCCGTGCGCTGCCGGCGCTGGCGCTGACGCCGGACAGCAGCGTGCTGACCGCGATCGCCAACGACTACAGTTACGAGCGCGTGTTCGCGCGCCAGGTCGAGGCGCTGGGACGGCCCGGTGACGTGCTGGTGGCGATCTCCACCTCCGGCAACTCGGCCAATGTGCTGGCCGGCGTGCACGCGGCGCAGGAACGCGGATTGTGGGTGCTGGCACTGACCGGCCGCGACGGCGGCAAGCTGGCGGCCCTGCTGCGGCCCGGGGACATCGAGCTGCGCGTGCCGGCGACCAGCACCGCGCGCATCCAGGAAGTGCATCTGCTGGTGATCCATACCCTGTGCACCTGTCTCGATCGCGTGTTCGTCGATGCACCGGTTGCGACCGGCAAGGTGCAGCCGGAGTGGGCGCGACTGCGATCACTGGTCGCCGGGCGCCGGCCGCTGGTGTTCAGCAACGGCGTATTCGATCTGCTGCATCGCGGCCATGTGGCCTATCTGGAGGCCGCACGCCGCGAGGGCGCCTGCCTGGTGGTCGGCGTCAACAGCGACGCCTCGGTGCGTCGCCTCGGCAAGGGACCGGACCGGCCCCTGAACGGCGCCGACGACCGCATGGCCGTGCTGGCCGGGCTGGCCGCAGTGGACTATGTCACCGGGTTCGATGAGGACACGCCCGCGGCGTTGATCGATGCGCTGCAGCCCGATGTACTGGTCAAGGGCGGCGACTGGCCGACGGCCGCGATCGTCGGTGCCGAGAGCGTGCTGGCTCGTGGCGGCCGCGTGGTGTCAATCCCGTTCGAACACCAGCGCAGCACCACCGGTCTGGTCGCGCGCATCCGCGGCGAGCCGCGCTGAGGCATCAGCGCGACCCGTTGCGCACCGCGCATTGCGTGGTGACGGCACAGCGCAGCAGCCGGCTTCCGCGACCACGACCAACGGCCCATGCAGCCGCGTGCGGCCGTCGCTAGAGTCGCGGCTCTGCGGCAAGCGCCGCCGCGCTGCGTCCGGGGAGTCCGCCATGTTCCGCATCCGCCTCTCGATGATCGCTGCGGCGTTCACGCTCGGCGCCTGTTCGTCGTCCGCGCCGCCCGCGGCGCAGAAGGCCGCATCGGCGCCACCGGCCGCGACGGCCGCGGCGGTGCCGATTCGCGTCAATCCGCTGCTCGGCGCCAGCACGCTGCCGTTCCAGGCACCGCCGTTCGACACGATTCGCGATGCCGACTTCCAGCCGGCGCTGGAGGAGGGCATGCGCCAGCAGCGTGCCGAGGTGGACGCGATCGCCGCCAACCCGGCGCCGCCCACCTTCGACAACACCTTCGTGGCGCTGGAAAGAAGCGGGCAGACGCTCAACCGCGTCAACCTGATCTTCAACGCCCTCGGCGGTGCCAACACCAATCCCGTACTGCAAAGGGTGCAGGAGCTGATGGCCCCGCGCTTCGCCGCGCAGGCCGATGCGATCTATCTCGATCCGCGGCTGTTCGCGCGCATCGAGGCGGTGTACCGGCAGCGCGCCAGCCTGCACCTCGATCCCGAGGCGCTGCGTCTGGTCGAGGTCGACTACCGCCAGTTCGTGCATGCCGGCGCGCGGCTGGCGGATGCCGACAAGGCCAGGCTGAAGCTGCTCAACGAGCAGGAATCCACGCTCAGCGCAAAGTTCGTCAATCAGTTGCTGGCGGCCAACAAGGCCGGCGCGCTGGCGGTGGGCGACAGGGCCGCGCTGGCCGGCCTGGACGAGGGGGCGCTGGCCGCCGCGGCACAGGATGCGCAGGCGCGCGGATTGAAAGACACCTGGCTGCTGCCGCTGCAGAACACCACCCAGCAGCCGGCGCTGCAGTCGCTCGACAATCGCGCCACGCGACAGCAACTGTTCGAGGCCTCGTGGATGCGTGCCGAGCACGGCGACGCCAACGACACCCGCGTGACCATCGCCAATCTGGCCAGGGTGCGCGCCGAAAAGGCCCGACTGCTGGGCTTCCCGGATTACGCTTCGTGGAAGCTCGAGGACCAGATGGCAAAGACGCCGGCCGCGGTCAATCGGTTCCTCGCGCGACTGGTTCCGGCCGCGACCGCCAAGGCGCGTGCCGAGGCCGCCGTCATCCAGGGCACGATCGACCGCCGGCACGGCGGCTTCAAGCTGGCGCCGTGGGACTGGGACCACTACGCCGATCAGGTGCGCAAGGCCCGCTACGATCTCGACGAGGCGCAGATCCGGCCCTACTTCGAGCTGGACCGCGTGCTCAGGGACGGCGTGTTCTACGCCGCCAACCAGCTCTACGGCATCACCTTCAGGGAACGCCATGACCTGCCGGTCTATCAGCCGGACGTGCGCGTGTTCGAGGTGACCGATGCCAACGGCGCGCCGCTGGGGCTGATCTACTTCGACTATTTCAAGCGCGACAACAAGTCCGGCGGCGCCTGGATGGACAACTTCGTCGGCCAGTCGAAGCTGCTCGGCACGTTGCCGGTGGTCTACAACGTCTGCAACTTCACCAAGCCGGCGCCGGGCCAGCCCGCGCTGCTCGGCTTCAGCGACGTCACCACCATGTTCCACGAGTTCGGCCACGCCCTGCACGGCCTGTTCGCCGACCAGCAATACCCCAGCCTCTCCGGCACCAGCGTGGCGCGCGATTTCGTCGAGTTCCCGTCGCAATTCAACGAGCACTGGGCGCTCGATCCCGAGGTGCTGGCGCACTACGCCATCGATTACCGGACCGGCCAGCCGATGCCGGCCGCGCTGGTGGCCAGGATCCGCAAGGCGGCGGACTTCAATCAGGGCTACGCGCTGACCGAGGCGCTGGCGGCCGCGGAACTCGACATGCAGTGGCACACGCTGTCCGCGGAGGCGCCGCTGCAGGACGTCGACCGCTTCGAGTCCGCGGCGCTGCGAAAGACCCACGTCGATCTGCCGCAGGTGCCGCCGCGCTACCGCTCCAGCTACTTCATGCACATCTGGGGCAACGGCTACGCCGCCGGCTACTACGCCTACCAGTGGAGCGAGATGCTCGACGACGACGCGTTCGCGTGGTTCGAGGCGCACGGCGGCCTGACCCGCGCCAACGGGCAGCGTTTCCGCGACAAGATCCTGTCGCGCGGCAACAGCGAGGATCTGGCGGCGATGTATCGGGGGTTTCTCGGACGTGATCCCGACATCGGCCCGATGCTGAGAGACCGCGGTCTGCTCCGGTAGCCCTGCACTCCCCTCCGGGCCGTGGGCTGCAGCCGCGACCGGGGAGGCGCACCAGCTGGCTGGTACCGGCGTCGCCGGGATATGCTCGCCGGAGTCGTGCGGGCTGAAACCGACGCACTGGCCTTTCGGACTGCCAAGTCACGCGAAGTCGCCATGCTGAACGATCTGAGCATGCTGCTGGTCGAGGACGATGCTGACTTCGCGGCGCTGTTGCGGGCAATGCTCGGCGCGTTGGGTGTCGGCGGCACCGTGATCCACTGCGAAACGCTGCAGCAGGCCATCGACCGGATCGGCGAGCAGCGCTGCGACATCGCCCTGCTCGACCTGATGCTGCCGGATTCGACGGGTCTGGCGACACTGCATGCGTTGCACGCGAGGGCGGAGGACGTGGCGATCGTGGTGCTGACCGCGATCGATGACGACCGTCTCGGTGCGGCGGCAGTCGCCGCTGGCGCGCAGGATTATCTGTGCAAGCGGCATCTCGAACCGCGCACGCTGGGGCGCCTGTTGCGCCATGCCGTGGTACGCAAGCAGCTCGAACTGCGGCTGTTGGCCAGCGAGCGTCGTTACCGCACGCTGTTCGAGGACAGTCTGGGCCTGATCTGCATCCACGATCTCGATGGCGTGCTGGTCGAAGTCAATCCCGCTGCGGCGGCAGTGCTGGGTTATCGCGAGCAGGAACTCTGCGGGCTTTCCCTGGGCACGCTGCTGCCGGCCGCGCATCGGTCCGAGCTGCCGTCGTACCTGCGGCGCGTCCGCGAGCACGGCTCGGACGCCGGCCGCCTGATCCTGCAGACCCGGTCGGGCGAGACGCGCATCTGGCAATACCGCAATCGTCTGGTCCACGCTCCGGGTCAGGTGCCGCAAGTACTCGGGGTCGCGCTCGATGTCACCGCGCAGCGTCGGCAGGAGAGCGTGCTGCGCGCACGCCAGGCGGAGCTGGAAGCGGTCAATGACAGCTCGCCGCTGGGGCTGGCGCGCCTCGACGCGCGCGGCCTGCTGCTCTACGCCAACCGAACCTTCGAGCGCATGACCGGACGGCACAGCGAGGCCCTGCTGGGCGAACGATGGGCCGAGGTCGTACACCCCGATGATCGCGCGCGCGTCATTGCCTCCTGGGCGGAAGCGGTCGCCGGTGGCGGCAGCTATGCCAGTTGGCATCGACTGCAGCGTGCCGACGGAACCGTGGTACGGGTGTCCGTGCAGGCGCAGCCGCTCCGCGTGGATGACCGCCGGCTGGGCTATGTCGCCAGCTTCGAGGACGTCACCGCACGCCACGAGGCCGAGCAGGCACTGATCGCCAGCGAGGGGCGGCTGCGCACCATTACCGACGCGCTGCCGCCGATGATCGGCTACGGCGACTCGCAGCAGCGCTTCGTCTACGTCAATCGCGCCTACGAACTGTTCTACGGGCAACCGCGCGAGTCGATCATCGGGCGCCATTTGCGTGAGGTACTGGGCGAGCAGCGCTATGCCGTGCGCCTGCCATACCTGCAGCGCGCGCTGGGCGGCGAGCGCGTGTGCTTCGAGGACAGCCAGGAGCGTGACGGTCGCGTGGGCGCCTTCGAGGTCACCTACATTCCGCAGTCCGACGTCGCAGGGCAGGTGGTCGGCGTTCACTTCATGGTGCAGGACATCAGCGTGCAGAAGCAGGAATCGCAACGCCTGCGCGACCTCAGCGAAGCCGACTACCTGACCGGTCTGCTCAATCGCGCCGGGCTGGTGGCGCGCCTGCAGCGGGCCTTGGTGCGCAGCGCTGACCAGCGGACCCTGCTCGCGGTGTTCTATCTGGACATGGACGGTTTCAAGGCGATCAACGATCGTCTCGGCCATGGCACGGGCGATCTCATGCTGCGCGCGTTTGCCGATCGCCTGCGCGATACGGTGCGCGCCTCCGACGTGGTGGCGCGACTGGGCGGCGACGAGTTCGTGGTGATTGCCGAAGGCCTGCTGCAGCCGATCATCGCGCGCACCATCGCCGAGAAGATCGTGACCGCCATGCGCGAGCCGTTCGTGGTGGCGGGGCAGTCACTGGAGGTGACGGCCAGCGTGGGCGTCGCGCTGTGCGATGACCGCGCGATGGACCCGCAGAGCCTGCTCGATCGCGCCGATGCCATGCTTTATGCCGCCAAGCGCGCAGGCCGCGACGCCTATCGCATCGCGCCCGCGGGAGGGCCATTGCCGACCGGCTGAGGCGTCGCTCAGTAGGCGAATTCGGCGAATACCGGATCGATGCTGCCGTTCCAGGCACCGCGGAACAGATCCAGCTTGCGCTCGGCGGGTGTCTGGTTGGCCAGCGCGAACTCGAACAGCGGCTCGAGGAAGATGCTCTCGTCGGCGCCGTGCGCGTCACGCACGGCACGCCGCTTGAGACCGGCATCGGCGATCTTCAGCGCCTCGATCGCCAGTTCGCGCACCGTGCCGCCGCGGAACGGCAGCTTCAGCGCGTACTTCGGCACGCCGTCGCGCAACGCATGACGCTCGGCCAGGCTGAAGTCACGGACCAGATCCCAGGCCGCATCCAGCGCGGCATCGTCGTACAGCAGCCCCACCCAGAACGCCGGCAGCGCGCACAGGCGGTTCCACGGGCCACCGTCGGCGCCGCGCATCTCCAGGTACTTCTTCAGCCGCACCTCGGGGAACGCGGTGGTCAGATGATCGGCGAAGTCGCGCAGCGTCGGCAGCACGCCCGGCAGCGCCGGCAGCCTGCCGGCCATGAAGTCGCGGAAGCTCTGTCCGGCCAGATCGAGGTAGCGGCCGTCGCGGTAGCTGAAATACATCGGCACGCCGAGGATGTAGTCGACGTAGCGCTCGTAGCCGAAACCGTCCTCGAACACGAAGTCGAGCATGCCGGTGCGGTCGGGATCGGTGTCGGTCCACACCTGCGAGCGGAACGACAGGAATCCGTTGGGCTTGCCCTCGGTGAACGGCGAATCGGCGAACAGCGCGGTGGCGATCGGCTGCAGTGCCAGTCCGACGCGGAACTTCCTGACCATCTCGGCTTCGCTGGCGAAGTCGAGGTTGACCTGCACCGTGCAGGTGCGCGTCATCATGTCGAGACCGAGCCGGCCCCTGAGCGGCATGTAGCGGCGCATGATCGCGTAGCGGCCCTTGGGCATCCACGGCATCTCGTCGCGCCGCCATTTCGGCTGGAAGCCCATGCCGAGAAAGCCCAGTTTCAGAGGGTCGGCGACGCTGCGCACTTCGCGCAGATGCTCGGTGACCTCGCAGCAGGTGGCGTGGATGTCGGTCAGCGGGGCGCCGGAAAGCTCCAGCTGGCCGGCCGGCTCCAGCGTGATCGAGGCCGCATCGCGCAGCAGCGCCACCGGCAGCTCGCCCTCGCGCAGGATCTGCCAGCCGTGGCGGGCGGCGATGCCTTCGAGCAGCGCGCGGATGCCGCGCTCGCCCTCGTAGGCCGGGGCATGAAGATCATCGAGACGGAAGCCGAACTTCTCGTGCTCGGTGCCGATGCGCCAGTCGGTGCGCGGCTTTTCCCCGGAGGCGATGTAGTCCACGAGCATCTGCCGGTCGCGGATCGGGGTGTCCTGCACGGCGCTGGGAATCGACATGGGACGGCCTCGTTCGGTGAAGGGCGGATATGCGGCCGCGGAGGACGATTGCAAGATCGGCCTTCGCCTGCGCCGAGCCTTGCGGCCGGCCCGCAACACGCGGTGTGCAGTGCATCAGCCGCGCACCACCGCGTAGTCGCGTGCATCCTCGCGCCAGCGTGGCGTGGCACGGATCGCCGGCAGCACGTCCCCGGGTGAAGCCACCCGCTGCCACATCGCGGCATGTTCGGGATTCATGAAATGCGCTGCGATCACCTGCTGCAGGAAGGCCTCCAGCGGCGCGTAGAAGCCCAGCGTGTCGAGCAGGATGATCGGATTGAAGTACAGCCCAAGGCGCTTGAGCGTGATCGCCTCGAACAGCTCTTCCAGCGTGCCGCAGCCGCCGGGCAAGGCGACGACCGCGTCGGAGCCGGTCAGCAGACGGTGCTTGCGCTCGCGCATGTCCTCGACGTACTCCATGCAGAACGTACCGTTGCGCCCTGCAACCGTCCCTGGTCCGGCACGCCAGCCCGGACCTCCCTGATCCGGGCGCTGGCTGGTCCCATCCTCCGGCAGGGGATGAGTGCGCCCCGGCCAGCCCCATTCCAGATCGGCCATGAAGCGCGGCAGGATGCCGATCACCTCGCCGCCGCGGGCGAGTGCGCCGTCGGCCAGCGCGCCCATCGAGCCGGCCGAGCCGCCGCCGTAGACCACGCTGCAGCCGGCCTCGGCCAGCCGTTCGCCGAGCTGGCGCGCGGCGGCGCGATAGGCCGGGTCGGTCTGTTCGCTGGACGCGCAATAGACGCAGATACGCATGGGCGGTCCCCGCTGGCTACGAACCGCCAGCCTTGCGCATGCAGCGCAGACGCGCAACCAGAGCCGGCGGCAGCTTCACGCGCTGCGCGAGATCGGCCACGGTTTCCGCCTTGACCTTGCTGACCTGGCATGGGTTCAATCCGTGATCGAGGAACAAACGCAGCATGGCATCCTCTTTCAGCACAACGGCCGTGATCACGGCGTAGCCCGTGCGAGCCGGATAGTCAGGCGGGGCGGCGCCGGCATCCGCTCCGCGTCTCAGCAGCAAGCGCGCCATCGGTACGTCGTTGCACTGCACGGCGGTCAGCAACGGCGGTCCCACCGTCTGGCTGGGCTGATCGGCGAGGATCCCCGCGCGCTGGAAAGCCTGCTCGGTCTTGTCGCCCCATCCCTGTGCGGCGAGGGCATGCGTCACGGAAGGCTTCAAATTGGGCACCCGTGCGGGCGCATTGATCTCCGCGCCACCGTCGAGCAGTGCGGTCGCCGTCGCCTCCCGGCCTGCCCATACGGCATTGGCCAGCGCGGCATTGCGCCAAGCCCGAAGCGCGGCAGCATCCAGATGCTGCGAATTCTCCGCGAGTGCAGCTTCCACACCTTCCGTATCGCCTGCCAGTGAAGTCTGCATCAGCCGCTGCTCCCATGGCGTGCCGTTCATCAGCCCGGCTGCATACGCCTTCTGGATGACATTGACCGAGTGGGCGCAGAGTTCGGCGGGCGTCCAGTGAGACAGGCGGTTCGCCATCTGTACCAGCGGTACCCGGGGCGGGGGACTTTCATTGGCGCTGGCTGCCCCCGGCAGCATCAGCACCATCACGGTTGCTGCAGCCCGCATGTGTCGAACCATGACGTATCCCGCCCCGAGGTTTGTTCATCGCTCGCCACGCTGCACAGGCATCCCATTGCGCGCGGCCGCCGCGGAAACCGCAGCGCTATTGCACCCGCCCTGGGGTATCGAGCAGCACTGCACCGCGAAATTCCCGGCGACCGTCGGCGCGCCCCAGGGCATGACGGGCAAAGGCGTCCAGACCTTGCCAGTCGCCGGACAGTCGGCGCAGTTCGACCAGGGCACGTACCAGGGCGGTGAACGCTGCCGCGAGGTGCCGGTACAGCGCCGCCAGCGCCTTGCCGACGAGTTCGGCCTCGGCCGTGTAGGCGGTGATCCCGAGGTCGAGGAAATACCCCGGCGACACGCGCCGCCGCTGTGCCTGCTCGGGGAACAGGCCGGCGATCAGCAGACAACGGTCGCCGGTCTCGCGCAGCGCACGGGTGCGCTGGCTCCCTTGCGCAAGCAGCGCCTCGAGATAATCAAGCGCCAGCACCCGCGCGCCGAGGCCGGCATCGCCGAGATGCCGCATCAGCACGAAGACGAGATGGCTTTCCAGTTCCTCGTCCAGCTTCACCCCGGCGCGCTGCGCCGACTCGCGCACCAGATCGAGCCACAAGGCGGTGGGGGCGTTCTCGGTGAGGATGCTGGCGGCCATGCATGCACTCCGGATCGCGAAGTCGGCACCTTCCTTATATCGATCAGCGCCCACGATGCAA
>JAKAZT010000011.1 GCA_021815695.1 Pseudomonadota bacterium
CCAGCGCGTGGAAGGTTTCGCCGCGGACCTGGTAGCGGCCCTTGCACACGGTCGGATAGCCGGCCGCCTCGCCGTCGGCGAAGCGGTCGATCAGCACGTCGTTGAGGCGCACGCTGCGGCCGTCCGGCGTTTCGTCCCAGCGCACGAATTTCGCCGGCGAGCAGACGCCGTGGCGGTTGGGCGAGGCGCCGGTGACGTAGCTCGACAGCTGGCAACGGCCCTCGACCATGATGCACAGGCTGCCGAAGGCGAAAGTCTCCAGCGGCACCGGCGACTTCTCCGCCAGGCGTTCGACCTGCTGCATCGCCAGCACCCGCGGCAGCACCGCGCGGCTGATGCCGAACTCCTCGACGTAGTAGCGCAGCGCAGCGTGGGTGGTGGCCGAACTCTGCACCGACAGGTGCCGCGGCAGCGCGGGATAATGCCGCGCGGCGTAGTCCAGTACCGCCAGCTCGGCGATGATCAGGGCGTCGACGCCGAGATCCGCGGCGCGCTCGACCGCGGTCTCCCAGTGCCCCAGCTGCGCCGGGGTCGGATAGGTGTTCAGCGCGACGTAGACCTTGCGGCCGCGTGCGTGGGCATAGGCAATGCCGCGGCGCAGGTCGGCCTCGTCGAAGTTGAGGCCGGGAAAGGCGCGCGCATTGGTGGCGTCGCGAAAGCCCGCGTACACCGCATCGGCGCCGTGATCCACGGCCGCCTGCAGCGAGGGCAGGCTGCCGGCGGGGCAGACGAGTTGCATGCATCCTCCTCGGGCGATGGGGCGGCAGGCGCGAGCGTGAGCGCACCGCCGCGCGGGGTCACTGATCTGGATCAGACGCGGCGTCGAACACCTGGGTCCACAGCGCATCGACGCGGCGCTCGACGGCGGGGTCGGGACGGATCGGGCGGCCCCAGGTGCGCGTGGTTTCGCCCGGCCACTTGTTGGTGGCATCGATGCCGAGCTTGCCGCCGAGGTTGGGCTGCGGACTGGCGAAGTCGAGATAGTCCACCGGCGTGTTTTCGCTGATCATGCAGTCGCGCGCCGGGTCGACACGCGTCGACACCGCCCACAACACGTCATCCCAGTTGCGCACGTCGATGTCGTCGTCGGTGATGATCACGAACTTGGTGTAGGTGAACTGGCGCAGGTACGACCAGACCGCAAACATCATGCGCCGCGCGTGGCCCGGGTAGCGCTTGCGGATGCTGACCACGGCCAGCCGGTAGGAGCACGCCGCCGGCGGCAGATGGAAATCGACGACCTCGGGAAAGATCCGGCGCAGGATCGGCACGAACAGGTCGTTCAGCGCCATCGCCAGCATCGACGGTTCGTCGTGCGGCGAGCGGCCCATCCAGCTGCCCTGGTAGATCGCGTCCTCGCGCCGGCAGATGCGCTCGATGGTGAATACCGGAAAGCGGTCGACGGCGTTGTAGTAGCCGGTGTGGTCGCCGAACGGACCTTCCAGCGCGGTGTCGCCGGGCTGAATGTGGCCCTCGAGCACGATCTCGGCGCTGGCCGGAAGATCCAGTCCGGTCAGCCGGCTGCGCAACACGTGCCCGCGCGCGCCACGCAGCAGTCCGGCGAACTCGAACTCCGACAGGGTGTCGGGCAGCGGTGCCACCGCCGCCAGCGTGGTCGCCGGATCGGCGCCGATCGCGACCGCAAGCGGAAACGGTTCGCGCGGGTGCAGTTCGCACCACTCGGCGTAGTCCTGCGCGCCGCCGCGATGCGCCAGCCAGCGCATGATCACGCGGTTGCGGCCGATCACCTGCATGCGGTACACGCCGATGTTCTGGCGATCCAGCCGCTGGCTGCGCGTGATCACCAGGCCGAGCGTGATCAGCGGGCCGGCATCCTCGGGCCAGCAGGTCTGGATCGGCAGCTCGCCGAGATCGACCTCGTCGCCCTGCCGGCAATCGGCGAGAAACGGCGCCGAGGCCACCGTGCGCGGCGCCACCAGCGCGAGCTGGCCGTAGGCGGGCAGGGCCGA
Source organism: Pseudomonadota bacterium (assembly GCA_021815695.1). Taxonomy (GTDB): domain Bacteria; phylum Pseudomonadota; class Gammaproteobacteria; order Xanthomonadales; family Rhodanobacteraceae; genus Metallibacterium. The sequence goes on from JAKAZT010000011.1 coordinate 1,971, forward strand.
CACGGCTTCGCGCAGCGAGCCCGGCCAGCGCGGTTCCTTGAGCGCCGCGAGCAGTTCGCCCAGTTCGCGCATCGAGGCTACCGGCCGGCGACCCAGCGCCAGCTGGATGCGCCCGGCGCTGCCGAACACGTTGCCGAGGAAACGGTGCCGGCTCGCACCGGCCCGGTCGAACAGCAGGGCAGGGCCGCCGTTGCGCTGCGCGCGCTGGCAGAACGCGGTGATTTCGAGATGCGGGTCCACCGGAGCAGCGACGCGACGCAGCTCGCCAGATGCCTCCAGCGCCTCGATGAACTCGCGCAGATCGTGGTAACTCATGCCGGCATCCGCTGCGGATCTGGCGGCATCTTCCCCGGCACCCGCCTGCGCTGCCCTGTCCCAGGTCAAGCCGGCGCCTTTTGGCGGTGACGGCGCGGCGCTATCCTTGCCGGCTCGCCCGCCGCAGCGCCCGCCGCCCATGAACGCCATCCCCGCGCCGATCCCCGCCCGCCACAAGGGCTTCAACCGCGCCGAGATCGTCGACCGGAACTTCATCGAGTTCGTGCGCGGGTGGCCGCAGCGGTCGCATCGCGCACCGGCCGCGGATGCGCCGGTACTGCCCGGCAGCGCGCTGGATGCGCAGGGCTTTCGCGAGCTGTTCGAGTCGCAGCTGATCAGCCGCCATCTCGACCTGATGGCGCGCGTGCTGCGCGTGCAGAACAAGGTCTTCTACACCATCGGCTCCAGCGGCCACGAGGGCAACGCCATGCTGGCGCGGCTGACGCGGCACACCGATCCGGCTTTCCTGCACTACCGCTCCGGGGCCTTCATGGCCGAGCGCTTCCGCAAGCTGCCGCGCCGTGACGGGCGCAATCCGGACCCGGTGATGGACTCGGCGCTGTCGTTCGCGGCCGGCAAGGACGATCCGGCCTCGGGCGGCCGTCACAAGGTCTGGGGCAGCAAGCCGCTGTGGGTGCTGCCGCAAACCTCGACCATCGCCTCGCACCTGCCCAAGGCGCTGGGCACCGCCATCGCCATCGAGCAGGCGCGGCGCATCGGCCATGCATTGCCGATCCCAGACGACAGCATCGCGATCTGCTCCTTCGGCGACGCCTCGGCCAACCACGCCACGGCGCAGACGGCCTTCAACACCGCCGCCTGGACTGCCTACCAGAAGCTGCCGGCGCCGGTGCTGTTCGTGTGCGAGGACAACGGCATCGGCATCTCGGTGAAGACGCCGGCCGACTGGATCCGCGCCAGCTTCGAGCATCGCCGCGATCTCGACTACTTCCGTGCCGACGGCCTTGATCTGGCCGCCGGCTATGCCGATGTCGCGCGTGCCGTCGAGCACTGCCGGCGCACGCGCCGGCCGACCTTCCTGCACCTGCGCACCACGCGCGTGATGGGCCACGCCGGCACCGACTTCGAGATCGAGTGGCGCAGCGTCGAGGAACTGGTGGCGGTGGAGGCCGGCGACCCGCTGCTGCGCTCGGCGGCCATCGCGCTGGAGTCCGGCCTGTACACGCCCGATGCGCTGCTGGCCGCATACGAGGCGATCCGCGCGCGCTGCTTCGCCGCCGCCGAGGAGGCCGACCGCCGGCCCAAGCTGACCACGCTGGCCGAGGTCGTCGCGCCGCTGGCGCCGTACACGCCCGATGCCGTTGCCGCCGAGGCCGCACGCGCGCCGGACGCCGCGCAGCGCGAGGCGGTGTTCGGCGGCGCCGACAAGCTGCCCGAGAAACAGCCGCCGCGGCATCTGGCGATCCAGATCAACCAGGCGCTGCACGATCTGCTGATCAAGTACCCCGAGGCGCTGCTGTTCGGCGAGGACGTGGCGCAGAAGGGCGGCGTCTATACCGTTACCAAGGGTCTGCACAAGGCGTTCCGGAGCGCGCGCGTGTTCAACACCCTGCTCGACGAGACGATGATCCTCGGCCTCGCCCAGGGCTACGCCAACATGGGCCTGCTGCCGATCCCCGAGATCCAGTACCTGGCCTACTTCCACAACGCCTGCGACCAGATCCGCGGCGAAGCCGCCAGTCTGCAGTTCTTCAGCAACGACCAGTACCGCAATCCGATGCTGCTGCGCATCGCCGGACTCGGTTATCAGCGCGGCTTCGGCGGCCATTTCCACAACGACAACTCGATCACCGCACTGCGCGACATTCCCGGCCTGGTCGTCGGTTGCCCCTCGCGCGGCGACGATGCCGCGCTGATGCTGCGCACGCTGATGGCGCTGGCGCGGGTCGATGGCCGCGTGTGCGTGTTCCTTGAGCCGATCGCGCTGTACATGGCCAAGGACTTGTACGCGCCCGGCGACGGCGAATGGCAGTTTGCCTATCCGGCGCCCGGCGAGGCCATGAGCCTGGGTGAGGGTCGCGTCCACGGCGCCGGCGATGATCTGCTGATCATCACCTACGGCAACGGCGTGCCGATGAGCCTGCGCGCCGCGCGCGAACTCGAAAAACGGCGCGGCTGGAAGATCCGTGTGGTCGATCTGCGCTGGCTGGTGCCGCTGAACGCGGCATACGTCGCCGCGCAGGCGAAAACGGCCCGGCGCATCGTGCTGGTCGACGAGGGCCGCCACAGCGCCGGCGTGGGCGAGGGCATCGTCACCGCACTGGTCGAGGCCGGGCTGGGCGCCACGCCGCTCAGGCGGGTGGTCGGCGCCGATACCTACACCCCGCTGGCGGCAGCGGCATTCCTGGTGCTGCCTGGCGAGGCCGACATCGTCGCGGCGGCGGACGCTCTCGCCTGAACGCTCAGCGCGGCACGCGATAGCCGCCGCGCACGCCACCCGGACTGAGCGTCAGCTGCCAGAGCTGGTCGCGGCGCGCGCGAAACACCGCCGCCGAACCGGACAGGTAGTACCGCCACATGCGCCTGAAGCGCTCGTCGTAGCGTGCCGCGAGTTGCGGCCAGGCTGCGTCGAAGTTGGCACGCCATGCCATCAGCGTGCGGTCGTAGTCGGCACCGAAATTGTGCCAGTCCTCGATCACGAACAATCCCTCCAGGGCCGCCGCCATCTGGCTGGCGGCGGGCACCATGGAGTTCGGGAAGATGTACCTCTCGATCCACGGGTCGGGGCGGCTGGGCTCCTCGTTGCTGCCGATGGTGTGCAGCAGGCTGAGGCCGTCCGCGCGCAGGCAGCGCCGCACGGTCTCGAAGTAGGTGCGGTAGTTCCGGGCACCGACGTGCTCGAACATGCCGATCGAGAAGATCGCGTCGAACGGTTCGTCGATCTCGCGGTAGTCCTGCAGGCGGATCTCGATCGGCAGGCCGGCGCAGAGCGTACGCGCGAATTCGGCCTGCTCCTGCGACACGGTGATGCCGACGCCGCTCGCGCCGTGGCGTTCGGCGGCGAACTTCAGCGCCTCGCCCCAGCCGCAGCCGATGTCGAGCACGCGCATGCCCGGCTGCAGGCGCAGCTTGCGGCAGACCAGATCCAGCTTGGCCTCCTGCGCGGCATCGAGATCGTTGGCGTCCTTCCAGTAGCCGCAGCTGTAGACCAGACGGCGGCCCAGCATCGCGCGAAACAGATCGTTGCCGAGGTCGTAATGGGCCTTGCCGATCGTCCAGGCGCGTTCGCCGCGCTGCAGGTTGATGAAACGCGCCTTGAGGTGCGCGAGCAGGGTGTCGAGCGTCTTCAGGTGATCGTCGAGATGTGCACCGATGACCTTGAACAGGAATCCGTCGAGGTCGTCGGCATCCCAGCCGCCATCCATGTAGGCCTCGCCGAAGCCGAGCGTGCCGTGCGCGAACACGCGCGCGTACACCTGCGGGTCGTGCACGCGCAGATCGGTGGCCGCGTCGCCGCCGATGCGGATGCCTGCGTGCATCAGCAGCTCGGCGGCGCGGGCGCGCAGTCCGTCCTCGCTCACCTCGCGCCTCCGGACTCGCGGGGTGGCGCGGCCTCCAGCACGCCGTAGGCGACCGGCGAGCGCGCGTAGACCAGCGCCGCGCCGGATGCGCGCACGAGCGCCAGCAGGCGTTCGGTTTCGGCCTCGCCGAGGATGAACTCGACCTTCAGCGGCAGGTCTCCGGCCAGTTCGAAGAAGCTCTCCTCGTGCAGGATGCCGTGGCGCCCGAAACCGGCGATGGCACGGAACACCGAGCCGCCGGCGAGGCCTTCGCCCTTGGCCTGCTCGAGGATCCACTCGTAAAGCAGCATGCCGCGATGCTTGGCATTGGCGTGCATGAAAAATCGCAGATAGACGCCGGTGTGCATGATTTCGCGGGTGGCACTCATGGCGGCGTTCCCATTCAAGCGCGCAGCAGCGCGCGGATCAAGGCGATGCCGGCGAGCGTCGCCGTCAGCGAGCCGGCGACATGCAACAGCACGTGTGCGGCGAACCAGGCGTACTGCTGGCGCAGCAGCAGGGTGCTGGCTTCGGCAGAGAAGGTCGAAAACGTGGTCAGGCCGCCGAGAAAGCCGGTGGTGATGAACAGCCGGATGTCCGGCGACAGCGCCTGATAATGGGCGAACGCGCCCATCGCCAGCCCCATCAGCAGGCCGCCGGTCAGATTGGCGGCCAGCGTGCCCAGCGGCAAGGTCGGAAACAGCGGATTGAGCAAGACGCCCAGTCCCCAGCGCAGCCAGGCACCGAGCGCGGCGCCGACGCCGACGGACAGGAATGCGGACGGACCCATGGAGCCTCCTCTTGGATGCGGTCGAGGCGGACCGGCGCACGTGCGCGCAGGGCCTGCCCCGCCGTGACCGGGGGTGCAGGCATCATCAGCCGGAAGGCGGTTTGCCCGTCACGGGCAGGAGGCATGCCATCTCCCTGGTGCGGCCCTAGGGTAGGCGATGCCCCCGGGTGTGCGTCAAGCCGGAAGCCGGGCCGGGCTCAGCCGGCATCGGGGCCCAGCAGCGCCTGCACCAGGGCCATGATCTCCGCGTGCGTACCGGTGATGGAGAGCTGTTGCTCGCGGGGGAGGTCGGTGCCGATGGAGACGACGTAGCCGGCGCCGAGATCGTTGCCCTCCTCATCCAGACGCGGGTAACTCTCCACCTTGCCCACATAGGCAATGCGATTGGCGTCGATGGAGCGGCCGTCGGGTAGCTTGATCCAGCGCTGCATGGCGGGTCCTCGTGGGCGCGGTGGGGGCAGTCTAGCCGCAGGCGCGGATCCGGTCTGCGGCGCGGGCTCAGGCCGGCAGCAATCCGCGCGCGACCAGCAGCGCACGGGCTTCCTCGGCGTCGCGCTCGAACCAGGCGCGCGCCGAGCCCAGACGGAACGAATAGCCCCAGGCATCCATGTCGGCCAGCAGGCGTTCGCGGCCGACGCCAGGCAGGGCGTCGGCGAGGACGATCTGCAAATAGCAGGTGGCGTCCTCCTCCTCGATCGAGTCGGTGGCGTCGGTATGCACCGTGGCACGCCGGTCCGCTGGCAGCACCAGCAGATGGCAGGCCTCGTGAAGCAGCGAGTGCACCGGCGTGTCCTTGCGCGCATGCACGCAGTGGCCGATCACCCCTGCCTCGTCGTCGCCCCAGTAGCTGCCGGGGATTGGCGCACCGTCGGGCGCCGGGATCAGTTCGAGGCCGTGGCGCGCGAGCAGGGCGGTCGCGTCAGCAAAGCCGATGTCGGCGAGGCGCAGAACTTCGGCGGCGGGCGGTGTGGAGGGCATGGGGGATGCGGATGCTGCAATGGATCGGCCTTGCACACCGGCTGCAGATATTTGCTGCTGTTCCCGGGCCGCTGCCTACTCTCCGCCCTTGCCCTCGGGCAGGGCCACCGACAGCTCGAGCACGTCATGCTCGCCGTCGCGTTCGAGGTGGATGTCGATGGCATCGAGATCGACGTGGACGTACTTGCGGATCACCGCCAGCAGTTCGTTGCGCATCAGCGGCAGGTAGTCGGGGCCGCCGCGATGGGCTCGCTCCTGCGCGACGATGATGCGCAGGCGCTCCTTGGCCATGGCGGCGGGCGGTTCGCGGCGGTTGCGCAGAAAATCGAGGATACCCATGGCGGCATCAGCCTCCGAACACGCGCTTGAGGAATCCCTTCTTCGGCGCGTCCAGGAAGCGGATCGGCCGCACTTCGCCCAGCAGTCGCGCCACCGTGTCCGTGTAGGCCTGGCCGGCGTTGGAGGACTCGTCGAGGATCACCGGCACGCCGGTGTTGGAAGCGGTGAGCACGCCATCGGATTCCGGAATCACGCCGACCACCGGGATGCCGAGCAGCTCCTCGACGTCCTGCAGGCTGAGCATTTCGCCGGCTTCCACGCGCGCCGGGTGGTAGCGCGTCAGCAGCAGATGCCCCGGCACGCCGCCCTCGCCGCGCTCGCTGCGGCGGGTTTTGCTGGCCAGCAGACCGAGGATGCGGTCGGAATCGCGCACGCTGGACACTTCGGGATTGACCACCACCACCGCGCGATCGGCGAAGTACATCGCCAGATGCGCGCCCTTCTCGATGCCGGCCGGCGAGTCGCAGATCACGTAGTCGAAGCCGTCCTTCGCCAGTTCGTCGAGCACGCGCTCGACGCCTTCCTGGGTCAGTGCGTCCTTGTCGCGCGTCTGCGAGGCGGCCAGCACGAACAGCGTCTCGACGCGCTTGTCCTTGATCAGCGCCTGCTTGAGCGAGGCCTCGCCGTGGATGACGTTGACGAAGTCGTACACCACGCGCCGTTCGCAGCCCATGATCAGGTCGAGGTTGCGCAGGCCGACGTCGAAGTCGATCACGGCGACCTTCTTGCCCAGCTGGGCGATGCCGGTCGCCAGCGAGGCGCTGCTGGTGGTCTTGCCGACGCCGCCCTTGCCGGAGGTGACGACGATGATTTCGGTCAAGGCGTGATGCTCCCTGGGTGAGTGGACGGGCCTAGCGGTCGAGTGCGGCGATCAGCAGCGCATCACCCTGCAGCCAGCAGTGTACGGGTTGTCCGTCGAATTCGGACGGCATCTGCTCGAACACGCGGTAGCGGCCGGCGATCGATACCAGCTCGGCGCGAAATTCGCTGCAATAGATGCGCGCGCTTTCGTCGCCGAGTGCGCCGGCCAGGGCGCGGCCGCGCAGCGCTCCGTACACGTGGATCGAGCCATCGGCGATCACCTCGGCGCCGTTGGCGACTGCGGCCGCCACCACCAGGTCGCGACCGCGGGCATAGACCTGCTGGCCGGAGCGCACCGCCTTGGCGTGATGCAGGCCGGGCAGGGTGGCTGCAGCGGGCGGTGGCGCGCGCTCCGCTGGCGGATCGGCCGCGATCGCCGGCGCACCCGGGGCGGCCGCGGCGCTGTCCTCGCGCTCGTAGGCGGTGCGGAATTTCGCGATCAGCGGCAGATCGAGGTGTTCGGAGAGCGCCTCGGTCGCGCGCGTGCCGTAAGCCAGGCCGACCGGCAGCATCCCGGCTGCGCGCACCGCGGCGAGCAGCGCCCGCGTGGTGGCTTCGTCGGCCGCATCCGGCAGGCGGCTGAGATCGAGTACGACCGCCGCGCGCGCAAACAGCTGCGGCGCCTGGCGCACGCGTTGGGCCAGTTCCGCGCGCAGCGCTTCGGCATCGGCGCGGTGGACGCGGACATTGGCGATGCCGACCTGGCCAAAGCGCAGCTCGCAGGCCGCGGTGGCGGCTTCGATGCGGGCGCTCATGCGCCGCCGGCCGCGCTGCGCTGCGGCGTCGGGGCCGGACGCGCGCGTCCGGCCAGCCACGGCTGCGGCGGCAGACCGCCGTGGACGAGGTAGGTGTCGCGCACGAAAGCGTAACTGCACAGGTCCTTCGAAAGCATCGCCACGCGGCGATCCACGCCGGACATCATCTGCTGGCCGATCTCGCGGAAACCGTAGGTGCCGTGAAACAGCACCGCGACGTCGTCGCGCGGCTCCAGAAACACCTCGCAGGCGAGCAGTGGCACGCGTACTTCGGCGTAGCTCTGCACGTCGGCGTAGAACACGCGGCCGAGCCCGTGGCCGCGTGCCGCGCTGGCGATCACGATGCGGTCGATGTAGACGAACGCCGGCTGGCGCTGGCGAAACCAATCGAAATTGGGGCTGTCGTGATCGACGTCATGGCCCATGGCGATCAGGAAGCCGGCCACGCGGCCGTCCACTTCGGCGATGCGAAAGTAGTCCGCGATGGCGTGCAGGCGGGCGAGGCGCACGCCGTCGAGGGGCAGAATGCCCTCGCCCGCGGCGTTGTTGATGGCCTGCACGCTGTCGAGGTCGCTTGCGCGCACGTCGCGGATGATCAACGACATTCCGGTCTCCGCTCGGATGCTGGTCCCGGCATTCCCGAGCCGGGTCGATGGCGGCGATTATCGCATGGTGATCGCGGCGACCGCACGCCCGCGACCGTGACTTCGGTCCGGGTTGCCCGGCGCATCCGTCGCGCCCATCATGCCGGCATGCGCGCGATCGCCCTCGACCATGTCCGCCTGCTGCGTTATGCGGGCCTGTTCACCTACCTGTGCGCGGGGACTCCGCTGCTGCGGGTGGACTGGGCACGCGAGCGCCTGAGCCTGCTCGACCATCCCCATCTCGGCCTGCTGCTGCTGGCCACCAGCTACATCACCTTCGGCGTGGTGTACTGGCTGCTGACCTGGCGCTTCGACGCGCGCCGGCACCTGCCGCTGAAGATTCTCGGCCTGGTAGTGCTGACGCTGGCGGCCATCGGGGTCGGCTGGCTCAGCAAGAGCGGCCTGTCGGGATTGCTGCTGGTGGTCGTCGCCGTGGTCCTGCCGTGGCTGCTGCCGGTCAAGCAGGGCCTGGCGTGGCTGGTGCTGCAGAATCTGGCCCTGGTGCCGATGTTTCACAGCTTCCCCGATTTCCACATGAGCTACTTCGCGGCCTTCCTGCAGGCCAGCCTGTATCTCGGTTTCGCCGTGCTGACCTTCGTCGCCTCGATGGTCGCCAGCCAGCAGGTCGAGGCGCGCGAGGAGCAACGGCGACTGAATTCGGAACTGCGTGCGACCCGCGCGCTGCTGGCCGATTCCAGCCGCATCGCCGAACGCATGCGCATTGCCCGCGAGCTGCATGATCTGGTCGGCCATCATCTGACCGCGCTCAGTCTCAACCTCGAGGTCGCCAGCCACCTCGTCGCCAGCCCGGCCGGCGGGCCGGTGCGCCAGGCGCAGGCGATCGCCAAGCAGTTGCTGGTCGACGTGCGCGAAGTGGTCAGCGAGCTGCGCGAGGACGATTCGCTGGACCTGACGCTGGCACTGCAGACCCTGATCGAGGGCGTGCCCGGGCTGGAGGTGCACCTCGATCTGCCGCCGCGCTTCAGCGTCGAGGACCCGCGCCGCGCCCAGGTGATCGTGCGCTGCGTGCAGGAGATCCTGACCAACACCGCACGCCATTCCGGAGCGCGCAACCTGTGGCTGGCCTTTGCCCGCACCGCCGAAGGCGAGCTGCGGCTGGAGGCGCACGACGATGGCCGCGGCGCAGTCGGATTCCGCCCCGGCAACGGCCTCAGCGGCATGCGCGAACGGCTGGCCGAATATGGCGGACGTCTGAGCGTCGACGCCGCGTGCGAGCGCGGTTTCGCGCTGGCGGCCTGGTTGCCCCTGGAGAAGCCCGCATGATCAACGTCTGCCTGGTGGACGACCAGACCCTGGTGCGCCAGGGCATCCGCTCGCTGCTGGATCTGGCCGAGGACATCCGCGTGGTCGCCGAATGCGTCGACGGCGCCCAGGCGGTGGCGACGATCCCGCGACTGAAACCCGATGTGGTGCTGCTGGACATGCGCATGCCGGGAATGAACGGCATCGAGGTACTGCAGGCGCTGGCGCAGCAGGAGGCACTGCCGCCGACCGTGATCCTGACCACCTTCGACGACGACCAGCTGGTACTGGCCGGGCTGAAGGCCGGCGCGCGCGGCTATCTGCTCAAGGACGTCTCCCTGGATCAGCTGGTCGAGGCGGTGCGCACGGTGGCCGCCGGCGGCTCGCTGGTGGCGCCGGCGGTGACCCAGCGCCTGCTGGCAGGCGTCGAGCGCATGCAGAACCAGTTCACCAGCCTCGACCAGCCCGATCCGCTGACCGAGCGCGAGACCGAGATCCTGCGCCTGATGGCCAGCGGCTACAGCAACAAGGAAATCGCCAATTCGCTGCGTGTCGCCGAAGGTACGGTCAAGAACCACGTGTCCAACATCCTGTCCAAGCTGGGCGTGCGTGATCGCACCCGCGCGGTGCTCAAGGCGCTCGAGATCGGCATCGTCTGAGGTGGCACGACTGCGGCGGCGGCGAGCCTCGAACGCGCCGGCTGGCAGCTGATTCCGGCGGCCACTCCGCGACGGCGGCGGGTCGTGGCGCTCGCGCAGGCGAGTCGCTACCATGAACGCTTCGGCCCGCGCCCGCGGGGCAGATGGCCGTGCAGGGGGTTCCTGCCCCACGGTGCTACCCGGCACCGGTCCCCAGGTCTGGAGAATCGTTAATGACGCGTGTTATCGAAGTGATCGTTGCCGTGCTGATGGTCATGGTGCTCGGCCTGGTGGTCGCCCTGCTGCTGCCCGATGAAGGCAGCACCTCGCGTTCGATCGAGGTCAGTCATGACCTGCGCCACGTTTACGACATCCTCAACAATTACCGTCGTTTCCCCGATTACGGCGTGCTGCGCGCCTATGATCCGAATACCCAGTTCACCTTTTCCGGTCCTGCCTATGGCCCGGGAGCCGCGGTCAGCTGGAAGAGCAGCAACCCGAAGGTGCTGGATGGCTCGCTGGACATCGTCTCGGCCCAGCCGGCGGCGAGCGACGTCAGCACCCAGGGCAGCGCCACCATCGTCTGGAAGCTCAGGCATCGGGGTGGTTTCCTCAACGGGTGGTACGGCCATGACCAGCGCATCGAGATCGACCTCGAGCGTGCCGGCAGCAGCCAGAAGCTGGTGCGCGTCACCATGCGCTACAAGGTCAATTACGGCTGGAACCTGATCGACCGCCTGTCGCAGCTGTACATCCACGGCGAACCCGCGGCCTTCATCCAGTACACGCTGAACAACCTGCAGAACACCCTGGCTTCGATTCCCAACATCAGCTACGACGGGGTCAGGCCGCAACTGGTGCATACACCCCGGCAGCCGGTCCTGTTCGTTTCGACCAAGGCCAAGCGCACCCTGGATGATGTCGATGCGGCGACCGCCAAGGCGATGACCGAAATCGATGCGGCGATGAAAAAGCTCGGTGTCAGTGCCGCCGGGCAGCCCACCACTTTCACCACCGACTGGGGCGACGAGTATTACCGCTTCGACGTCGCCGTGCCGATCAACAGCAGCACGCTGACGGTCGCCGGCCAGAGCGACGACCTGAGCCAGCCGGGGGCGCCCGCCGCCGCGACTGCTGCTGCCGATCAGGCCGGCGACAGCACGGCGGCTCCGGGCACCTGGCTCGCCAAGGGCGCACTCGAGGTCGAGGGCCCGGTCCAGGCACGCATGGCCTTCGGCGGCCATGCGCTCACGGCGACCTGGAACGGTTCGCCCGCCGGCGTGCCGCTGACGCGCCTGCAGCTCAAGGCCTATGCGCTGACCCACGGTTATGCCTTCGATGACGGTGCGCACCGCTTCTACGACGTGCTGATGACCGATCCGGCCACCACCGCCTACGACCAGCAGACCTTCAACGTCTATCTGCCGGTCTTCGGCGCACCGGCGCAGACGCCGGAGCAGGCGCCCGCCGCGGCACCCGCCACGGCCTCCAGTGCGCCGGCTTCTTCCGCTTCGGCCCCGGCGTCGGCGGGCTCGGTCCCTGCGGCCGCGACCAGCGCCGGCTGAAACCCGCGCGCCGAGGTCGTCCAGCAAGCCCTTCCCGGTGAGTCGGGAAGGGCTTGTCGTTTCCGCACCCGGGAACTTCCGGACCGGCCTGCGGTAGATTGGCAAGCCGTCACCTGCGGGCCGCCATGCGCGCCATGATCGAAGCCGAGAACCTTTCGCGTCACTACGGCGGGATGCTGGCGGTGGACGCACTGAACCTGCGCGTGCGTGCCGGCGAGGTGGTCGGCCTGCTGGGCCCCAATGGCGCCGGCAAGACCACCAGTCTGCGCATGCTGGCCGGTTTTCTGGCGCCCGGCAGCGGGCGCGCGCGCATCGCTGGCCACGACGTCGAGCGACAGCCGCACGCGGCCCGTCGCGCGCTGGGCTACCTGCCGGAGGGCGCGCCCAGCTACGGCGAGATGAGCGTACTGGGATTCCTGCAGTTCATCGCGCGGGTGCGCCGATTGTCCGGCGAGCGTCGGCGCAGCCGCCTCGATGCCGTGATCCAGCAGTTGGAGCTGGACGACGTGCTGGCGCTGCCGATCGAGACGCTGTCGAAGGGCTACCGGCGCCGGGTCGGGTTGGCACAGGCGATCCTGCACGATCCGCCGGTACTGATCCTCGACGAGCCGACCGACGGCCTCGATCCCAACCAGAAGCAGGCGGCGCGCGCGCTGATCCGCGGACTGGCCCGGGACCGCGCCATCCTGATCTCGACCCATCTGCTGGAAGAGGTGCCCACGGTCTGCAGCCGCGTCGCGGTGATCGCGCGCGGACGTCTGCTCGCCGACGCCACGCCGGCCGAGCTGGAACGCCGCTCGCGCTATCACGGCGCGGTGTCCTTCAGCGCGCCCGGCGCGGGGCCTGCGCGCGCCGCGATCAGCCTGCTGCCCGGGGTGGACACCGTCGAGGTGGAGCCGCTGGGCGGGCGGGTGACCGTCTTTCCCAAGCCGGGTCGCGCGATACTTGCCGAGGTGCAGGGCATCCTTGCCGCCCAGCGCGTCGCAATCAGCGAGCTGGCCCTCGAGCGCGGCCGTCTCGATGACGTGTTCCGCCGCCTGACAGCCGATCCCGCGGAGGCGGCATGAGTGCCTTGCTGGCGGTCCTGCGACGCGAACTGGCGGCGTACCTGGTGACGCCGGTCGCCTATGTCTTCATCGTGATCTTTCTCGCCCTGGCCGGTGCGTTCACGTTTTATCTGGGTGATTTCTACCGCCGCGGCCAGGCCGACCTGACCCCGTTCTTCAGCTACCTCCCCTGGCTGTTCCTGGTTCTGGTGCCGGCAGTGGCGATGCGGCTGTGGGCCGAGGAGCGCCGCAGCGGCACGCTGGAGTTGCTGCTGACCTTGCCGATCGGTCGCGGCGCGGCGATGCTCGGCAAGTTCCTGGCGGCATGGGCCTTCATCGCGCTGGCGCTGGCCTTGACGTTTCCGCTCTGGCTGACGGTCAACTACCTCGGCCATCCGGACAACGGCGCGATCCTCGCCGCCTACTGCGGCAGCCTGCTGATGGCCGGCGCGCTGCTGGCGATCGGTACCGGGCTGTCCGCCGCGACCCGCAGTCAGGTGGTGGCCTTCATCCTGACCGAGCTCGTCGGCTTGGGTTATCTGCTGGCCGGGCATCGGCTCGTGCTGGGTCTGGTACAGGGCTGGCTGCCACCCGGCGTGGCGGACGCACTGGCGGGATTCAGCTTCATCGACCATTACGAGGCGATCGCGCGCGGCGTGCTCAACGCCGATGACGTCATGTTTTTCGTGCTGACGATCGTCTGCTGGCTGGGCGCCGGGGTGCTGCTGCTCGAACTGACCGAGACCGGCTGAGATGCGCCTGTCGCGCCGCCTTGCCGCCCTGATCGCGCTGCTGACGCTGGCTGTCCTCTACGTCTCGCTGGTGCTGATCGACGCGCGCGTGCTGCGCGGCGTGCAGGTGGACCTGACCGCGGGCCATGTCTACACGTTGGCGCCGGGCACGTTGCGCATCGCCGGCTCGCTGCATGAGCCGGTGGACCTGTACCTGTATTTTTCGCGGCATGCCGCGCGGGATCTGCCGCAATTGCGCGCCTATGCCCAGCGCGTCGAGCTGCTGCTGCATGACATCGCCGAGCATGCGCACGGGCGCATCCGCATCCGGGTGATCGATCCGGCGCCCTATTCGGATGCCGAGGAGCGCGCGCAGGCGCTGGGGCTGACGCCGGCGCCCGGGGGCGTCAACGGAGGGCGCATCTTTTTCGGTATCGCCGGCACCAACACCACCGATGGCGTGCAGGTGATTCCGTTTCTGCAGCGTGACAAGGAGTCGTTTCTCGAATACGACGTCGCGCGCATGATCCAGCAGCTCGACCAGCGCCAGCGCCCGGTGATCGGGCTGATCAGCAGCCTGCCGGTGCAGGGTGGCGGCGCCGATGCGACGCCGCCGTGGACGGCATTCCGCCAGCTCGGCCAGCTGTTTCGCGTACGCCCGCTGGATGGGGCGACGCTGCGTGCGATACCCGCCGACGTCAAGGTGCTGCTGCTGGTTCAGCCGGCCGGGCTGACGCCCGTCGCGCAGCGTGCGATCGACCGCTATGTGCAGCAGGGCGGCCATGTGGCGCTGTTCATGGATCCCGACCCCGAGAGCATTGCGCCGGCCGACGCGCAGGCCAGCGCGCAGGCCACGGCGACGGCCATGGCGCCGCTGCTGACCGCATGGGGGATCACCTGGAATCCGGATCGCGTGGTACTCGACAGCAGTCTGGCGCAGGCCATCAGCATCGATCCCGCCGGCGCACCGGTGCGCGATCCGGCGGTGCTCGGACTGGGCCGCGGCGAGCTGAATCGCGATGACGTGATTACCGCGGGGCTCAGCAGCATCAACGTCTCCACCGCCGGCAGCCTGGAGCTGAGCGAGCATGCGCACACCCGGCTGGAGCCGCTGCTGCAGTCCAGCGGCGAGTCGGAGCAGGTGCCGGTGGCGGCGGTGCTGGCCGCGGGCGATCCGTCGACCCTGCTGGACGGTTTTCAGCCCGGCGGCGAACGCTACGTGATCGCCGCCCGTCTGACCGGAGCACTGCCGGCGGCCTTTGCCGGCGATGCTCCCGTTGCAAATGCGCCACCCCGACCCGGCGAGGTACTGCTGGTCGCCGACACCGACCTGCTCAGCGATCGTCTGTGGGTGCAGCTGATGCCGCTGCTCGGCCAGACGATCACCAATCCGTTCGCCAACAATGGCGATTTCTTCCTCAATGCCATGGACAACCTGGCCGGATCATCGGCACTGATCTCGATTCGCGGTCGTGCGCTCGCGGCGCGTCCGTTCACCCGGGTCGAGGCCCTGCGTCGGCAAGCCGAGGCAGCCTTCAGCGCCAAGCAGTTCGAGCTGCAACAGCAGCTCAATGACACCGAGCGTCGGCTGGCCGATCTCGAGCAGGCGCGCAACTCGGGCGGCACGCCCATGCTGACCGCGGCCCAGCGCGGCGAGATCGCGTCCTTCACGCGTCGCCGTGCCGAGATCCGGCGCCAGTTGCGCGAGGTGCAGCGTTCGCTGGACGCGCGCATCGACCGCCTCGGGGAGCGCCTCAAGCTGATCAACATCGTGCTGATGCCGATCCTGGTGAGCCTGTTCGCGATGGCCTGGGCACTGCTGCGGGCCTGGCGCCGCCGCCGCTGGCGGAGTGAGGGACGATGAGGCCGCGCGCCCTGCTGGCACTGCTGGCCGTCACCCTGCTGGCGCTGATCGCCGTGGTGGTTCTCGAGCACGCGGCGTCGCAGCGCCGCCAGCCCGGGGTCGACGGTACCCGGCTGCTGCCGGGGCTGGAATCCTCGATCAATGCCGTCACCGGGCTGCAACTGGTGGGCGGCGACGCGCGGGCGCTGGTCACCCTGCAGCGCACCGCGGAAGGCTGGAAGGTGGCCGAGACCGCGGCGCCGGCCGACCCGGCACGGGTGCGCGCCTATCTGCTGCGGCTGGCACATGCGCGCATCATCGCCGGCAAGACTCGCGACCCGTCGCTGTATCCGCTGATCGGAGTGGCTGCCATCGATCATGCCGGTGCGAGCGGCGTGGAAGCGCGCTTGTCCGGCCTCATGCCGGAACCGGCACTGCTGATCGGCCGCTACGACGCGCGTCTGGACGGCACCTTTGTCCGCCGCGCCGGCCATGCCGAGAGTCTGCTCGTCGCGGGTGATCTGACGCCGCCGCGCGCGCCAGCGGACTGGATGCCGCATCCGCTGCTCAGCATCGCGTCTGATGCAGTACAGGCGGTCGCCGTGAGTGATGCGAGCGGCACCCGCTATGTCGTCGCCCGCGAGGCCGACGGCCGCTTGCGGGTGCTGCATGCACCGCCCGGCGTGCAGGCCGCGGCGCGTCGCGATCTGGTGGCTGACGTGCTCGACGGCATCGATTACAGCGCCGTCGAACCGGGCACGACACCGCCTGCGAATGCGCTGCGGGCACGGGTCGCACTGCGCGACGGCATCATCATCGTGCTGCGTCTGTGGCAGCCGGCGGGAGCGGGGGCGCCAACCCGCGCCGTGCTGACGGTGCAGGCACCGCGTGGGGAACCGCCATCGCTCGCGGCGCGTGCTGTCGCACTGGCGGCGTGGCTGCAGGGACGCACCTGGGTGCTGGCACCCGGCACCTGGTCGCTGCTCAGCGGATCGCTGCAACCCGGCATGCCGATGCCCGCGTCGGCGGCGTCGGCGGCGTCGCCCGCCGCCAGCAGCAGCGTTGCGGAGCCATCGACCATCAACGACGGAGGACGCTGATGAAAACCGCGAATGCCGGGCCTGCCGCTGTCGCTGCCGCGGGCGTCACGGCCGTTTTGCTCGGGGCATTCGGTGCGCATGCACTCAGCGGGCACCTCGCCGCGCAGGCCATGAGCGTCTGGCACACCGCGGTCGACTACCAGTTCTGGCATGCGCTGGCATTGGCCCTGACCGTGTCTGCGGCGCCGCCCGGGGGTGCCCGCGTGGTTGCCCTGCGAGCGTTCGGCATCGGCATCGTGCTTTTTTGCGGCAGCCTTTACGCGCTCGCGCTGGGCGCCCCGCACTGGATCGGCGTGATCACGCCACTGGGCGGGCTTGCCTTCATCATCGGCTGGATCGCACTGGGATTGGCACTGCGCGCGCGCAAGGCCGCTTGAGCCGTCTGGCGGCGGCGCCGGTCCGCCGCCACAATCGCGCATCCACCGGGGGTCTGCCATGCCTGCCCATGCCGTCATCACGCGCGGTTTCGATCTCGAAGCCGCGCGCGTCCATCTGGCGCGATGCGATCGCCGCCTGGCGCCATGGATGCGCCGCATCGGCCCGCTTGCATTCGATTTCCGCAAGCCGTTCGATCCGGTCGATGCGCTGGCGCGCTCGATCCTGCACCAGCAGCTGGCCGGCAAGGCGGCAGCGACGATCACCGCGCGCGTGGTCGCGCTGATGCCGCGGCGCGGACGCATCGATCCGGACGGCATCATCAGGCTGACCGACGAGGCATTGCGCACGGCCGGTGTGTCGCGCAACAAGATCGCCGCCTTGCGCGACCTGGCGGCCAAGGCCGACGCCGGCATCGTGCCGACTCCGCGCCAGCTCGCGCGCATGTCCGACACCGCGATCATCGAACACCTGACCCAGGTGCGCGGCATCGGCCGCTGGACCGTGGAGATGATGCTGATGTTCCGCCTTGGTCGGCCGGACGTGCTGCCGGTCGACGATCTCGGCGTGCGCATGGGCGCGCAGATCGTGCACGGACTCGAGGAGCTGCCCGCGCCGCGCGCGCTGGCGGCGCTCGGCGAACGCTGGGCTCCGTATCGCACGCTGGCAGGCTTCTACCTTTGGCGGGTGGTCGAGGCGACCCGTGCCGCTGCGCGCGCCGGCGCGGGTGCATGAACGTCGAGGCACTGCTCGATGATTTTCGCGCCCGTGCTGCCGGTGCCGGCGCGGCGGCCGCCTATGCCGGCCTGCAGCGCGCACTCGGGAGCGCGACGCTGACGGCTGCCGACTGGCTGCAGCTGGCTGAGGGCCTGATGCGCGCCGGCGTGCCGGGGATCGCGGCGACGGTCGCCGAACAGGGTCTCGATCAGCATGTCCATGCCCACGCCCTGCGCGTGCTGTTCGGCAATGCGCTGCGCATGGTCGGCGAACGCACCGCCGCCGAGCGGGAACTGCGTGCCGTGCTGGCCGCCGAGCCGGGTCAGCGTCAGGCGGCGGTATCGCTGGCGCACCTGCTGCGCGAGCTGGGGCGGCATCAGGCGGCCGGCGAGGCGATGCTGTTGCCATGGCACGACGCAGCGCCGGCACGCGATGATGCGCTGGCGACGATCGGCTTTCTGCGCGAATGCGGTCTGGCTGCGCGCGCCTTCGAGATTGCCGGAAAGGCGCTGAAAGCGCATCCGGGCGATGCGCCACTGCATGCGCAGATGGGCGAGCTGGCGCTCGAGCTGGGCCGCTTCGAGCAGGCACGCGCGCATCTGCGGGCCAGTCTCGACATCGATCCTGCGCAGCCCGGGCTGTGGGTGCGGCTGGCGACGGCGCATCGCTTCCACCAGCGCGACGAGGTGGATGCCATGCGCGTCGCCGCCGTCGCGGCGCGGCGCGGGACCACCGACATGGTCGGTATCGCCGCGCATTTCGCGCTCGGCAAGATCGAGGCTGACCTCGGTGACATCGCCGGCGCCGTGCGCGCGCTGCGCGCCGGCAACGTCGCGCTGCGCGCGCGGCTGGGCTGGTCGCGCGCCGGGTGGCAGGCTTTCGTCGACCGCCAGCGCAGGCTGCCGCCGCCGCATCCGGTGGTGACGTCGCCGGAGCGCGGATTCATGCCGGTCCTGATCGTCGGCCTGCCGCGTTCGGGCACCACGCTGGCGGCGACCCTGCTCGCGCGACACCCGGCGGTGCGCGGGCGCGGCGAGTTGAACTGGCTGGCGCATCTGGCCACCTATGTCGATGGCGCGGGTGGCGCAAGCACGGCGCTGCATCACGCGGCATCGCTGTATGCGGCGCAGTTGCGCGGCGATGACGGGCCGGCACGCTGCTGCATCGACAAGAACCCGCTCAACTTCCGCCATCTCGGGCACGCCGTTGCGCTGCTGCCGGGCCTGCGCGTGATCCATTGCCGACGCGACCTGCGCGACACCGCGCTGTCGCTGTGGCAGCAGATGTTCGCGCACGAGGACAACGCCTACGCCTACGACTTCGCCGATATCGCCGCCTACGCAGCGGGCTATCGGCAGCTGATGGATCACTGGCGCGGCGTGCTGGAGGTACCGTTGTTCGAACTCGACTACGAGGCCCTGGCTGGCGACAGCGAGGCCACCCTGGCGCGGCTGCACGCCTTCCTCGGGCTGGAGCCGGATGCGAGCGGCGCGTCGCCACCGCAGCCGATCCGGACCGCCAGCGTCTGGCAGGCGCGACAGAAGATCCATACGGCCTCGATCGGCCGCTGGCGCACCTGGGCGCCGCACCTGCCCGAACTGGAAGCCGCCATCGCAGCGTCGTGAGCGATCCCCCGGTCATCCCCGGGGGCAAAGCCCGCAAGACCTGGAGGGCGACGGGCAGCCCTGCTGCATTGCCGGCCGGGATGGCTCGGCAGGTCAGATGCTTCGCTGCGCTCGGCATGACAAGACCGTTGCCGCGGCCCGCCCGCCGGGAAACCTTGCTGCTTGCGGTGGCGAAACGGGGTGGTGGCAGGTCATGCCCGGCCTGCACTGCCCTTGCGAACAGGAGCCGGCATCACGCAACGGGAAAGGTTCGGGCCAGACGTCAGCGCGCGTGCCAGCACCAGTGCCACGGGCGAGCCGGGAACTGACGCGAGATGCGTTGAAGCGCATCTCGCGCCGGCGAGCGCACGCACAAGGATGTGCGGGCCGGTACCACGCACCAGGGAAGGTTCGGGCCAGACGTCAGCGCGCGTGCCAGCACCAGTGCCATGGCTCATGCGCGATCCCGTGTGCGTTGCCGCGCGGGTACGACATCCGGAAGCCGAAGTCCGCCGCGTGCCGCTGCAGCCATGCGAACGCCGGCGAGTGCTCGAAGACCTCTTCCAGTGGCACGTATCCGGGGGTGGTCAGGTCGACGGCGCGGCCCGAATGGTGCTCGCTGTAACCCGGTGCGGCACTGACGCGCAGGATCTCGTCGATCGATTGTCCGCGCGCGCATTTGCGTTCGAGGATTTCGAGCTGGTACTCGATGGTGCGAAACGCCGACACCAGGTCGATCGTGACCCGGTCCGCAGCCGAGGCCCGGAGCAGGCGGCGCAGCGCCGTGGCCGCGCGCGGTGCGAGCCATTGCGGACGGCCGTGGACATCATGGCCGATGAAGCTCAATCGCTGCGGTTCGCGCATCGGCGGCAGTCCGCGCACACGACCGTAGTCGGCCGGCACGCCGAGTGCACGCGCGCGTCGCAGCAGCACTGTTCGCTCGGCGCTGCGCGGCGGCGGGGCCGGGTGGGGATGGTCCATGGATCGCGGTGAATCCGCCATCAGCCGGGAACTCAGGTTGGCGGCGGGACCAGATGCAGGCCGGCGACCGCGCCCTGCGCGCCATAGCTGAACTGCATGCCGACCACCTGTTTGCCGAAGGTCACCGGCACGACCACGTTGCGGTAGGGCGCCGGTGCCGGCAGGTCGCTGGCGGCGCCGTGGCCCCGGTAGGGTCCGTACTGCGCGACCAACTGCTGCCAGATTTTCTCCACTGCGGCGGGCGGGGCCGCTTGCTGCATGGCGGCGTCGAACCCGTGTGAGGCATCGGTCCAGCGACCTGCGGCCATCGCATCCACGGCCGCAGTCGCGGCGCCGTGTTCGGCGGCCATGCTGCCGGCGACCGCCGCGGGGGCAGTGGCGGGCATCACGGGTCGATTCGCCACCTTGGACGCCAGTACGGGAGCGCCCGCCAGCAGCGCTGCGCCGAGACCGAGCGCGGGTATCAGCATGGATCGTGCGTTCATTGTCTTTCCTCCGTGGCGGGACCCGCAGCGGGCCGTGGGCGCCCGCTCAGCGCGGGCGCTTGAAGAACAGGGTAACGCCAATATACGGCGGTTCGTTGTGCACGCCGACCAGCTCCCAGCCCAGAGTACCGAGGTCACGCATTTCCCTGACCATGGGGTCGTCGTCGGGAAGCGCACCCGGTTCCAGTCGACCCATCAACGAGCACTTCTTCACCAGCACCAGATTGACGACTTTGTAGTCCCATGCAGCCACGGTCGGTCTCCTGTTCGAAGGGCGGGCGCTGGCCGGATCATTCGCTGCCGCGCTTGCGCGATGCACTGGCCGGCAAGCGGCCGGCCTTGCGCAACGCCTCGCGCAGCACGTATTCGATCTGCGCGTTGAGGCTGCGCAGCTCGTCGTCGGCCCAGCGCTGCATGGCGGCCAGTACATCGGCATTGACGCGCAGCGGATAGGCTTTCTTGTCGGCACTCATGCGGACTCCGGAGGCGATCGCGGCAGCACCCGCACGGAGTGGCCGGCACGCGCAGCGGAAGACCGCAGTCCGCGGCCGGACGTACCTGACGCAGGTTGTCGGAAGCGATCCGGCACCGGTGCTCAACCGTTGTACAGCGTGCCGGTATTGACTACCGGCTGGGTGCCGCGTTCGCCGCACAGCACGACCAGCAGGTTGGACACCATCGACGCCTTGCGCTCCTCGTCCAGCTTGACCTGGCCGCCCTGCTCGAGGCGTTGCAGGGCCATCTCGACCATGCTGACCGCACCTTCGACGATCAGCATGCGCGCGGCGATGATCGCGCCGGCCTGCTGGCGCTGGAGCATCGCCTGGGCGATCTCCTGCGCATAGGCGAGGTGGCTGATGCGCGCCTCGACCACCTGCACGCCGGCTTTGCCGAGGCGGGTCTGGATCTCGTCGCGCAGGTGCGTATTGATCACCTCGCCGTGGCTGCGCAACGAGGGCTTGCTGTCGTCGTGGGCGTCGTAGGGATAGCTCTGCGCCATCTGCCGCAGCGCGGATTCGGACTGGATCTGCACGTAGTTTTCGTAGTTGTCGACCTGGAACACCGCCTCGTAGGTATCGACCACCTGCCAGACCACCACGGCGGCGATCTCGATCGGGTTGCCGTCGAAGTCGTTGACCTTGAGCTTGGACGACTCGAAGTTGCGCACGCGCAGACTCAAGCTGCGCTTGGCGTAGAACGGATTGGTCCAGCGCAGGCCCTCGTCGCGCGCGGTGCCGGCGTAGCGTCCGAACAGCTGCAGCACCTGGCCCTGGTTCGGCTGCACCTGGAAGAAACCCTTGTTGAGGAACATCCACAGCGCGAACAGCACCACCGCCGTGATGCCGGCGCCCGCGTCCTGGCGGTCGAGCCCGTCGAGGAACAGCGCGGCGATGCCGGACAGGGCGAGCAGCGACACCAGCAGCATCGGGATGCCGGACAGCGAAAGACCCTTGCGTTCGTTCATGGCAGACCCCCGGATCGTGGGTGAAAGATATCATAAAGATATCATCACGCGAGTGCGATCCGGTTCCGGACTCGCCGAAGAGCCCGGGCATCGCCAGCCGCCGTCGGTCGGGAGCGGGGACGCCGCTTCAGGGTTTGCCGTAGCGCTTTTCGTACTGGCCGCCGCTGAATCCGAGGCCGATCCGGCCAGGGCCGGACCACGCCACCGGATGCCGCAGCACGCCGGGGTGTTCGCGGATCAGCAGGGTCCACTCGGGGTCGCTGGCGGGGTCACGACGCACCGAAAGCAGGCGTTGCCAGGCTGCGCCGCCGCGATCCACCAGTGCCTCCCAGCCGCCCGCGGCAGCGGCCCAGGCGCGCAGGGTGTCGGCATCCGGCCGCGACAGCTGCAGATCGACGAAGTCATGCACATGCCCGAAACGCTGCAGCCAGCGTCGCGCCTTGCCACAGGTGTCGCAGGAGGCGAGCCCGTACAGGGTCAGTCCCACGCGCTCAGGCCCCGAACCGTTCGGCAAAAGTCTTTTCGCTGAAGCCGACGCTCACCCTGCCGTCGCGGACCACGACCGGGCGCTTGACCAGCGTCGGAAAGGCCGCGATCAGCGCCAGCCACTCGGCGTCGCTCGTCGCCGCCTTCTGCGCGCCGCCGAGGCTGCGCCAGGTGGTGCCGGCGCGGTTGACGAGCTTTTCCCAGCCCAGCGTCTGCGCCCAGACTGCGAGCGTGGCCGGCGCGATGGGCTGTGCGCGATAGTCCGTGAAGCGGTAGTCGATCCTGCGCGAGTTCAGCCAGTCGCGGGCCCTGATGCAGGTGCTGCAGCGCTCCAGTCCGTACAGTTGCGTGACCATGGCTGGTGCCGCGGCGGGTGTCGGGATCTGCCGCTGACGACGCATGCTCAATCGCCTCGCAGCAACGCGTTGATGCCGGTCTTGGCACGGGTCTTTGCGTCCACGCGCTTGACGATGACCGCCGCATACAGGCTGTGGCTGCCGTCCGTCGCGGGCAGGCTGCCGGCGACGACGACGCTGCCGGCGGGCACGCGGCCATGGCTCACCGCGCCGCTGGCGCGGTCGTAGATGCGCGTGGACTGGCCGAGGAACACGCCCATGCCGATCACGCTGCCGCGCTCGACGATCACGCCTTCGACGACTTCCGAGCGCGCGCCGATGAAGCAGTCGTCCTCGATGATCGTGGGTGCTGCCTGCAGGGGTTCCAGCACACCGCCGATGCCGACGCCGCCGGACAGGTGCACGCGTGCGCCGATCTGTGCGCAGGAGCCGACCGTGGCCCAGGTGTCGACCATCGTTTCCGGTCCGACATGGGCGCCGATGTTGACGTAGCTCGGCATCAGGACCGCGTCGCGGCCGATGTGCGCACCGCGGCGCACCAGCGCTCCCGGCACCACGCGCGCGCCGAGATCGCGGAACACCGCCTCGTCGGCGCCGGCGAAGCGCAACGGGACCTTGTCGAACGTCGCCATCGCGCCGCCGTTCATCAGGGTGCTGGAATGGCTGCGGAAATACAGCAGCACCGCCATCTTCAGCCACTCGTGCACGTGCCAGCCGCCGTTGCCGTCGGGCTCGGCCACGCGCAGTTCGCCGCGCTCGAGTCGGTCGAGCACACGCTCCACGGCCGGGCCTATCGCGTCGCTCATCTTTGCTGGCGTGAGCGCGTCGCGCTGCTGCCACGCGCTGCGGACAAGGGCTTCAGTCGTGGGCATGGCGATGGCTCGGGTTCGGGGCGGCGGACGGATCGAGGCGTTCGTGCAGCGCTGTATTCAAAGCCTGCTGCCGGGCGCCGTCGAGGGCGCGGTCGGCAGCGTCGGTCAGCTCGAAGAAATCTTCCGCACGCTCGCCGAACGTGGCGATGCGCGCATCATGCACGCGCACACCGGCGGTGCGAAAGGCTTGGGCGATGTCCGCCAGCAAGCCCGGGCGGTCGGTGCAGACCAGCGCCAGCCGGGTGCGGCCATTCGGGTTCTGATCGAACTCGATGCGCGGCGCGCGCTGGAAGTGGCGCAGTCGTCGCTGCGGCGCGTGTCGCGGCGCGCGCACCCGCAGCGGATCGGCGAGCGCGGCCAGCAGTCGCCGGCGCAGCTCCTCGGCGCGCTCGGGACTGGCTGCGGCCTGGGTGTCGGCCTCGAGCAGCAGAAAGCTGTCCAGCGCCAGCCCGTCGCGAGTGCCGAGCACGCGCGCTTCCAGGACGCCGAAGCGCAGGCGCTCGAAGGTGGCGGTGATCGCCGCGAACAGGCCGTCGCGGTCGGGTGCACAGACAAAGACCTCGCTGGCGCCGCGCAGCGAGTGCGGCAGGACCGCCACCACCGGCAACGAACCCCCGGCGTGCAGCAGCGCCTGCGTCTGCCAGGCGATCTGCGCCGGTCGCTGGCGCAGGAAGCTCGCCGCAGGCCATTGCGCCCAGATGTCGGCCACGGCCGCCTCGGTGACGCCCGCGGTGGCCAGCAGGGCGCGCGCCTGCGCCTGCGCCGCGCGCGCGCTGACCTCGTCACCGGCGGGTTCCGCTTCCTCGCCCAGCAGGCGTTGGCGTGTGGCGCGGTAGAGATCGGCCAGCAGGCGATCCTTCCAGGCGTTCCACAATTTCGGGCTGGTGCCGATGATGTCGGCGACGGTCAGCAGGTACAGATCATCCAGGCGTCCGGGGTCGCCGACCTGGGCGGCGAAGCGGCGCACCACGTCGGGGTCGCCGATGTCCTGGCGCTGCGCGGTGACGCTGAGGAGCAGGTGATGGCGCACCAGCCAGGCGGCACGTTCGATGTCGGTGACCGGCAGCCCCAGGCGGGCGCCGAAGGCGCGCATCTCGTCGGCGCCCAGTTCGCTGTGATCGCCGCCGCGTCCCTTGGCGATGTCGTGGAACAGTGCCGCGAGCAGCAGCAGATCTACGCGCTCCAGCGCGGCGTAGCGCTCGCAGGCGAGCGGAAACTCCGCGCGCGCGTCCGTTTCGGCGAAGCGGGCGAGATTGCGCAGCACGCGCAGCGTGTGCTCGTCGACGGTGTAGACGTGAAAAAGGTCGTACTGCATGCGCCCGGCGACGCGCGCGAACGCCGGCAGCAGGGCGCCGAGCACGCGCTGGCGGTTCATCTCGATCAGGGCCGGCACGGCGACCGCGCCGCGCGCCAGCAGGGCGCGGAACGCCGCCAGCGCGCCGGCATGGGTGGCCAGCGCGGCGCCGTGCATCGCCAGTGCGCGCTGCACGGCGCGCATGGCAACCGCGCTGCAGCCGTCGATGGACTGGTATTCGGTTGCGACGGCGAACAGACGCACCAGCGCCGACGGATCGCGTTCGAACAGTGCCGGATCGAGCGGCTCGAGGCGCGAGCCGCGGCGCTGGAATTCGGCATCCACCGGTTGCGCGGGCGGCAGCGGGTGCAGGCGTTCGTCCATGCGCGCGATGATCTGTGCGCCCAGCCGCTCGATGCTGCCGGCGGCGCGATAGTAGGCCTGCATGAACTGCTCGACGGCCAGGTTGCCGGCATGCTCCTCGCGAAAACCGAGACGCTCCGCCAGCGCGCGCTGATGATCGAACAGCAGACGTTCCTCGGCGCGTCCGGCGGCGAGATGCAGCGCGGTGCGATCGCGGCGCAGGACCGCCTCGGCCGCTTCCAGCGCAGCGCCCTCGGCCGGATCGAGCAGGCCCGCCGTGATCATCGCGGTGAAGTCCGGCGCGCCGGCGAGGCGTCCGCCCAGCCAGCGCAGCAGGTCCAGCGTGCGAAGTCCGCCCGGGCCATCCTTCAGATCGGGCTCGAGGTTCTGCACCGTGTCACCGCGGCGTGCGTGGCGGCCGGCCTGTTCGGCGCGCTTGGCGGCGAGAAAGGTCGTGGGTGGCCACAGCGCAGGATCGTCGCGCAGCGCCTGCAGGACCGCATCGAGAGCCGCATCGCCGGCGATGCGCCGCGCATCCAGCAGGCTGGTGTACACGCTGAGGTCGGCGGCCGCCAGCGCGCGACACTGGGCCGGATCGCGCAGGGCGTGGCCGGGCTTGAGGCCGATGTCCCACAGGCAGGCGACCAGGGCCTCGATGCCACGCGCATGGGGTGCGACGGCATCGCCGGCCAGCGCCAGCAGATCGACGTCGGAGCAGGGAAACAGCAGGCCGCGGCCAAAGCCGCCCACCGCATACAGGGCCAGTGAGGCCGGCTCGCCGAGACAGGCGGTCCACGCATGCGCGACCACCTGTTCGATCAGCCGGGCGCGGCGTGCCGCCAAAGCCGTGGCATCGGCACCCTGATCGAAGCAGGCCGCCAGATCGCGCGCATCGTCAGCCAGCAACTGGCGCAGCGCGAGACGCGCCTGCGTCGAGACGCCCGAGCGCGGAACCGCGGCCGGCAGGCGCGGCAGGGGCGGCAGCGTCACGCGTGCCGCGGGGGCCATCGCCGTCAGGCCGCGTCGGGCCAGGGTGTGAGGATCTCGAAGCCGGTGTCGGTGACCGCCACGGTGTGCTCCCACTGCGCCGACAGCGAGTGGTCCCTGGTGACCACGGTCCAGCCGTCGGGCAGCAGGCGCGTGTGCGGCTTGCCGGCGTTGATCATCGGCTCGACCGTGAACACCATGCCCTTCTCGATGCGCATGCCGGTGCCGGGCTTGCCGTAGTGCAGCACCTGCGGATCCTCGTGATAGACGCGGCCGATGCCGTGGCCGCAGTACTCGCGCACCACCGAGAAGCCGGCGCCCTCGGCGTGCTTCTGGATCGCATGACCGATGTCCCCCAGGGTCGCGCCCGGGCGCACTTCGGCGATGCCCAGCATCATCGCCTCGTAGGCATTGTCCATCAGCCGTCGGGCGAGGGTCGGCGGCTGGCCGACGCTGTACATGCGGCTGGTGTCGCCGTGGTATCCGTCCTTGATCACGGTGACATCGATGTTGACGATGTCTCCATCGCGGAGCGTCTTGCCCGGGCTGGGAATGCCGTGGCAGATCACGTGATTGACCGAGGTGCACAGGGTCTTGGGGAAGCCGCGGTAGCCGACGTTGGCCGGCACCGCGCCCTGCACGTTGACGATATGGTCGTGGGCGATGCGGTCGAGTTCCTCGGTGGTCGCGCCGGCGCGCACGTGCGGCACCAGCAGCGCCAGCACCTCGGCGGCGAGGCGTCCGGCGACGCGCATCCTTTCGATCTCTTCGGCGGTCTTGAAGGTGACGGGCATGAGCGGGGTTTCCGTTGCGGCAGCTTGTCCGGACTGGGTCCGGCAGGCTATCATTTCAAGGATTTGCGAAGGCGGGGCGATGCCCGTGATCGCAAAGCACACGCGATTGTAACCGCGCCGCGGCACGATCGCGGGGGCATTCCGCCCCAATCCGCACACGCATCGGCACCGTTTCCGGGGTGCCTTGCCGCCGTTCCGGTTCGCCCTGCCTCGCCCCGCGAGCAGGGTACCCGGATGCCGCGGCGGGGTCGGCGACGGGGATGCGTGGAGGTCCCAACCCCCGGATCCCATGGATCCAGCAAGGAGTTCACCATGCCTCAGGTCACCATGCGTCAGATGCTCGAAGCGGGCGTCCATTTCGGTCACCAGACCCGTTACTGGAATCCGAAGATGGCACCGTACATCTTCGGTGCGCGCGGCAGGATTCACATCATCAATCTGGAAAAGACGCTGCCGCTGTTCGGCGACGCCATGAACTATCTCTCCGGTCTGGCGCAGAAGCGCGGGTCGGTGCTGTTCGTCGGTACCAAGCGCTCGGCGCGCGAGGCGATCGAGGTCGAGGCGCAGCGCTGCGGCATGCCCTATGTCTCGCAGCGCTGGTTGGGCGGCATGCTCACCAATTTCCGTACCGTCAAGCAGTCGGTGTCGCGGCTGAAGGAACTCGAGGCCGCAGAGACCGACGGCAGCTTCGAAAAGCTGGTCAAGCACGAGGTGCTGGCGCGTCGCCGCGAGCGCGACAAACTGCAGAAATCCCTGGGTGGCATCAAGAACATGAATCGGCTGCCGGATGCCCTGTTCGTGATCGACATCGGGCACGAGAACATCGCCGTGCTGGAAGCCAAGAAGCTGGGCATTCCGGTGGTGGCGGTGGTCGACACCAATTACGACCCGGCGCTGGTGGACTACGCCATTCCGGGCAACGATGACGCCATCCGTGCCGTGCAGCTTTATGCCCGTGCCGCCGCCGATGCCGTGCTCGAGGGCAAGGCCGCTTCGCCGGCCGCTGCCCAGGGTGACGGCGACGAGTTCGTCGAGCTCGACGCCGAAGGCAACCCGGTCGCCAGGGACGAGGAGGGTTCGCGTCGCAAGGCGCCTGCGCGGCGTGCGCCGGGCAAGAAGGACGCTCCGCGCGGCGCCCGCCCGCCGCGTGCCGGTGGTGGCAGCAGCCACGGTCGTGATGCCGCGGCTACCGGCCCGGGCGTCAGCACGGGCTCCGAAGCGAGCGAATAAGCATCCGCATCCGGCGCGCCGCACGGCGGCGCGTCGTCACGCAGGAGGATTCACGCAATGCAGATTTCCGCACCAATGGTCAAAGAACTGCGCGAGCGCTCCGGCGCCGGCATGATGGAATGCAAGAAGGCGCTGACCGAGGTCGGTGGCGAGATGGACGCCGCGATCGAGTGGCTGCGCAAGCAGGGCCTGGCCAAGGCCGACAAGAAGGCCGGTCGCATCGCCGCCGAGGGCCGCATCGTGGTTGCCGCCGCGGGTGGTCGCGCGGTGCTGGTCGAGATCAACTCCGAGACCGACTTCGTCGCCAAGGATGACAACTTCCTCGCTTTCGCCGCGGCTGTCGCCCAGGCAGCCCTGGCTGCGGGCGCCGCGGATGCCGAGGCGCTCAAGGCGGTCAGGCTTGCCTCCGGCGAAACCGTCGAGGAAGCGCGTGCCGCGGTGATCGCCAAGGTCGGCGAGAACGTGCAGGTGCGGCGCCTGGCGCGCATCGACAGCCCGGACACCGTGGCTGCCTATGTGCACGGCGGACGCATCGGCGTGCTGGTCGAACTCAAGGGCGGCAGCGAGGAACTGGCGCGCGGCGTGGCGATGCATGTTGCAGCGATGAATCCGCCGTACAACAAGGCTGCCGACGTGCCGGCAGCGTTTGTCGCCAAGGAAAAGGAAATCGAACTGGCCAAGATGTCGGAAAAGGACAAGGCCAAGCCGGCCGCGATCCTCGAGAAGATCATCGCCGGCAAGATCGCCAAGATCGTCAACGAGAACACGCTTTACGGTCAGCCTTATGTCCTCAACACCGAGCAGACGGTCGAGGTGGCGGTGAAGGCCGCCGGCGCCGAGGTGATCGGATTCCAGCGGCTCGCGGTCGGCGAGGGCATCGAGAAAAAGGAAGAGGATTTCGCCGCCGAGGTGATGAAGCAGGCTGGCCTGGCCTGAGCTTCACTGACACGGAATCGGGAGGCCGCGCATCGTCGCGGCCTTTGCGTTTCCGGTGCGGTCGATGTAGGCATCGGATGACGCGCTCCGTCGATTATCGCCGGCAGACCCGGGCCGGCATGTCCGCCATGGTGTCGAGGCCACGCGCAGCGCGCCGCAGGATGCGGCAGGCAGGATGCCCCGCCGCGCGAGGTTCGTCGGGCCGCACGGGGTTGCGGCCCGATTTCGTTCCGACCCAGGGGTTTGTTGTCGCGCGCGCCGTGCCCGCGGGTCAGAGCTGGCGCACGACACGGAAGCCGACGCGCGCGCTGCGGGTCGCCGCCGAGGCATCGATGCGATAGGCCGAGCGGTCCTGCTCCGGCGAGCTGGCCCAGGAGCCGCCACGCACGACATGCTGCGTGCATCCGGGGTTGATCCAGGCGGTACCGTCGCGCGGTGCCCGCACGTAGTTATCGTGCCAGCAATCCGCGGTCCACTCCGAGACGTTGCCATCGATGTCGTACAGCCCGAACGGGTTGGGCTGGAAATGCATCACCGGCGCCGGCCCCCAGTAACCGTCGCCGTAACCCTTGAAGGCATTGGCCCAGGACCGGCCCGTCGGCGAGTGGTCGCGCGAGCCGGCCAGATTCTCGACCACCCGGGCGGGGCTTGCGTTGCCCCACCAGTAGGCGCTGCTGGTACCGCCGCGCATCGCGTACTCGTACTCGGCCTCGCTGGGCAGGCGATAGGCCTTGCCGGTGACCTGCGAGAGCCAGTGCACATAGGCTTCGGCGTCGTTCCAGGACACGTTGATCACGGGCAGGTCGGCGGCCGCGGGCCGGCCCTGGTAGTCGTCGCGCCAGCTGGCATGCGTGTCGTCGTGCATGCGTCCACTGGCATCGTCGTAGATGTTGGCGCCACCCAGACGCTCGGAATCGGTGACATAGCCGGTCGCGCGCACGAACTGGCGGAATTGACCCACGGTGATCTCGCTGCGGCTGAGCGCGAAGCCGGTGGCGAATCGGACCTCGTGCTGCGGCGCCTCGGTGCTGCGGAATCCGCTGCTGCCGTCGCGCGCGCCCATCTCGAAGCTGCCGGCGGGGATCACCACCATCGCCGGTGCGCTGCCGGAGGTGTCGAGGAAGTTGTCGGCAAACAGCTGACCCGGCTTGTAGCTGGCGTACAGGCGCGCGTCGCGCAGGCGCCGGGCGAGGTCAGCCAGTCCCGGCGCATCCGCACTGATGGACTGCGCCTGCTGCGCCAGCCGCTGGGCCAGCGCCGTGTCGCCGGCATCGATCGCCGAATTCGCCCGTGTCAGCAGCGTCTGCGCCCGCTGCTGACGCAGGCCCTCGATCTGGCCCTGCACGTTCTGCAGCTGCTGTGAACCGGGAAGGATCGCCGCAGCCTGCGCCAGCACACTGCCGGCGGTTGCAAAATCGTCCTGTGCCACCGCGGAAAGCGTGCGGTCCAGCAGGCCGCGCTGGATGCGCTCGAGGCCGCGTCGCGCCACGCTGTTTCGCGGATCGATCCCGAGCACCTGGCGATAGAGGTCGAGCGCGCTGCTGCCGGCAGGCGTGGTGCTGTCGCCGAGCTTGCTGCGTTCGGCAGCGGCGACCAGCAGCGGTCGCACCTTTTGCAGCAGAGCCAGGCGCTGCAGCAGCCGCGCGACATCGGCGGACGTGTCGGGAATCTGGCGCAGCGCGTTGATATTGGCCAGCGCGGCATCGCTGTCGCCCGCATCGAGGGCGCTGCCGGCATCGCTGGCCAGGCGATCGGCCAGCGCATCAAGGCCGGCCTGGGCGGTGGCATCGTGCGGAGCCAGCTTCAGCACATCGAGAAAATACGCCGCTGCACTGTCGGTGCCGGTGACACGGCCGGCACGTCGGGCCCGTTCGGCACGATCGAGCAGTGCCTTGACCTGCGGCGTCTCGGCGCCGGACTTGGCGCCGCCGAGTTGCGCGAGGCGTTCGGCGGCGATCACCTGCTCGGGCGCCAGCGACAGCGGCGGCCCGGCATTGATCTGGCCGCTGTCGGAGCGGTCGGGGCGGCGATCAAAACCGAGTGGTGCGCCGGCGATCGCGTTTGCCGCTGCGTTGCCGGCGTCGCGAACCGGCGTGGCGGGATGCAGGTACAGCAGCTCGGGATAGAAGCGATAGACCAGCGCAAACAGCAGCAGTGCGATGCCCAGCATGCCGCCGAAGGCGCGTTGGCGGCTGACGGTGTCGGAACTCGGCATGCTCGGGGCTCGTGGCGGTCGCTGCTATTGTGCGCGTCCACCATAGGCAAACGCGCGCGGCGGAGCAACGTCGACGCGGGAGATTCCCGGCATGACCCCCTCCGACGCGGCGACCTGGATCGCCGACGCGCCCTCGCTGCAGCGTTGGCTGGATGCCTGCGCGGGCGCCAGCGTGATCGGCCTCGACACCGAGTTCATGCGCCGCGACACCTTTCATGCACGACTGGCGCTGGTTCAGCTGGCCGCAGCCGGGCACAGTGCGCTGCTTGATCCGCTGACCTTCGACGCCGGGCCGGCCTTGCGTGCGCGCCTCGGATCGGCGGCCGTCATCTGCGTGATGCACAGCCCCGGCGAGGACATCGAAGTGCTGGCTCCGCTGCTGCCGCAAGGCCCGGCGTGCCTGTTCGACACCCAGCTGGCCGCTGCCTATGTTGGCCTCGGCG
>JAKAZT010000092.1 GCA_021815695.1 Pseudomonadota bacterium
ATGGCGCGCAAGGACGTGATCGTCAAGCGCCTGCCGGCGATCCAGAACTTCGGCGCGATCGACGTGCTGTGCACCGACAAGACCGGCACGCTGACCCAGGACAAGGTGATCCTGGAGCGTCACGTCGATGCCGCCGGCGCCGACAACGAACGCGTGCTGGAGCTGGCCTTTCTCAACAGCCACTACCAGACCGGCCTGAAGAACCTGCTCGACATCGCCGTGCTGGAGAGCGTCGGCGGCGTCGAGACGCACCGGCTGGCGGCCGACTACGCCCTGGTCGACGAGGTGCCGTTCGATTTCGAGCGCCGGCGCATGTCGGTGGTGGTGCGCGATCCCGAGGGCCGCCATCTGCTGATCAGCAAGGGTGCGGTCGCGGAGACGCTCGGCATCTGCACGCGCGTGGCCGGCGTCGATGGCGACGCGGCGCTGGACGCCGACCGCCTGGCCGAGGTGCGCCAGGTCGCGCACGATCTCAACGCCGACGGCTTCCGCGTGATCGCGGTCGGCGTGCGCGAGATGGCACCGCCGCGCGAGGCCTACGGCCGCGACGACGAGCGCGAGCTGACCCTGGTCGGCTTCATGGCTTTCCTCGATCCGCCCAAGGAGAGCGCCGCCGAGGCGATCCGCGCGCTCAACCAGCACGGTGTCGCGGTCAAGATCCTCACCGGCGACAACGACGTCGTCGCCCGCCACGTCTGCCGCCTGGTCGGGCTGAACCTGCAGCGCGTCCTGACCGGCCCCGAACTGGACGCGATGTCCGACGCCGACCTCGCCGACGCGGTGCGCGAGACGCAGCTGTTCGCGCGGCTCAATCCGCAGCAGAAGGTGCGCGTGATCGAGACCCTGCGCGGCCAGGGCCATGTCGTCGGGTTTCTCGGCGACGGCATCAACGACGGTCCGGCACTGCGCGCGGCCGACGTCGGCATCTCGGTCGATACCGCGGTCGACATCGCCAAGGAATCGGCCGACATCATCCTGCTGGAGAAGAGCCTGGCGGTGCTCGAGGAGGGCGTGCTCGAGGGCCGCCGCGTGTTCGGCAACATCCTCAAGTACATCAAGATGACCGCCAGCTCCAACTTCGGCAACGTGTTCAGCGTGATCGGCGCCAGCGTCCTGCTGCCGTTCCTGCCGATGGCGCCGATCCAGCTGCTGATCAACAACCTGATGTACGACCTGTCGATGACCACCATCGCCACCGACGGCGTCGATGTCGAGTACATCGCCACGCCACGGCGCTGGGAGATGGGCAACATCGCCCGCTACATGTTCACCTTCGGCCCGGTCAGCTCGCTGTTCGACTACGTCACCTTCGGCGTGATGTGGTGGCTGCTGGGATTCTCGACGCATCCGCTGCTGTTCCAGACCGGCTGGTTCGTCGAGTCGCTGCTGTCGCAGACCCTGATCGTGTACGTGATCCGCACCGCGCGCCTGCCGTTCATCGAGAGCACGCCGAGCCTGCCGCTGCTGGTGACCACGCTGGGCTTCTGCCTGCTGGGCATCCTGCTGCCGTTCACGCCGCTGGCGCATCTGTTCGGCTTCGCGCCGCTGCCCGGCGGCTACTGGCTGTATCTGGTCGGCATCCTCGGCGCGTACATGCTGCTGGCGCAGGGGGTCAAGGCGCTGCTGATCCGCCGCTTCGGGCTCAACTGACGGCTGCCGCCGGACCGCATCGCATCGGGCGTCCGTGCCCGTTGACGCCGTGCTCATCGGGCGGTACCCATGCTGTGCCGATGAACACGAGCCGCCCTGCCGTCATGTCCGATCCTGCGCTCATGCGCCGCCGCATCGTGCGCGCTGGCCGGATCGGCGACTCGATGCGCGCGTTGCTGCGCGCATGAGCGTCGCCATCGTCTGGTTCCGGCGCGATCTGCGGCTGGCCGACAATCCGGCGCTGGCTGCGGCGCTGGCCGCGCACGAGCGCGTGCTGCCGCTGTACGTCCACGCGCCCGCCGAGGAGGCGCCCTGGGCCCCGGGCGGCGCCGCGCGCTGGTGGCTGCACCACGGCCTGGCGGCGCTGGACGCCGATCTGCGGCGCCGCGGCGCCGCGCTGCACATCGCGCGCGGACCGAGCCTGCGCACACTGCAGGCCCTGATCGCGGAGACCGGCGCCGCGGCGGTGTACTGGAACCGCCTCTGCGAGCCCGCGGCGATCGCCCGCGACCGCGCGGTCAAGGAGGCCCTGCGCGCGCGCGGCATCGCCGCGCACAGCAGCAACGCCGCGCTGCTGATCGAACCCTGGCAACTGCAGACCGGGCAGGGCGATCCGTACCGCGTGTTCACGCCGTTCTGGCGCAAGGCCCGCACGCGGCTGCCGTCGCAGGCGCCGCTGGCGGCGCCGGCGCGCATCGCGGCGCCGGCGCTGGCCGCAGGATCGCCGCTGGCATCGCTGGGGCTGCTGCCGCGGACCGGCTGGGACGCCGGACTGGCGGCCGCCTGGACGCCGGGCGCCGCCGCGGCGCAGGACCAGCTCGAACTGTTCGCCGAGGCCGCGCTGGGCGGATACCCGACGCAACGCGACTTTCCCGATCGCAGCGGCACCTCGCGGCTGTCGCCGCACCTGCATTTCGGCGAGATCTCGCCGCGCCAGATCGTCTGGCGGCTGGGCGAACTGGCACGCGGCGAGCCCGGCGCGGCGGAGCCGTACATCCGCGAACTCGGCTGGCGCGAGTTTGCGCATCATCTGCTGTACCACTTTCCGCAGACGCCCGTGGCCAATCTCAACCCCGGCTTCGACCGCTTCGCGTGGGCGACCGTCGATGCCGAAACGCTGGCCCGCTGGCAGCACGGCCGCACCGGCATCCCGATCGTCGACGCCGGGATGCGCGAGCTGTGGAGCACCGGCTGGATGCACAACCGCGTGCGCATGATCGTCGCCAGCTTCCTGACCAAGAACCTGCGCCTGCACTGGCACCACGGCGCGCGCTGGTTCTGGGACACCCTGGTCGACGCCGATCTGGCCAACAACACCCAGGGCTGGCAGTGGAGCGCCGGCAGCGGTGCCGACGCCGCACCGTATTTCCGCATCTTCAATCCGGTGACCCAGGCGCAGCGCTTCGATCCCGCCGGCCGCTACGTGCGGCGCTGGCTGCCCGAGCTGGCCGCGGTACCGGACGCGTTGCTGCAGCAGCCGTGGCAGGACCCGGCGTTGCGGGTCCGCTGCGGTTACCCGCCGCCGATGGTCGATCTGCAGGCCTCGCGCGCGGCCGCGCTGGCGGCCTACCAGCAGATGCGCGCGACGTGAGCGGGATCAGGCCGCCGGATCGTCGGCGGGCGCGCGCCGCAGCAGCCAGGCCAGCGCCGGCGGCGTGACCAGCGCGGTCAGCAGCGACATCGCCACGATCAGCGCGTAGATGCGGTCGGAAAACACGCCCGCCGCGAGCCCGAGGCTGGCGATCACCACGCCGACCTCGCCGCGCGGCACCATGCCGACGCCGACGATCAGCGCGCTGCGCGGCCGCAGCGACAGCGCGCCGAGAAATCCGCCCAGCACCTTGCTGGCGATGGCGATCGCGGTCGCCGCGGCAAGCATCCCCAGCGCCCGCGGATCGGCGAACACCGCCAGCTTGAGCTGCATGCCGGTGACCGCGAAAAAGAACGGCGTCAGCAGCGCCAGCAGCGGCTGCATCTGGTGCTCCAGCTGTTCGCGCTGACGCGTCTCCGAGGCGATCACGCCGGCGAGGAAGGCGCCGATGATCGCGGCCAGCCCGAAGCGCGTCGACAGCCAGGCCAGGCCGAGGCACAGCGCCAGCACGATGGTCAGCGGCGACAGCGGATTGATCGGCCGCTCCAGCCAGTCCGAGCGCAGGCGCGCGGCGCGGGTGCCGACAAAGCCGATCACGGCGAGAAAGCCGATCGCCTCCAGCAGCAGCACGCCGAGATGCAGCGGGTCGAGACGGTCACCCTGCTGCAGCGACACCACCACGCCCAGCAGCAGCATGGCGAGGAT
Organism: Pseudomonadota bacterium; assembly: GCA_021815695.1. Classification (GTDB taxonomy): domain Bacteria; phylum Pseudomonadota; class Gammaproteobacteria; order Xanthomonadales; family Rhodanobacteraceae; genus Metallibacterium. The sequence continues at coordinate 3,947 of JAKAZT010000092.1, forward strand.
GTCGTCGATCACCGCCGCGCCGAGGATCACGCGGCTCTCGGTCCGCTGCAGCACGCCCAGCTCCTGCAGCACGCGCGCGGTGATGCCGACCGAGGTGGCGACGAAGGCGGCGGCGACGAACATCGACGGGTCCCAGCCGAAGCCCGACCCGTGTGCCCACAGCGTGGCGCCGGCGAACGGAAACACGACGCCCAGCACGCCGACCCCCAGCGCCGCCGCGCCGACGCGCCGGAGCTCGCCCAGCCGCGTCTCCAGCCCGACCGCGAACAGCAGCAGCACCACGCCGATCTCCGCCAGCAGTTGCAGCGGCTCGTCGGGCCGGACCCAGCCCAGCGCCGAGGGCCCGATCAGTGCGCCGGCGATGATCTCGCCGACCACGCCCGGCATTTTCAGGCGCTGCGCCAGCTCGCCGCCGACCAGCGCGGCGGCATAGACGATGAACAGTTGCAGCAGGATGTCGGCGGCGTGGTGCATGCGTGCTCCGTGACCGGTGCATTGCTTCGGGGGTCGCGCTCCCGGATGCTACACAACCGGCGGGCCATGATCCGCCACGGGAGGGGACATGCAACCGGCAGCCGAGGACGGTCGCGAACCGATGTCGCGGGTCGACACGGCCTGGTTGCGCATGGAGTCGCCGACCAATCTGATGATGATCACCGGCGTGCTGGTGCTCTCCGGGCGCCTCGATGTCGCGGCCTTCAAGGCGTTGCTGGCCGAACGGTTTCTGGCCTACCGCCGCTTCAATCAGCGCGCGGTCGACAACGCCACCGGGGCGCACTGGGAGCACGATCCCGATTTCGATCTCGACTGGCACGTGCGCCCGGCGGTGCTGCCGGGCGCGGCCGGCCAGTCCGGGCTGGAGCGTTATGCCGGCGAGCTGGCCTCGACGCCGCTCGATCACGCCAGGCCGTTGTGGCAGTTCCATCTGATCGAGGACTACGCCGGCGGCAGCGCGCTGATCGCGCGCCTGCATCACTGCTATGCCGACGGCCTGGCGCTGGTGCAGGTGCTGCTGTCGCTGACCGACGCCGCGCCCGATGCGCGCCGGCATGCCGAACTGGCGCGGGTCTGGCTGCGGCGCGACGGCGGCGGCGTGTTCCAGCGCCTGCTGGTCCCGGCGCAGGCCGGGTTGCGGCGCGCGCTGGCGCTGGGCGGCGCGGCCTGGGAAAAAGCCGCGCAGCTGTGGAGCGATCCGGCCCTCGCCGCCGCGCTGGCGCGCGAGGGTTCCGAGATCACCCGCGAACTGGCACGCGCCCTGGCCCTGCCGGACGATCCGCCGACCGCGCTGAAGGCGCCGCTGGGCACGGTCAAGCGCGTGGCCTGGGCGGCGCCGATTCCGCTCGACGAGGTCAAGGCGGTCGGCCGCGCGCTCGGCTGCACGGTCAACGACGTGCTGCTGGCGGCCGCCGCCGGCGCCCTGCGCGCGCACCTGCTGGAGCACGGCGCGGACGTCGACGGCGTGACCGTGCGCGCCACCGTGCCGGTCAACCTGCGCCCGCTGGAACACGCGAAAAAGCTCGGCAACCATTTCGGCCTGGTGTTTCTCGAGCTGCCGATCGGCGAGGCGCATCCGTTGCGGCGTCTGCAGCGCGTCGCCGCCTGCATGAACGAGCTGAAGGGCTCGCGCCAGGCGCTGGTGTCGTTCGGCCTGCTGGCGGCGCTGGGCATGGCGCCGGCGGCGCTGCAGCGGCCGGCGCTGGAGCTGTTCAGCCGCAAGGCCAGCGCGGTGGCCACCAATGTGCCGGGGCCGCAGATGCCGCTGTACCTGGCCGGCGCCGAGGTGCGCGAGCTGATGTTCTGGGTGCCGCAGACCGGCTCGATCGGCATCGGCCTGTCGATCCTCAGCTACAACGGCCGCGTGCACTTCGGCCTGATCGCCGACGCCCGCTGCATGCCCGATCCGATTCCGGTCGCGCAGCGCTTCGCCGGCGAGTTCGAGAAACTGGCCCTGATCACCCTGATGGAGGACTGGCACGACGACCTGCTGGCCGCCGCCAGCGGCGGCGGGATCGACCGCTACGAAGCCGTTTCCGGGGTGTCCACCGAGGCGCGCAGCGCGCGGTCGCGGCGCAGCCGGGTGAAGACGAAGGCGCCGACCAGGGTCAGCAGCGCCAGCACCGCCGCGCTGAAGCGGAAGCCGCTGACGTAAGCCGCCGCCAGTTGCCGGTGCGGGCCGACGTAGGCACTCATCAGCATCGACGCCAGCGCGATGCCGAAGCTCATCGACAGGTACTGCGCGGTCGAGGTCATCGACGAGGCGTGCCCGGCCTGCGCCGGCTGCAGATCGACGAAGGCCAGCGTGTTCATCGCCGTGTACTGCAGCGACATCACCAGGCCGTAGGCGAAGTTGAGCAGCGCCATCCACGGCCACGGCGTGTGCGCGGTCAGCAGCGCGAACATCCCCAGCAGGATCGCCACCAGCACGGTGTTGACGTAGAGCGTGCGGCGGTAGCCGTAGCGCTTGAGCAGCGGGTCGATCAGCAGCTTCATCGCCATCATCGCCAGCGCCTGCGGCATCATCATCAGGCCCGCCGCGAGCGGCGACCAGCCGCAGCCGACCTGCAGAAACAGCGCGAACACGAACGGCATGCCGGACACGCCGAGGCGGGTGAACAGGCTGCCGCCGACCGCGATCCAGAAGCTGCGGATCTTCAGCAGGGCGAGATCGTTGATCGGATGCGCGGTGCGCTGGCTGTGCGCCCAGTACAGCGCCGCGGCGACGGCGCCGGCCAGCGCCGCGCTGCCGCCGATCGCGAGCTGGTCCTCGCTGGCGAATTCGGCGGCGGTCAGCAGCAGGCCCGAGGCCAGCGCGAACAGCACGAAGCCGATGCCGTCGAACGGGCGTTGCGGATCGCGGATCTCCGGCATCGCGCGCCGGTTCAGCCACCAGCCGACGATGCCCACCGGCACGTTGACCAGGAAGATCAGGCGCCAGCTCAGGTATTCGCTGAAGGCGCCGCCCAGCAGCGGGCCCAGCACCGGACCGAGCAGGCCGGGGATCGAGACCATGCTCATCGCCGCGACGAAGTCGCGCTTGTCGAACGCGCGCACCAGCACATAGCGGCCGACCGGCATCAGCAGCGCGCCGCCCAGGCCCTGCAGCACGCGCGCCGCGATCAGCTCGGGCAGGCTCTGCGCCAGACCGCAGGCCGCCGAGCCGAGGGTGAACACCGCGATCGACACCGCAAACACCCGCCGCGTGCCGAAACGGTCGGTCAGCCACGGGCTGGCCGGGATGCAGATCGCCAGCGTCAGCACGTAGCTGGTCAGCGCGGTGCGCAGCGACAGCGGCGTGATGCGCAGCGCCTCGGCGATGCTCGGCACCGCCGTGTTGACGATGGTCGAGTCCAGCGTCTGCATGAAAAACGAGGCGGCGATCAGCCACAGCAGGCCGCGATAGTCGGCCAGGCGCGAGGCCACGGTCGGCCCGTCGCGGGCAGCGGCCGTCGCGGAACCGGCGGCGGGTTGGGGAGGGGCGTCCATCGGTGGTCTGTGCCAGTGCGGCAGCGCCGCGGCCCGGGGTGCGTCAGCAGCCTCCAGTCTAGGGG
>JAKAZT010000093.1 GCA_021815695.1 Pseudomonadota bacterium
ACGGCGCTGCGGGTGCATGCGCCGCTGATTGCGATGGGCAAGGACGACATCGTGCGCGAGGGTGTGCGTCTCGGGGTCGATTTTGCCGCCACGGTGTCGTGCTATCAGGCCGATCGCGAGGGGCGCGCGTGCGGTCACTGCGATGCCTGCCGCCTGCGCGCCGAGGGCTTCCGCCGTGCCGGCATCGCCGATCCGACGCGTTATGCCTGAGTACGCGGCGCACGGGGACGGAGCGCGCGCATGGCGCGTACCGGACCGGCTGCTAAACTTGACGGCTCGGGGGCCGTTAGCTCAGTTGGTAGAGCAGCGGACTTTTAATCCGTAGGTCGCCGGTTCGAGTCCGGCACGGCCCACCACCGTCATCGATCGCCGCGACCGGCAAAGGCTGCGGCGTACGCGAATCCGGCGGCCTGCCCCGGCCGGCGTCAAAGCGGCGGATCGCATGCGGCGGGCAGCCTCGCCAACGGGATCATCAACGTTTCCTCCGGAGCCTGGGTCATGCGTCACGGTGCCATGCCTGCCCTGGTGATCCACGGTGGCGCGGGTGTGATCCGCAAGGACATGCATCCCGAGCGTGAACGGGCGATTCGCGCGGCGTTGCGCGAAGCGCTGGATCAAGGCCAGGCCGCGCTGCGGGCCGGCCGACCGGCGCTGGATGCGGTGACGGCGGCGATCGCGGTGCTGGAAGACTCGCCACACTTCAATGCAGGCCGTGGCGCCGTGTTCACTCACGACGGCCGCAACGAGCTGGACGCCGCGATCATGGATGGCGCCACCCTGCGCGCGGGCAGCGTCGCCGGGGTCGAGCACGTGCGCAATCCGATCCTGCTGGCACGTGCGGTGATGGAGCATTCGCCGCACGTGATGCTGGTGGGTGCGGGAGCCGAGGCGTTTGCGCGCACGCAGGACATCGTGCTGGTCGAGCCGTCGTGGTTCCGCACCGAGGAACGCTGGCAACAGCTGCAGGAGACGTTGCGGCACGACGCCATGGGCGAGCACGCCGCGGCCGATCACGTCCGCCATTTCGGCACCGTCGGCGCGTTGGCGCTGGACATGGAAGGACGGCTGGCTGCCGGCACCTCCACCGGCGGCATGACCGGGAAGCGCTGGGGCCGGATCGGTGACGCGCCGGTCATCGGCGCCGGCACCTGGGCTGACGCACGCTGCGCGGTGTCGGGCACCGGCTGGGGCGAGTTCTACCTGCGGACCGCGGCTGCGGCGCGCATTGCCCTGCGCGTGGAACTGCTGGGCGAGCCTGTGGCGCAGGCGGCGGAAGCCGTCATCAACGGAAAGATCAGGGCACTGGGCGGCAGCGGCGGCGCCATCGTGCTGGACGCCGACGGCGGCATCGCGATGCCGTTCAATACGGACGGCATGTTCCGCGGCTGGGTCGGGACCGACGGCGTGCCGAACGTGGCGATCTGGAACGCGGACGAGGAAGCACGGCGCGCCGGCTGAATGGCCCGGACATGCAGCCGGCGTGTCCCGGCTCGGCCGCCCTCAGTCGCCGCCGTGCTCGCCGGCATGCGGGCGTTCGCGTACCGGTCGCTTGGCCAGCTTGCGCTGCAGGGTTCGCCGGTGCATCCCCAGTCGCCGTGCCGCCTCGGAGATGTTGCCCTCGCATTCGGCCAGCACGCGCTGGATGTGCTCCCACTCCAGGCGCTTCAGCGGCGGCGGTGCGTCCGGCGGTGGCACCTCGGCCACGCGCGATTCCGGTTGTGCGGCCAGCAGCGCGCGCAGCACCTGGTCGGCGTCCACCGGCTTGGCCAGGTAGTCGTGGGCGCCGCGCTTGATCGCCTCGACCGCGGTCGCGATCGAGGCAAAACCGGTCAGCAGCAGGATGCGCATGCCGGGCGCCAGTGCCAGCAGCTCGGGGATCAGCTTGAGGCCGTTGGCTTCACCCAGCTTGAGGTCGAGCACGCAGTAGTCGGGGCGTTCGCGCTGGGCGATCGTGCGCGCGCCGGCGGCATCGTTGGCGGTGTACGGGATCAGGCCGCGGCTGCTCATCGCCCGCGCCAGCACGCGGGTGAACATCTCGTCGTCATCGACGATCAGCAGGCGCGATGCGGCAGGTACGTTCATGGACGGTCTCCGATGATGGCGAGGGGAAGGCGCAGGCGGATTTCGGCGCCGCCGCCGGCGGCATTGCCGGCGGCCAGTTCGCCGTTGAGACGCTCGGCGGTGGCCTCGGCGAGCGCCAGGCCGAGGCCCAGGCCGCTCTGCTTGCCGCTGACGCCGAGCTGGCCCAGCGCGGCCGGAGTATCGGCGAAGCCCGGACCGTGGTCACGCACCGCGATCTGCAGCCAGCCGGCATCGACGCCGAGCGTCAGCGCGATGTCGTGCGAGTCGTTCAGTGCCGATGCCTCGGCGGCATTGTTGAGCAGGTTCACCAGTGCGTGGCGCAACCCCGGCGGCACGCGCAGCCGTGTCGCGGTCAGCGCGGGATCCATGGCGAGCTGGACATCGGCCTCCGGGCGCAGCAGGCGGAATTGCTCCAGGCAGCTTTGCACGAAGGTACCCAGCGCGGTGGCTTCGGGTGACTGCGACAGCTGCGCCTTGCCCACCGCCACCATCTCGCGCAGGATGCCGCGGCAGCGCTCGATCTGTCCGCCGAGCAGATCCAGATCCTCGGCGAGCTGCGGTTCGGCGGCATGCTCGCGGCCAAGTTCGGTCAGCAGCGTGCGCATGGTCGACAGCGGGGTGTTGAGTTCATGCGCGGCACCGGCGGCCTGGGTGGCGATGGCGAGGATGCCCTCGTCGCGCAGCGCGCGTTCGCGCACCCGCTGCACCTCGACCTGTTCGGTGCGCAGCGCTGCCGCCAGGCGCGCGATGAACACGCCGAGCATCAGCGCGGCGATGGCGAAGTTGACCGCCATGCCGGCCACCAGCAGGTGAAAATCGGAATAGCTGTCGGCGTGCAGTTGCGGCAGCGGCAGGTACCAGCGCAGCAGCAGCAGATAGGCAAGGCCGCTGAGCGTCGCCACGATGCCGATGCCGGGGCGCGACAACGCCGCCGCCGCCAGCGCGATCGGCACCAGCAGCAGGGTGACGAAGGGATTGCTGGCGCCGCCGGTGAGATACAGCAGGTAACCCAGCACCAGCATGTCGGCGGCGATGTGCGCGATCGCCTCGGCTTCGCTCAGCGGCCACGGCCGGCGCAGGCGCCAGAAAGCCAGCGCCGCGAACGCGGACAGCACGGCGATTCCCGCGAACAGGGCATGCACCGGGATCGCCAAATGCAGTCCGAAGGCCACCACCAGCACGGCGATGCTCTGGCCGGCGATCGCGGTCAGACGCAGCCAGGCCAGCGTGCCGGTGAGCGCGCGCGGGCCCAGGTTGAATTGGGCGCGGCGCTTGTTCATGACCTCAGCGCGCTGCCTGATTCGCGCATCGGGGTCGTCTCATGACTCACGCACCGCCCGATGCCGACGCGGCGTTCGCCGCTGCATGCGCGCTGTGCTGGCTGGACAGTCGCTTCATCAGCGGCAGCAGGGCGATGGCAATCAGGGTGCAGACGATCGCCGCGTAGCCCAGCTGGTTGAACAGCGCGGTATAGATCGGCAGGGTCTTCAGCGGGTCGGTGATGTCGCGCGGCACGCTCGCGACACTGGCGACCAGGCTGCCGAGATACATCGAAATGCCCACCGCGACAAAGTACGCGCCCATCATGAAGCCGCCCATGCGCGCCGGCACGTAACGGGCGATCATCGCCAGACCGAGGCCGCTGACCAGCAGTTCGCCCAGCGAATACAGGCCGTAGCCCCAGATCATCACCCAGGACGAGGTCTTGCCGTCGACGCCGGCGTAGTGGCCGGCGGCGCCGAACAGGAAAAAGCCCACCGCCACCATCGCGAAGCCCAGCGCAAACTTGGCCGCGATCGACAGATCCTTGCCGCGCTTGCCGGCCGCGGTGTACATCCACGCCAGGACCGGGCTGAGCACGAAGATCCAGATCGGGTTCAGCGCCTGATACTGCGCCGGGTTCCAGACAAACAGATGGATGCCGAACAAGGCCTGGTTCCAGTCGACGTTGCGCAGCGCGAACAGCGCCAGCGAAGTCGACATCTGCTGGTAGAAGATGAAGAAGAAGATCGTCTGCACCACCAGCGCCAGCGCCGCGATCAGGCCGGCGCGTTCGCTGCGGCGGCTGCTGGCGATCAGGTAGATGAAGATCCCCAGCAGCACCAGGCCGGCGCCGTAGACGAAGATCTTCGCGAGCTGCTCGTAGTTGAGCACCGTCGCCGAGCCGACGGCGAACAGCACGCCGGCCGCCAGCACCAGCAGCATGTGGCCGCGGTGGGCCGGACGCTGGTCGGGCTCCGAGCCGATGTGCTGCATCGCCTTGTGCATCAGGGCGTAGTTGCTCAGGCCGACCAGCAGGCCGATGGCGCAGACGCCGAACGCGGCGTGCCAGCCGAAGTTGTTGCCGTAAGCCGCGTTGACGTAGTCCTTGATCCACGGCGTCAGCAGCATCGAGAAGGTCGAGCCGACGTTGACCGCCATGTAGTACAGGGTGAAGGCACTGTCGATGCGGGCGTCGTCGCCTTCGTAGATCTTGCGCACCAGGTTGCCGGCATTGGGCTTGAACAGGCCGTTGCCGACCACGATCACGCCGAGTGCGCCGAACAGCGCCCAGGTGTTTTCGGTGGGTACGGTCATCAGTGCGTAGCCGAGGCTGAGGATCACCGCGCCCATCAGCATGGTGCGGCGGGTGCCGAGGATCTTGTCGCCGACCCAGCCGCCGATCGCCGGAGCCACATAGATCAGCGCCGAGGCCGCGCCCCAGACCAGGTTGGCGCGGGTATCCGCAAAGCCCAGGCGCTGGACCATGTAGTAGACGATCAGCGCCTGCATGCCGTAGAAGCCGAAGCGCTCCCACATCTCGATGAGGAAGACCGTGGTGAACGATCGGGTCTGGGAAACGGTTGCGGTCGAGGTCGCCATATCGGGCCCGTTGGGTGATGGGAAACGGCGCGCAGCGCGCGATCCCCGTCGCCAGCCGGCGGCGGGGCCGCCGAAGAGTAACCCAAGGGCGCGCCTGCCGTTCAGCCCGGCGCGCGCCGGCATCAGGGCCCGATCCGGGTATGGCACAATCCGCCGTCGCTGCCACGCCCGGTCCATGCCCCCATGCTGATCTTCGACCTGTCCCAGCCCGGCCGCAGCGCGGCTGCCCAGATGCCCGCGCCTGTGGATTTGCCGGACGATCTGCCGCCGACCCTGCGCCGCGCCACGCCGGTCGGTCTGCCCGAGGTGTCCGAGCTGCAGGCGGTGCGCCACTACACCAATCTCAGCCGCAAGAACTTCTCGATCGACACGAACTTCTATCCGCTCGGTTCGTGCACGATGAAATACAACCCGCGCGCCTGCAATTCGCTGGCGATGCTGGACGGCTTCCTGGCGCGCCACCCGTACGCGCCGGAGTCGCTCAGTCAGGGCTTCATGAGCTGCATGTGGGAGCTGCAGGAGATCCTTGCCGACGTCACCGGCATGCAGGGCGGCGTGTCGCTGACGCCGATGGCCGGTGCCCAGGGCGAGTTTGCCGGCGTGGCCATGATCATGGCCTATCACCGCCATCGCGGTGATCTCGAGCGTACCGAGATCATCGTGCCCGATGCCGCGCACGGCACCAATCCCGCCACCGCGACCATGTGCGGCGCGACCGTGCGCGAGATCCCGACCAACGCCGACGGCGACATCGACCTCGACGCGCTGCAACGGGCACTCGGGCCGAAGACCGCCGGCATCATGCTGACCAATCCAAGCACCATCGGCGTGTTCGAGCGGCGCATCCTCGAGATCGCGCGCCGGGTGCACGCCGCCGGCGGCCTGCTGTATTACGACGGCGCCAACCTCAACGCCATTCTCGGCAAGGTGCGGCCCGGCGACATGGGCTTCGACGCCATCCACATGAACCTGCACAAGACCTTCTCGACGCCGCACGGCGGCGGCGGCCCGGGCGCGGGCGCGGTCGGCGTCAGCGAGCGGCTGCGGCCGTTCCTGCCGATTCCGATGGTCGAGAAGCGCGCCGACGACAGCTTTGGCTGGGTGCGCCGAAAGGACCGCCCGCTGTCGATCGGTCGCCTGTCCACCTTCGCCGGCAACGCCGGCGTGCTGCTGCGCGCCTACGTCTACGCACGCCTGCTGGGCCGCGAGGGCATGCGCCGGGTGGGCGAGTACGCCACGCTCAACGCCAACTATCTGGCCAAGAAGATGGCCGACGCCGGCTTCGATCTGGCCTATCCGCGCCGCCGCGCCAGCCACGAGTTCATCGTCACCGTGGCCCGGCAGAAAAAGGAGCACGGCGTCACCGCGCTGGACTTCTCCAAGGCCCTGCTTGACCACGGCATCCACGCGCCGACCAACTATTTCCCGCTGCTGGTCCCCGAGTGCCTGCTGATCGAACCCACCGAAACCGAGAGCAAGGAAACGCTCGACGAGTTTGCCGCGGTCATGGCGGGTCTGCTGAAACAGGCCGCCGAGAACCCGCAGGCGATGAAGGACGCGCCGCTGACCACGCCGGTGCGGCGCCTCGACGACGTCAAGGCGGTGCGCGAGCTCGATGTCGCCCTGCGCGAGCCGAAGTCCGCCGCGGCCCGCGCCGCCTGACTCCGGCGATGGCCGACAGCAGCATCACCCGCTTTGCGCCGCGCGGCCCGCGCGGCATGTGGCGTGCGTTGCAGTGGTCGCTGAAAGGCCTCGTCGTTACCTGGTGCGTCGAGTCCTCGTTCCGGCTCGAGGTCTACATCTTCGTGTTCGCCGCGCCACTGGGTCTGTGGCTGGGCCACGGTGGCGTCGAGAAGGCCCTGCTGGTCGGCGTGCTGGTGCTGGTGCTGGCCACGGAGCTGCTCAACTCCGCCATCGAAGCGGTGATCGAACGCTACGGCCCCGAGCACCACGAGCTGGCCGGACGCGCCAAGGACATGGGCTCGGCCGCCGTGTTCGTGCTGATGATCAACGCCGTGCTGACCTGGGCCCTGATCCTCGGAGCTCGCGGGTTCTGAGCGGTCGTGAGTTGCGGCGCACGACCGGATCGTGGCGGTTTGCAGGTCGCGGGGCCCGCTCTTCGGAGTTGCCTTGTCACCACCTGTCGCCGGTGCGCCGAGCCGACACCAGCTCAGCGTGAGCGCCCGCTGCTGGCCGTGCCCTTGCCGTCCACGATCGAAAAGGTGAACCGGTATTCGAGGCTGTAGGGCAGGGTGCGCGTCGAGACCAGCACGCGATCGGCGCCGCTGCCCTTCCAGGTGACGATGCGCAGCGGATCGAAGCGCCAGTCCTGCACCG
>JAKAZT010000094.1 GCA_021815695.1 Pseudomonadota bacterium
TGCGCTCGGCCAGCGTGAGCGCGACCTTGTCGCGCAGATACACCGGCAGCGCCAGCTCGGGCGCGACGGCCGCGCCCGCCGCGTACTGCAGCGCGCCCAGACGCGCGACGTGGCGCGCCTGCGGATGGCGATCGCCGTCGCTGCCGCGCGGCGCGGTCAGGCGCAGCGCCAGCAGTTCGGCGTAAGCCTTGCAGCCGCTGCCGACGGCCCACCAGCCGGCGTCTTGCGGCAGGGCGATTTCGGCGGCGGCGCCGACGAACTCGCCGCCCAGCGCGGCAACGCTGCCATCGACGTCACGCGCGAAGGCACCGGCGTACAGCTCGCCCATGCGCGCGTCGAGCAGCGCCAGGATCCGCGGTGCATCGATCGGCGCTTCCATCGCCAGCGCCGCCAGCGAGGACACCGGGACGACCGGAATGTCCAGGGCCAGCGCCAGACCCTGCGCCAGCGACACCGCCAGCCGCACGCCGGTGAATGCGCCCGGCCCGCGCCCGACCGCGATCACGTCGAGCTGGCGCCGCGACAGGCCGGCCTCCGCCAGCAGCTGTTCGGCCATCGGCAGCACGCGCTCGGCGTGCCGGCGCGGCGCCAGCTCGCTGACGTCGCGCAAGGCATCGCCGCAGAGCAGGGCGACCGAGCAGGACTCGGTGGCGGTTTCGATCGCGAGCAGGTTCATGCGCGCATTCTCGCATCGCTGCGGCCCGTGCCGGGGCGGGATCGTGGCAGCGCACGGGCCGTCGGCGGGCGAAAACAGGCCATGGCAGGCCGAGCAGGCCTCAACGCTGCGCGCTCGTGCCCGCCAGCAGTTCGCGCAGGAACGGCACGGTGACGCGACGGCGCGCGGCCAGCGCGGCGTGATCGATGCGATCCAGCAGGGCCGTGAGCGTGCCGAGGTCGCGCGCGTGGCGCGCGAACAGCCAGTCCAGCACGCTGTCGTCGAGTTCGATGCCGCGCGCCGCCGCGCGCTCGCGCAGCACGGTGCGGCGTTCGCCGTCGTCGAGCGGGTGCAGCACGGCGCGGGTGCAGGCACCCAGTCGTGAACGCAGGTCAGGCAGACCCAGCGCCAGTTCGGCGGGCGGCAGGCGGGCGGCGAACAGCAAGGTGGCGCCCTCGGCGCGGCTGCGGTTGTACAGATCGAACAGCGCCTGTTCGTCGGCGCGCGTGCCGGCCGCCACGTCCAGTTCGTCGAGGGCGATCAGCTCGGCGCCGGTCAGCGCCGCGATCGCCTCGGCGCGCGGTGCCGGCAACGCGCCCAGCGCGGCGTAACGCACGCGACGACCGGACTCGGCTGCGCTCTGGCAGGTCGCCAGCAGCAGATGTGTCTTGCCGCTGCCCGCCGGGCCGTGCAACAGCACCCAGGGTGCCGTCGCGGCGCTGGCGGTCGTGCGCAGAAGCTCGAGCGCGGCCGCGTTGGCGCGGCCGGCATGGAAATGCTCGAAGCGCTGCCGGCGCGGAAAGCGCAGCGCGAGCGGCAGCTGGCTCATGCCGCCGGCGGCGCCGCGTCGTGGTCGTCGACCGGCGCCCTCGGCGGCGCCGGGTGCGCATACAGCGCGCTCGCGAGGTAGCGCTCGTGGCCGAAACGCAGCAGTACCATCGTCACCGCGGCGATCGGCAACGCGAGAAGCACGCCGAGAAAGCCGAACAGCTGGCCGCCGGCGAGGATGGCGAAGATCACCAGCACCGGGTGCACACCGATGCGATTGCCGACCAGACGCGGCACCAGCACGTAGCCTTCCAGCGTCTGGCCGACCGCGAACACGCCCAGCACCAGACCGATGTGCAACCAGTCGCCGTATTGCGCGAACGCCGCGATCAGACTCGCGATCAGGCCGGTGATGAAGCCGAGATAGGGCACGAAGCTGACCAGGCCGGCGAACACGCCGATCAGCGGACCGAGGCGGATGCCGACCAGCCACAGCACCAGACCGTAGAACAGACCCAGCGCCAGCATCACCAGCAGCTGGCCGCGGAAGAACGCACCCAGCACGGCGTCGGCCTCGCGCGCCAGACGCACCAGGGTCGACTCGTATTCGCGCGGCAGCAGCTCGCGCAGGCGCGCCACCATCGTGTCCCAGTCGCGCAGCAGATAAAACGTCACCACCGGTACCAGCACCAGATTGGTCAGCCAGGCCACCACCGCCAGACCCGAGCGGGTGACGCCGGCCAGCACGCTGGTGGCGATGCCGCCGGCCTCCTGCCAGTGCTGCTTGATCAGCGCCACCAGGCGCTGCGGATCGAACGTCTCGGGCGGCACGTGCAGGTGCAGTTGCAGCCATGGCGCGACGGTACCCTGGAACCAGGCCAGAGCATCGGGCAGGTGCAGGATGGCGTAGGCCACCTGGCGCTCGATCAGCGGCACCAGCACCAGCAGCACGCCGATCACGGTCAGGCTCATCAGAGCGAACACCAGCGTCACCGCGAGGTTGCGGCCGAGGCCATGGCGTTCGAGACGGTCGGCCAGCGGGTCGCCGAGGTAGGCCAGCAGCGCCGACAGCGCGAACGGCGCCAGCACCGGCGCCAGCAGCCAGAGCACGTAGCCGATCAGCAGCAGCAGCAAGGCAAGCTGCAGCCGGCGCGCGATTTCACCGTCCATGTTGCGACTCCCCGTGGCGGATGCGCAGCGCGTTGCGCGCGCGCAGGCTCCAGCGCACCACATAGTCCACGCCGCTGGCAAGGGTCAGCGCGCCGACCGCCACGGCCGGCACGGTCAGCGGCAGCGGGTGTGCCAGGGCATGTGCGGACAGCACGGCCAGCACATAGACGATCTGCAGCAGGGTGTTGGCCTTCGACAGCAGGCTGGGACGCACCGGCACCGCTCCGACCACGCGCTGCCAGGCGATCGCGCCGCCGACGATCACCGCGTCGCGCAGCAATACCAGCGCGGTCAGTGTCAGCGGCACCGCGCCGTTGAGACTGAGGCCGAGGAAACAGGTCGCCAGCAGCAGCTTGTCGGCGAGCGGATCGAGCAGCGCGCCCAGCCGGCTGTGCCAGCGGAAGTGGCGCGCGAGAAACCCGTCGAGCGCATCCGAAAATCCGGCGATCAGGGTCAGTGTCAGCGCGAGCACGTAGGCGCGATCGAGCAGCGCCAGCGCCAGCGGCGGCACCAGCAGGATGCGCAGCACCGTGATCAGGTTCGGCAGATGGCGCAGCGACGAATCAGCCGCGGGTTCGTTGCGCGGCGCGGTGGACACGGCCGCGCCCGTCAGTGCACCCAGCGCAGGGCCAGCGCCGCGCCGGGATGCGCCGCGGCCGGAACCAGCCGTCCGCTGGCGACCAGGTCATCGCTGACGCTGCTCAGCGGCACGTCGAGATCCAGCGCCAGCAGCAGGCCATCGCCCTGCGCCTGCAGCGGCTGCAGGCCGCGCACGCGCGGATCGCGGCGCAGCGTGCCGATCAGCGTGGCGTAATCGCGGGCGGACCGCAGCCCGCTCACCCACAGCGTGGTCTGTTGCGCGCTGACGGCGGCCGGCGCGGCCGCGAAGCGCTGCGCCAGTCGGCGGGCCGCGGTGGCGGCGCCATCGCCGAGCTGTGCGCCGACGTCGCCGCTGCGGCCCTGCCAGGCCTGCGCCTGACCGCCGATGATCAGGGTCCAGTCGGCGCGGGCGGCGCCCAGTTGTCCGATCAGCACCAGGCCGGTGTGATATTGCGCGGCGGCGGCGGCCAGCGCGGTCGGATCACCCTGCGCCAGCGCGATCGCGTTCGGTGCCGGCGCGCCGGTGGCCGGCAGCACGAAGCCGATGCCGCGATCACTGCCGGCGGCCAGCAGCGGTGCCGCCTGGGCGGCGGTCAGCGGCGCGCCGTTCGCGCCGGAGAGCACCGCCAGCACCGGCGGTCGCGGACCGGGCCAGATCGGCAGGGCGAGATCGCGTGCCAGCCGTTGCAGCGCATCGGGATCGAAGCTGACCGCCAGCATCAGCGGCGTGCCGGGCGCACCCTGCACGTAGCGGTACTGCTGCACCAGCGCGGGTGCATTCTTCAGCGCCGCGGCGACGCCGGGCTGCGCCACCACGGTCGGGTCGCCGGTCAGATGACCCAGCACCGCGCCCAGTGCCTGGCCGAAGGCCTGGTCGCGGGCAGCGGCGGCGGTATCGGGCAGCGGCACGCTGGCGCTGTAAAGGGCGTCATCGGCGGCGGCCGCGGTCGCCAGTCCGGACAGCAGGGCGAGCAGGAGCAAGAGGGCCGGAACGAGCGACTTGCGCATGGCGTCGGGAGCCGTGAAACCGGCCTGCAGTCTGCCCAATCGGGGGCCGAACGTCTATCATGACCGGCTGGTCCCGCCGGGTTCCGACGCGATGTCCGCCGAGAAGGAAAGCCTCACCTACCGCGCCGCCGGCGTCGACATCGATGCCGGCAACGCCGTGGTCGAGCGCATCAGACCGCTGGTGGCGCGCACCTTCCGCAAGGAGGTGATGGGCGGGCTGGGCGGCTTCGGTGCGCTGTTCGATCTGGCCGGTCGCTACCGCGAGCCGGTGCTGGTGTCCGGCACCGACGGCGTCGGTACCAAACTCAAGCTGGCGCAGCAGCTGAACCGCCACGACACGATCGGCATCGACCTGGTCGGCATGTGCGTCAACGACGTGCTGGTGCAGGGCGCCGAGCCGTTGTTCTTCCTCGACTACTTCGCCACCGGCAAGCTCGACGTCGACACCACGGTCAGCGTCGTCGGCGGCATCGCGAAAGGCTGCGAGCTGGCCGGCTGCGCGCTGATCGGCGGCGAGACCGCCGAGATGCCCGACATGTATCCGCCCGGCGAGTACGATCTCGCCGGCTTCTGCGTCGGCGCCGCGGAAAAATCCGCGCTGATCGACGGTCACGCGATCCGCGCCGGCGACGTGATCCTCGGCCTGCCGTCCTCCGGGCCGCACTCCAACGGCTATTCGCTGATCCGCCGGATCGTCGAACGTGCCGGCGCACCGTGGGATCTCGACCTCGGCGGCGTGAGCCTGGCCGATGCGCTGCTGGCGCCGACCACGCTGTATGTCAAGGCCATCCTCGACCTGCTCCGGCACGTTCCGGTGCACGGCATGGCCCACATCACCGGCGGCGGCCTGCAGGAGAACATCATCCGCGTGGTGCCGGACGGCCTCGGTCTCACGATCGACAGTTCGGCATGGACGTTGCCGCCGGTGTTCGACTGGCTGCAACGCGAAGGTGCAGTGCCGCGTGCGGAGATGTGGCGCACCTTCAACTGCGGCATCGGCTACGTGGTGATCGCCGCGCCCGACCAGTCGGCCGCGATCAGCGCTGCGTTGGCCGTGCACGGGCTGACCGCGACGCCGATCGGCGAGGTCGTGGGCGCCGGCGCCGGCGAGCGGGTGCGCATCGGCTGATCCCGGGACTCGGAGCAGGCACCACGCACCAGGGATGGACAGCTCGTAAGGGACCCGGGGTCCGGCTTCAAGCTTGTCACCCTGAGCGCAGCGAAGGGTGAGGGGCGCTCTCGCGCCCACGAACGCCACGCCAGGGATGGCGTGGCCGGGGACGTCGACGCATGGATGCATGGTGCCGATGGCCAGTTCATCCGGCGTCGGTCGCTGACCAGACCCTTCGGGCTGCGCCCTCAGCGACAACCAGCACGAAGGGCCACCCCGTCCGTCTTGTCACCCAGCCCGTCCACCCCGTCCTTGTCACCCCACTCCCCGCGTCACCCAACCCTTCCTTGCCCCCACTCCCGGTCACCCCTTCCTTCCTGTCATCCTGAGGCCCCTGGCCGAAGGATCTGACGGGCGACGGGCACCCCGCTGCATGGACGGCCGGGATGGCTCGGCCGGCCCGATGCTTCGCTGCGCAGATCCTTCGCTGCGCTCAGGATGACAAGAGCGTCCGCATGACAAGCAAAGGAATGACAGGCTGCTCTTTCCGCTCACCGCTCACCGCTGGCCCCACGTCATGCCGACCCCAATCCCCATCGCGGTGCTTGCCTCCGGTCGCGGCAGCAACCTCGCCGCGCTGATTGATGCGCGGCGTGCGGGCCGGCTGGCGGTCGACTTCACGCTGGTCGCCAGCGACAAGGCCGCGGCGCCGGCGCTGCGCCGCGCCGAGGCGGAGGGCATCGCCACCCTCGCGCTCGATCCGCAGGGCTATGCCGATCGCCGCAGCTACGATCTCGCGCTGTTCGAACGCGTCGCCGCCAGCGGCGCGGTACTGGTGGTGCTGGCCGGGTTCATGCGCGTGCTCGACGCCGCGGCGCTGGCGCCGTGGGCGGGGCGGATGATCAACCTGCATCCGTCGCTGCTGCCGAAATACCGCGGCCTGCACACGCACCGGCGCGTGCTGGAGGCCGGCGACGCCGAGCACGGCGCCAGCGTGCACTTCGTCACGGCCGAGCTCGACGGCGGTCCGCTGATCGCGCAGGTGCGCCTGCCGGTGCAGCCCGGCGACACCCCCGAAACGCTGGCCGCGCGCCTGCAGCCGCTGGAGCATCGCCTGCTGCTCGCCTGCGTCGCGGCGCTCGCCACGGGACAGGTGGCCTGGCGCGACGGCGGCGTCGAGGCCGGCGGCCAGCGCCTGCGCGCGCCGTTGCGGCTCGCGGTTGACGGCAGCCTGCAACCTGCCTGAGCCGCCGTTCAGGCGCAGCGCGGCAGAGTGCGCCGGTCCCGATCCCGGAGCCGCGCCATGTCCCGTATCCCGTTGTCTGCCCTGGTTGCCGTCAGCCTGATGGGCCTCGCGGCCTCCGGCCTGCGCCCCGCGGGCGCAGCCGAGCTGAAGCCGGTCAGCGCCGAATACCGCGTGCTGCGCAACGGCGATGCCCTCGGCACCGCGACCATGCGCCTCGAACCCGGCGCCGGCGGCGACTGGCAATTCAGTACCGAAACCCGCGGCAGTGAGGGACTCGCCGCCCTGCTCGGCCTCAAGGTACGCGCCGACTCGCGTTTCCGCCTGGTGCACGGCCAGCCGGAAAGCCTCGATTACCGTTACGCGCTGAAAAGCGGCATCAAGGACAACAGCAACAGCCTGAGCTTCGACTGGACCGCGCATCAGGCGCGCTACCAGGACCGCAACGGCAGCCACGCCTTTGCGCTCGACGGCCGTGCGCTCGATCGCAACGTGGCCACGCTGGCGCTGGGCATGGCGGTGGCCGACGGCGCCCACGGCACCCTGGTGCTGCCGGTGGCGCTGCGCGACCACATCTCGCAGCAGCATTACGCCATCGGCGCGCGCGCGCCGCTGCGGGTACCGGCGGGCACCTATCAGGCGATCAAGGTCGAACGCAGCGACGCCGACAACGGCAT
>JAKAZT010000095.1:0-2575 GCA_021815695.1 Pseudomonadota bacterium
CCATCAGGCGCTGGTAATGGCGCAGGTTGTGCATCGTTGCCAGTTCACTGGCGAGGATCTCGTTGCAGCGATCGAGATGGCGCAGGTAGGCACGCGAGAATCCCTGCGCGCAGGCGTAACAGTCGCAGCCGTC
The DNA here is from genome assembly GCA_021815695.1 of Pseudomonadota bacterium. GTDB lineage: Bacteria > Pseudomonadota > Gammaproteobacteria > Xanthomonadales > Rhodanobacteraceae > Metallibacterium. The sequence continues at coordinate 134 of JAKAZT010000095.1, forward strand.
CTCGATCGGCCGGGTGTCGCGCGCGAAGCGGGCGTTGCGGATGCGCAGCGTGCCCGCGGCGGTGAACAGGAAGCCATTGCGCGCATTGCGCGTCGGCATCACGCAGTCGAAAAGATCGACGCCGCGGGCCACCGCCTCGACGATGTCCTCGGGCCGGCCGACGCCCATCAGGTAGCGCGGACGATCCGCCGGCAGGCGCGGCAGGGTGTCGTCCAGCGTGCGGTTGCGCTCGGCCTCGGGCTCGCCGACCGCGAGGCCGCCGACCGCGTAGCCGTCGAAGCCGATCCCGACCAGGGCTTCCGCCGAACGTGCGCGCAGCTCGGCATGGACGCCGCCCTGCACGATGCCGAACAGCGCGTTGGGATTGCCCAGCTCGTCGAAGGCGCGCCGCGAGCGCGCGGCCCAGCGCAAGGACAGCTCCATCGACGCCTGCGCCTGCTCCGGCGTCGCCGGATACGGCGTGCACTCGTCGAAGATCATCGCGATGTCGGAATCGAGCACGCGCTGGATGCGCATCGACTCCTCCGGCGACAGGAACACCCGCGCGCCGTCCACCGGTGAGGCGAAGGTCACGCCCTCTTCGGTGATCTTGCGCCGGTGCGCCAGACTGAAAACCTGGAAGCCGCCGGAGTCGGTCAGGATCGGCCGCTGCCAGCGCATGAATCCGTGCAGGCCGCCGAAGTCGCCAATCACGTCGAGTCCCGGACGCAGCCAGAGATGGAAGGTGTTGCCGAGGATGATCTCGGCGCCGACCTCGACCAGGTCGCGCGGCGTCATGGCCTTGACCGAGCCGTAGGTGCCCACCGGCATGAACGCCGGCGTCTCCACCGTGCCGCGCGCGAAGGTCAGGCGACCGCGCCGCGCGACGCCGTCAGTGGCGAGGAGGTCGAATTTCATCAATCGGAACTCGGAACTCGGAACTCGGAACTCGGAATCAAGCTTGTCACCCTGAGCGCAGCGAAGGGTCTGTCTCACCGGCACGCGGGTGAGCGGTATCGAAGCGTGGCCGTGCGAAAAGATCCTTCGCTGCGCTCAGGATGACAGCCTGCTCTTTCGCGCGCGTCCTATTTTTGACAGGCTCAGGATGACACCCTTCAGGCTTGTCCCGGCTACCGGCTCGAAGCCTGCGAGGTGTCATCCCGAGCGCAAGCGAGGGATCTTGCATGCAGTGGGCAACGACTTGCGATCACGCGCCTCGGTGCAGAACGGTCGTCTCCGCCGCGACGATCCTTCAGGCTGTCCCGACTACCGGCTACCGGCTACCGACTACCGGCCAGATCAGCATGGCATCGCCGTAGGAAAAAAAGCGATAGCGCTGCGCGACGGCGTGACGGTAGGTATCCAGGATCAGCTCGCGCCCGGCCAGCGCCGACACCAGCATCAGCAGGGTCGATTCGGGCAGGTGGAAGTTGGTGATCAGGCCGTCGATGCCGGTGATGCGATAGCCGGGGATGATGAAGATCTGCGTCTCGCCGGCGAAAGGCGCCAGGGTGCCGCCGGCGCCGGCGCTTTCCAGCGCGCGCACCACCGTGGTGCCGACCGCGACCACGCGCCCGCCGCGCTCGCGCGTGCGGCGGATCTGCTCGACCAGGCCGGCCCCGACGTTCAGCCATTCGCGATGCATGACGTGGTCTTCCAGCCGCTCGGCGCGCAGCGGCTGGAAGGTGCCGGCGCCGACATGCAGGGTGACGTAGCCGAACTCGACGCCGCGATCGCGCAGGGCCTGCAGCAGCGGCGCGTCGAAATGCAGGCCGGCGGTGGGTGCGGCGACCGCGCCGGCGTGGCGCGCATACACGGTCTGGTAGCGCTCGGCGTCGGCAGCGACCGCTTCGCGATCGATGTAGGGCGGCAGCGGCATGCGACCCAGCCGCGCGAGCAGCTTGTCGATGGTCTCGCCGCTTTCGAGGCGCAGGTCGAAGAACTCGCCGTCGCGACCCAGCACCGTCAGCCGGCTGCCGTCCTCCAGCACGATGCCGCTGCCGGCGCGCGGTTTCTTGCTGACGCCCAGTTGCGCCCGCGCCTCGCGGGCGCCGAGCACGCGCTCGATCAGGATCTCGACCGCGCCGCCGCTGTCCTTGCGGCCGAACAGCCGCGCCGGCAGCACGCGGGTGTCGTTGAACACCAGCAGATCGCCGGGCGCGAGCAATTCGGGCAGTTCGCGGAAACGACGGTCCTGCCGGGCACGCGCGGGCACGTCGAGCAGCAGCAGACGGCTGGCGCTGCGCTCGGCCAGCGGCGCCTGCGCGATCAGCTCGTCCGGCAGATCGAAATGGAAATCGGATTTCTTCACGGGTCGGCAGGTTCGCGGCACCGCGTCGTCAGGACGCGCGCATCGGCAAACCGCGAGTTTAGCGCGCGGCCATGCGCTGGCTCTGCGGCAGGCGCCGGACCCTTCGACAGGCTCAGGACAGACCCTTCGCTGCGCTCAGGGTGACAAGATCC
>JAKAZT010000095.1:2675-7151 GCA_021815695.1 Pseudomonadota bacterium
CGCCCCTGCCTTGTCATCCTGCGAGTGCCGATGCCGAGCACGCCCCTCTGCCTTGTCATTTCCCCGAGCATCGATGCCGAGCGTCGCATCTCCAATCTTGTCATCCTGAGCAACGCGAAGGATCTGACCATCGCAGCGCCACGCTGCCGATGCACCCTCCGCGTCCTGCATGCCATCATCGGCCGCCTTGATGCGAGTGCCGCCGATGCCCACGCCCGATCCAGCCCGATCCGGACTGCCGCCGCGCTGGCTGGCGCCGCTGATCCTGCTCGCCGCGCTGGCGCTGACGCTGTGGGCCTACCTGCCGGGACTGCACGGACCGTTCCTGTTCGATGACTTCGCCAACCTGCCGGTGATCGGTGCCACCGGCCCGGTCGACACCTGGGCGACGTTCTGGCGTTACATCACCGCGGGCACCGCCGACCCGACCGGTCGCCCGCTGACCCTGCTGACTTTTCTGCTCGATGCGCGCAACTGGCCCGCGGATCCGTTCGCGTTCAAGCGCACCAACCTGATCATCCACCTGCTCAACGGCGCACTGCTGTACGCGCTGCTGCTGCAACTCGGTCGCGTGTTCGAGCCCGCCGGACGGCGCGCGGCGCTGGCCGCCGCGCTGGGCGCTGCGCTGTGGCTGCTGCATCCGCTGCTGGTCTCGACCACGCTCTACGTCGTGCAGCGCGAGGCGATGCTGCCGGCCACCTGCGTGATGCTGGGCCTGCTGGCCTGGCTGCATGGGCGTCATCTGCTGGCCACGGGCCGCCGGCGCAGCGGACTGGCGTGGACCGTGCTCGGCCTCGGCGGCGGCATCACGCTCGGCGTGCTGGCCAAGGCCAACGGTGCGCTGCTGCCGTTCTATGCGCTGCTGATCGAATGGATCGTGCTGGCACCAAGGCAGCCGCTGCTCGAGGCCGCGACGCGCCGTGTCTGGCGCGGCGTGATGGCGGTTTTCGCCGTGCTGCCGGCGACGCTGCTGCTGGCGTATCTGGCCTATGTCGGCATCCACACCGCGATCCACGGCATCGCCGTCCGTCCCTGGACCGAGGGCCAGCGCCTGCTCAGCGAGGCGCGCGTGCTGATGGATTATCTCGGCCTGCTGTGGCTGCCGCGGCCGTTCACGCCGGGGTTGTTCAACGACCAGATCCGCGCCTCGCTGTCGCTGTTTTCCCCGGCGACGACGCTGCCGGCACTGCTCGCCGTGCTGGGCCTGATCGGTGCCGGCTTTGCCCTGCGCCGGCGCGCGCCGCTGATCGCGCTGGCGATCCTGTTCTACTTCGCCGGCCAGTTGCTGGAATCAACCACGATCCCGCTGGAACTCTATTTCGAGCATCGCAATTACGTGCCGGCGCTGCTGCTGTTCTGGCCGCTGGCATGGTGGCTGGCCGATCTGCGCGCGCTGCGCCTGCCCAAACTGCTGCTGATGCTGGCGCTGCCACTGGGCCTGGCCCTGATGACGCACGCCCGCGCCGAGGTCTGGGGCAACGGCCGCATGCAGGCCGAACTCTGGGCCCGCCTCAATCCGGATTCACCGCGCGCGCAGGCCAATGCGGCGCAGTTCGAGCTGGCGCACGGCCAGCCGCGCGACGCCATCGCGCGCCTGCGGCCGCTGCTGCGCCAGCATCCGGATCAGGTGCAGCTCGCCTTCAACCTGCTGGGTGCGCGCTGCGCGCTGGGCGGCGTGAATGCCGCCGACCTCGCCGCCGCGCGCACCGCGATGGCGACCACGCGCGATCCCGGCGCGCTGCTGACCCACTGGTTCGACCGCACCCTGCCGGTGGCGGCCGCGGGCGGCTGCCCCGGGCTGGACCTGGCCGCGCTGCGCGGACTGATCCAGGCCGGTCTGGACAATCCGCGCCTCGACGTGCCCGGTCGCCAGCAGGACCTGCTGTATCTGCGCGGCCGCATCGCGCTGGTCGAACGGCGCCCCGCCGCCGCGCTGGCCGACTTCGAGCGCGCGCTGGACGTCGTGGTCAGCCCCGGCTTTGCGCTGGAGGGCGCGGCAATACTGGGTTCGGCCGGGCATCCGCGCGCGGGATTGGCGCTGCTCGATCACTACGACCGTGTCGCCGGTCGCGCCACCCGGCCGGGATTCGGCATGCCGATGCTGCACGCCTGGGTGCTGCGCCTGCAGAACTACTGGCCGCACGAAGAAGCGCATCTGCGCAAGGCGCTGGTGGAAGCCGCTGCGCAGGAAACACCCGGTGGGCAACGGACGCCGCCAGTAGCCGCGCTTCGCCGGCCAGACCCTTCGCTGCGCTCGGGGTGACATCCGCTTTCTCCCTTGTTGTCATCCCGAGCAACGCCTCCCTTGTCATCCTGAGGCCACAGGCCGAAGGATCCGGGCCGCATGGCCCGATCCGCCTGCGCACCGACGCGTGACGGCGAAGGGCGCTGGCTGCCAGACCTTTGGCTGCGCTCGGCTTCTCGCAACGCCATGCCCTTCGCTGCGCTCAGGGTGACAAGCTTCTGGCCCTGCCCCCCGAACAGCCCTGTCGCTCACAAGCAGCCTTGTCACCCCAAACTTTGCTGTCATCCTGAGGGCGCAGCCCGAAGGATCTGGTGGGCAGCGCCGATTCGACGTGCCTGCATCGACTCGCAGCTGCGACGGGGCCATCCAGCCCTCGCCTCGAGTGCCGGCAGGCCGCATACTGCCGCGCCTGCCGCCACCGCACCGCCGCCCCGATGAGCCTGGCCGAACGCCGTCCCGCCCTCGCCCGCCGCCTCGCGCTGATCGCGGCCCTGCTGGTCACCGCGCTGGTGTACTGGCCGGGCCTTTCCGGTGGCTACATCTTCGACGATTACCCGAACATCATCGAGAACCCGGCGCTGCTGGTGCAGCACGCCGACTGGGCGACGCTCAAGGCCGCCGCGCTGTCCTCGCCGTCAAGCGAGTTCCACCGCCCGCTGTCGTCGCTGACTTTCGTCGCCAACTACATGACGACGGGTCTGGCGCCCTTCGGCTGGAAGCTCACCAATCTGGTGATCCATCTGCTCAACGGCGCGCTGGTGTATCTGCTGGCGCGGGCGCTGCTGTGCGCCGCCGCGCGCGGCCGCGAAGAGCCGCGGGCCGGACTGCTGGCGGCGCTGATCGCCGCCGGCTGGCTGCTGCTGCCGATCAACCTGACCGCCGTGCTGTATGTCGTGCAGCGCATGGAGAGCCTGGCCAACCTGTTCGTGCTGCTGGGCCTGCTGGGCTACGTGCGCGGACGTCTGCGCATGCAGCGCGACGGTCGCGGCTTCGCCGGCGCGGTGGCCTCGCTGCTGGTGTGGACGGCGATCGGCCTGACCGCCAAGGAAACCGCGGTGATGACGCCGTTCTACGCGGCGCTGATCGAGTGGGCGCTGTTTTCGGCGCGCAGCGGCCGCGAGCGGCGTCGCGACCGCCGCGTGCTGTGGCTGTTCGCCCTGGTGCTGGTGCTGCCGGGCATCGCCGGGCTGGTCTGGGTGCTTCCGGACATGGCCTTCAATCCGGTGGCCTGGCAGGCGCGCAACTTCACTCTCGGCGGACGCCTGCTGTCCGAGCCGCGCATCTGGTTCGACTACCTGCGCTGGATCGTGCTGCCGACGCCGCACGCGCTGTCGTTCTATCACGACGAAATCCGCGTCTCCACGGGGTTGCTGGCACCGTGGACCACGCTGGCGGCGATCCTCGGCCTGGTGCTGCTGGTCGCACTGATCGCCTTCCTGCGTGCACGCGCGCCGCTGGTGGCGCTGGGCCTGGCACTGTTTCTCGGCGCGCAGCTGCTGACCGGCACCATCATCCCGCTCGAGCTGGTCTACGAGCAGCGCAACTACTTCGCCAGCTTCGGCGTCCTGCTGGCGCTGGTACCGCTGCTGTTTCCGGCCCGTGCCGGCGCGCCGCTGCCGCTGGCGCGCGGCGTGCTGCTGGCCGGGCTGCTGCTGATCTGGACCGGCGAGACCGCGCAGACCGCTTACGCCTGGAGCAGTCCGCTGAGGCTGGCGACGGAGCTGGCCGAACGCGCGCCGACCTCGCCGCGCGCCCAGTACGAACTGGGCCGTACCTATATCGTGCTGTCGAAATACGACCCGAAGTCGCCGTTCACCGCGCTCGCCTATGCGCCGCTGGAGCGGGCGATGAACCTGCCGGATTCGTCGATCCTGCCCGAGCAGGCGCTGATCTTCATGAACTCGCGCATGGGCCGGCCGCTGAAACCGATGTGGTGGCAGCGCATGATCGCGCACCTGAAATCGGTCCCGCCCGGGGTACAGGACGAAAGCTCGCTGGCGGCGCTGACCCAGTGTGCGATCCAGGGCGCCTGCCCGCTGCCGCCGGGGCCGATGGTCGAGGCCTTCGTCGCCGCGTTGTCGCACCGGCATCCGTCCGCGCGGGTGATGCAGATCTACGCCGACTATGCGCTCAACATCCTGCACGACCGCGGGCTGGCCGAGCGGCTGCTGACCGACGCGGTCAAGATCCAGCCCGGCAACGCCGGCATCCGCCGCACGCTGCGTGCGGTG
>JAKAZT010000096.1 GCA_021815695.1 Pseudomonadota bacterium
CCGCCGGCGTGATCGAAGTGCAGGTGCGAGAGCACCACCGCGTCGATGTCCTCGTGCGCGAAGCCGGCCTGCGCGAGGCTGTCCAGCAGCACATGGCGCTCCTCGACCACCCCGTAGCGCTCACGCAGCTTCGGTTCGAAGAACGCGCCGATACCGGTCTCGAACAGCACGGTCCTGCCGTCAAGGTCGTCCACCAGCAGGCAGCGACAGGCCAGCGGGATGCGATTCCCGGCATCCGGCTCAATCCACTGCGACCACATCGCCTTGGGTGCGTTGCCGAACATGGCGCCGCCATCGAGCCGTTGCGAATTGCCCAGGACCGACCACAGCTTCATCGTCTGCCTCTTCGTCCCATCATGGCGGCGACGGTGACTACGCTCGGCTTCCTGCCTCGCCAAGTCACCCCGCCTGCGGCTCCTGCCTCCGGCGTTCGCCGGCGCGAGCGGCCCTGTCCGGCCACTCGCGAAAACCCCGGCTCACCCATCGAGCCGTTGCGAATTGCCCAGGACCGACCACAGCTTCATCGTCTGCCTCTTCGTCCCATCATGGCGGCGACGGTGACCAGGCTCGACAAGGCCCCCGGCCGAAACACGAACAGGCGCCGGCTCATGCGGCGCTCTCCCTGGCCTGCATCAGATCGCGGTACTTGAGTTCCAGCTGCTCGCGCGACTCGGCATGGGCGTCATCGACGAAGATGCATTCAACCGGGCAGACCTCGACACACTGCGGCAAGTCGTGATGGCCGACGCACTCGGTGCACAGCACGGGATCGATTTCGTAGTAGTCGGGTCCGGGCGCAATCGCCTGATTCGGGCAGACGGGTTCGCAGACATCGCAGTTGACGCAGGCGTCGGTGATCTTCAGCGCCATGCGCTCACTCCGGCATCGCGCGCGGATGCACACCGGGGCCGGAGACGATCCGCCACGGCGTGACATCCGCAGTTCTGATCTTCCGCGACATCAGCGAACGGGCGCCGCGGTCGCGATGGTCGCCACGCGCCCGGTTGTCACATCTGCACGAAACGGAAGGTCGCGGCGCTGCCCTGCAGGGCCTGTGCAACGCCCTGTTCGTCGGCCTTGTCGCCAACGAACAGCACGATCACGCCCTTGAACGATCCCGGCTGCGCGTCCTTGAACGCGGTGATGATCATCTGTGCGGTCTGGCTGGAGTCCGGACCGCCAAAGGCCATCAGATTGCCCGGCAGCACGCCGCGGGCAACGGTACCGCTGACATTCTCGAGCTGGCGCTGGCGCGCCTGCGTGCTGGCATCGTCGGTACCGGCCGGCACGTAGTACATGTAGGGCTGGTTGGCCGTCATGCCCTGCATGTTCTTGGTCACCACCTGCACGAGATAGTTCTTCCAGCCCGCGGTGTCGGTCGGGCTGGTCGGCCGGGCGACCTGCTGGGCCTGGGGCGCGGTCTGATCGGCCTGTTTCTGGCAGGCGCTCAACGAGAGCGCACCGATGAGGACAGCAGCGGCGTACAGGGCGATCTTGCGCATGACGAGTACCTCTTATTGGGGTTGCGGATGATCGTTGCGGCGGATCCGCCAGCGCTGGCGCAGCGCCTGCTGCACCGCCGGGTGGACGAAATCGGATACGTCGCCGTCGAGGCGCGCGATTTCACGCACCAGCGACGAGGAGATGAAGCCGTACTGCTCGGCCGGAGTGAGAAACAGCGTTTCCGCCTCGGGAACCAGATGGCGATTCATGCTGGCGAGCTGGAACTCGTACTCGAAGTCCGAAACCGCGCGCAGGCCGCGCAGGATCACCCCGGCGCCGATCTCGCGCACAAAGTTGGCCAGCAGGCAATCGAAGCCGCGGACCTCGACATTGCGCAGGCCGCCCAGCGCCAGCCGCGCCAGCGCGATGCGGTCGTCGAGACTGAAGCCGGGTCCCTTGCCGGGGCTGTCGGCGATGGCGACGACCACGCGATCGAACAGCGGGGCCGCACGCGCGACGAGGTCGCTGTGGCCGTTGGTGATCGGGTCGAAGGTACCCGGATAGACCGCTACCCTCGCCCTGGGGATGCTGTCTGCAACCGCAGCCATGTCGGCATTCGTGTTCAGAGTGGGTTTAGCTTAACGGATGCCCGCAGCCACGCGATAGAGCGCGAACTGCAATGCGCCGGCGTGCCCTTCCCGATGCATGTGCCAGTGCGGCGGCAGCTCCGGTGTCGCAGCGACCGGTGCTTCCAGGTAAACCCATGCAGACGGCGCCAGCCAGCCGCGATCGAGCGCGTGCGCGGCCGGCGTCCACAGTCCGCTGGCGAACGGCGGATCGACAAAGACGATGTCGTGCGGCTGCGGCGGGCCGGCCAGCCACGCCATCGCATCGGCCGGATGCACCGTGCCGCCAGTGGCTTTCAGGCGATCCAGGTTGGCGGCCAGCGCCGCCGCGAGATCGGGATCACGCTCGACCAGGGTCGCCGCCAGCGCGCCGCGCGACAGCGCCTCGATGGCGAGCGCCCCGGTACCGGCAAACAGGTCGAGCACGCGCGCGCCCTCGATCACCGGCGCCAGCCAGTTGAACAGCGTCTCGCGCACACGATTGGGCGTCGGCCGCAAACCGGGACGATCCGGCACGGTCAGCCGCGAACCGCGCAAATGGCCCGCGATCACCCGGATGGCGCCCGGCGCGCCGCGCAGGCTCATGCGCCACCCGCTGCAGCAGGCGTACAGTTGGCGTTTGTTGGCATCATCTCCGGATTCTCCGACAATCACGCCCGCGATGCTCAAGCTCTGGAAGAAAAAGCCGTACGAGGATGCGCTCCCACCGGCATCCGCGACCGTCGTCGACGCGCCGCCACCGGCCGACACGCCTGCACCGCCTGCTGCCGTGCGCGGCTGGCGCGAGCGGCTGGCCGGCAGCGGCTTCGCGCGCGGCCTGGCCGGACTGTTCAACCGCCATGCGCGCCTCGACGACGCCCTGCTCGACGAACTGGAAACGACCCTGATCAGCGCCGATGTCGGCGTCGCCACCGCCGGCGCGCTGGTCGACGACCTGCGCCAGCGCATGCATCGGCGCGAGTTCGCCGATGCCGACGCGTTGCTCGATGCGCTGCGGGCCGCGCTGCTGGCGCTGCTGGCGCCCGTGGCGCAGGCGCTGCACCCGGGCGGCGCCAGTCCCTTCGTGGTGCTGGTGGTCGGCGTCAACGGCGTCGGCAAGACCACCACCATCGGCAAGCTCGCACGCCGCTGGTGCGACGAGGGCCGCGCGGTACTGCTGGCCGCCGGCGACACCTTCCGCGCCGCCGCCGTGGCGCAGCTGCAGGCCTGGGGCGAGCGCAACCGGGTTGCGGTGATCAGCCAGGGCCAGGACGCCGATGCCGCCAGCGTGATCTACGACGCGCTGCAGGCCGCGCGCGCGCGCGGCATCGACGTGCTGATCGCCGATACCGCAGGACGCCTGCACACGCAGGGCGGACTGATGGACGAGCTGGCCAAGATCCGCCGCGTCCTGGGCAAGCTCGACCCTGCGGCGCCACACGAGGTGCTGCTGGTGATCGACGGCACCACCGGCCAGAACGCGATCAGCCAGGTGCGCCTGTTTCGCGAGGCGGCAGGCGTCAGCGGGCTGGTCGTCACCAAGCTTGACGGCAGCGCCAAGGGCGGCGTGGTGTTCGCGCTGGCGCGCGAGTTCGGCCTGCCGATCCGCTACGTCGGCCTCGGCGAGAGCAGCACCGATCTGCGCGAGTTCGATCCGCAGGCCTTCGTCGACGGGCTGCTGCCCGCGCGCCTTGGCGCAGCCTGAAGCGCATGCGCCCGCGTCCGCGCACGCTGCTGATCGCCGCCGGACTGCTGGTGCTGGCGCTGATCGCGGGCGCGTTGATCGCGGTGCATATTCTGCTCAAACCCGCCCGATTCACCGCGCTGCTGGAATCGGCGGCGAGCAGCGCCGGGCTCGCCCTGCGCCTGCAACAACCGGCCTCATTCGAACTGTTTCCGCGACCGGCGCTGGCGCTGGCCGGCTTCAGCCTCAGCGTGAGCGGCCATGGCACGCCCCTGCTGAGTGCGGCGCGCGGACGGCTGCGTGTGCCGTGGCGGGCGATGCTGGGCGGCACGCCAACCATCACCCGGCTCGAACTGGATGCGCCACGTCTGGATCTCGGCGAGCTTGGCCGCTACGTCGCCACCCTGCCGACCGGGCGCGCGCCGTTCCTGCCGCGCATCGGCGCCGGCATCAGACTGCGCGACGGCAGCGTGATCAACCAGGGCCGGATGCTGCTGACCGCGGTCAGCCTCGACACCGGCCCGCTCGCCCCAGGGCGGCCCTTCATCCTGCGCTTTGCTGCCCGAGACAGTCATGGCGCGGCCCTTGCCCTGACGCTGGACGCACTGCCCCGCAGCACTCCGACCCTGGTCAGCCTGCAGCCGCTCACGCTGCGCGGAAGCGGCCACACGCCGGTGCGGTTCGCTCTCGACGGCAGCGCCGGCTGGCTTGGCGGCAGTCGTTTCAACCTGCATCTCGCAGGCCGCTTCACTGATGCCGGCGCGACCTCGCGCACCCTGGATCTGCAGCTCGGCGATGACGGCGTGGCACCGATGCAGGCGCGCATCGCGATCAACGGCAGCGGCGAAAAGCTGCAGGCCTCGCTGCAGCCGTCCGCGCTGCTCGCCTGGTGGGCGACCCTGCGCGACAGTGCCGCGAACGCGCCGCTGACGCTGCCGCCACTCACCGCCGCCGCTGAAATCCGGCACTACCAGGTCGGCGGCGTCAGCATCGAAGGCCTCAGCGTCAGCAGTGATCCCGCTGCCGCCGGCTCGGCGGTACCGGCACGCGCCGCCAGCACCCGCGCGCGGTGAGCGCGATCGCCCGTCCGCTGCTGCGCTGGCACGCCCGCCACGGTCGTCACGATCTGCCCTGGCAGCAGCCGCGCACGCCTTATCGGGTCTGGCTCAGCGAAGTGATGCTGCAGCAGACCCAGGTCGCGACGGTGATTCCTTATTTCGAGCGCTTCGTTGCCGATCTGCCCGATCTGCCCGCGCTTGCGGCCGTCGAGATCGATCAGGTGTTCGCGCTGTGGTCGGGGCTGGGCTACTACCGGCGCGCGCGCTTTCTGCACGTCGCGGCGCGTCGTTGCGTCGAGCACCACCAGGGCGAGCTGCCGCGCGATTTCGACGCGTTGCTGGCACTGCCCGGTGTCGGCCGTTCGACCGCGGGCGCGATCCTCGCCCAGGCCTGGGATCTTCCGTTCGCGATCCTCGACGGCAACGTGAAGCGCGTGCTGACGCGCCTGCACGGCGTGCGCGGCTGGCCGGGCGATGCCGCCGTCGGCCGCGAGCTGTGGGCGCTGGCCGAACGGCACACTCCGCAGCGACGCGCCGGCGCCTATGCGCAGGCGATCATGGATCTCGGCGCCACCGTCTGCCTGCCGCGCGCCCCGCGCTGCGACGATTGCCCGCTGGCCGCACCCTGCGTCGCACGGCGCGACGGCTTGACCGCGCAATTGCCGCAAACACGCCCGGCGAAGGTCCTGCCGCAGCGGCAGGCGGTGCTGCTGCTGCTGCGCGATCGCGGCGGCCGGATCCTGCTCGAACGCCGCGAAGGCGCCGGCGTCTGGTCCGGGCTGTGGAGCCTGCCGCATGCCGACGATGCCGCGACCGCGCGCGCGCTGGCCGCCCGCCACGCCGTGATCGATGCCGCTCGCGTGCAGGCGCTGGCGCCGTTCCGGCACAGCTTCAGTCACTATCACCTGCAGGCGTCGCCGCTGCTGTTCGATGGCGCCGAGCCGCACCGCGCGGTCGCCGATGCGCCCTCCCTGCGCTGGACGCTGCCGCACGAGGCGCTCACGCTGGGGCTGCCGACGCCGGTACGCCGGCTGCTGATTCAGTTCGTGGAGAAGCCCGCATGACCCGCACCGTGCACTGCGTCCGCCTCGACCGTGAAGCCGAGGGCCTGGCCTACGCGCCATGGCCCGGCGAACTCGGCCAGCGCGTTTACGCGCACATTTCACGCGAGGCGTGGCAGCAATGGCTGGCGCACCAGACCCTGCTGATCAATGAGAACCGGCTCAGTCCCCTGGACCCGAAGACGCGCGGATTCCTCGCCGCCGAGATGGAGAAATTCCTGTTCGGCGGCGAGGCCAGCAAACCCGCCGGCTACATCCCGCCCGAGCCCGACGCCGCCGGCTGAGCGGCGGCCGGCTTCAGCGGCTCGGCGCCGAGCCCGGCCTTGCGCATGGCCAGATAGTCGACCGGACGAATCGACTCGATCTGGCACGGCTGGCCCTGCACCTGCACATAGTCGAAGCGGGCCCGCAGGGTATGCATGTGCGCATGCAGCCCGATGCCGTTGGTCCAGCTCAGGTTGATGCAGGGCTTGGCCACCTGAAACAGATAGACGTTGTTGACGCCGGTCCACAGCGCAAAGTGGGTATCGCCCAGCGGCTGCCAGCCCTGCTGCTGGAAGTACACGATCGAATCCACCGGTTTGCCGGCAAAACGCTCGAACTTGGCCAGATTCTCCGCCTGCACCTTGGCCGTATCGGCCAGCGCGACGGATGTTCCGGCGAGCGCGAGGGACAACGCCAGCGCGGCGCGAACAAAAGCGAGGCTACGCATGATCGGCTCCTTGACGATGCCGCTGCGGGACGCCGGACCTGCGGCCGCTCCCTGCGATGGCGAGGTCCGGTCAGCGGCTTCGTGGCAATCATAGTCCCGACCGGTCGACGCGACGTCAGTGCCGATGACCACGTTTCCGCGTCATTCACCGCGCGCGGCTTGACGGCCTGCGGCCGCGCCGCTGTAATACACGGCCCCGCGCCTGCTGCGGGTCGCGCTGCACATCCGGCCAGGTAGCTCAGTTGGTAGAGCAGGGGACTGAAAATCCCCGTGTCGGCGGTTCGATTCCGTCCCTGGCCACCAT
>JAKAZT010000012.1:0-9958 GCA_021815695.1 Pseudomonadota bacterium
CTGTACTGGTACGGCACCACAGAGCCCAAGCTTCGGGCTAACGTCAATGTCTTCAAGTTATCAGAAGGTAATTCGCTAAAAATATTCAGCAATCCATCATCGGGTGGCCATTTTAGCATTAAATCAACATTCGGATTTTCATATAGAAGTACACCCGATATCGCGACTATCTCAATGCTGTTTCCAATCGCTAATGAAGCAACTATTTCCCAGGACCATCGAGGCGCGGTCAAAGGACTTGCGCATGGTGCAGAGCAACGATACGCGGTGGATATAGACGCGGAAATCGGGACGCCAGTCTATGCCTCATCAGACGGCATCGTTGCATTCACGGAAAGCCGGTATCCAGACACAATGTGCGGTGATCCGGCGGCAAGTCATCTTGGGAACGATGTGATTATTCGCACGAACGGAGGCTTCGACGTTTCTTATGGCCATGTGATGCAAGGCTCAGTGCTAGTGAAAGAGGGACAGTCAGTCAAGAAGGGTGAGATCATTGCTCGTGTAGGAGCATCCGGTGCGTCCTATATTCCGCACTTACATTTATCAGCAAGCGTCATCACGAAAGACGGGAAAAGAACGATACCAATTCAATTTACTGAATGTGATGGCACCCCACTAGTTGCTCCACTCGGAGGCGAGGTAAAAATTAGCGGGCAATGCTATTTCTCAAGAAATGGCTGAGAGACACGTTATAAGATTGTCGAGAAACTCCGTGATGACATAGATGGGATCAATCACCGAGCTGAGGATCGAATACACAGTCCTGGTGTGTGGCATCTGGGTGGTGTTGTTCTGCAAATTGAAATGAAATATCAATCCATGCGCTTCTTGACAAAAAGAGAGCTAGCACGATATGCGATGGTGTCGTTCAATTCATCGACAAAGCGATCGATACCACTAAAAGACTAATAATAATGGCTAACAAGCTCATCGTGCTACTTTTGCGCACAGCCTGCGGGCTGTGCTTTTTCCCCAATATAACAGGGGCCACCCAGGCCCTCGATGCCGCCAAGCTCGAAAACGGCTTTATCGCTGGGTGCTTGCGGCAGGACAGCGATTGTTTTTATCAGAACGTGCAATGGCGCGATGCCGACGGTTACGACGTGCGCGAAACCTACTTGCGCAAGCTGCGCGACCTGCACGCGGTCGAACAGGCGCGGCGCTGGCTGAGTGAGGCCCCGCTCTGCCCCACCGCGCGCACACTCGAACAAGAGCCCGTCCGTTTTGAACTGGCCACTCTGGTCGCCGAGCGCTGGCGCAGCGTGCCGACCTTGGCGCAGGAGCCTGGCGGCTGTCTTGCGCCCGCCGCGCTGGGCTTGCATCCGGGCGATACCTTGCGCTTGCGTGTCGATGCACGCATCAAGGCACGCAGCGATTCTTTTGCCGCCTATGCGGTGCGGCTGCCGCCAAGTTATCCCGATCGGGCGCTGATCGTGCTGGCGCCCGGCGCATCGAAGGCGCCCGTGTATGTCGATCTGCGCGAGGAAGACGGTCGCCGCAGTGGCGGCGAACTTCGACAAACGCACGTGCTGCTGCGCGAGCCATCATTTCCCGCAGCGGTCATTCCGATGCTGGCCGCGAGCACGCTGCCCAGCTGGCGCACTCTGGCGCAGTTGCACCGGCAGCGCGAGGACAGCCTGCTGGATGCCGAGCCCAAGCTGCCGGTGTTCCCGGGGCTGTCAAAACGCGACGTGGTGGAGCATGCCCTGCGCTGGCTGCACGCGCGGGTGCGCTACGGTCACGACCGCTTCCGCGATGGCGCCGTGTTCCCCGAACAATCGGTCTCCGCGATGCTGGGCGGCGGCATGGCGGACTGCAAGGGCATCGCCCTGCTGTTCCGCGCGGTGATGAAAAAGAACGGCATCGACGCGCAGACCGTTGCGGTCTCCTCCGCTGGCCGACGCCCGGTCAGTTGGCGCGTGCCGGGGGCATGGGCCAACCATGTGATCAGCTACGTGCCGGATTTGGACCTGTATCTGGATGCCGGAATTCCATTGGACATTCAGAGCAAATTGCAGGGGCAAGAGCGGTTTCGCTACGAGATGGGGCTTAACCTTGCCACCGGCGAGTTCGGCGTCATCCGGTAGTCGTCCCGAAAAATCCGCAACCGCAGCTTCACACATCCGCCCCTTCCGCCCACCCCTCGCGCGTGCCGCGATGGAGCACGCGATCGCCCTCCTGCACCGCTCCGGCCGGGATCGCAGGCGCACCGGCGACGCGGGCATAGATCGGCGCGAAGTCCTGCTGGGTGGCGGCGAACAACTGCTCGAAGCTGTCGATGACGAAATAGGTCTTCTGGTAGCTGTCGATGCGGTAGCGGGTGCGCATCACGCGCTCCAGCTCGAAGCCGATGCGGTTGGGCGCGGGCGATTCCAGGCAGTAGATCGACTCGCCCTTGGAGCTGACGATGCCGGCGCCGTAGATGCGCAGGCCCGCGGGCTCGCGGATCAGGCCGAACTCGACCGTGTACCAGTACAGGCGCGTGAGATTCAGCAGGGCCTCGTCGCCGAACTCGCGTTGCGCGCGCAGGCCGCCCTGCCCGTAGGCCTGCATGTAGTCGGCGAACACCGGGTTCATCAGCAGCGGCACGTGGCCGTAGAGGTCGTGGAACAGGTCGGGCTCGGCGATGTAGTCGAGCTGGTCGGGACGGCGGATCCACCAGGTGACCGGAAAGCGCCGCTGCGCGAGATGCTCGAAGAACACTGCTTCGGGCAGCAGGCCCTCGACGCCGACCAGCTCCCAGCCGGTGGCGGCGCGCAGGTGGCGGTTGAGCTGGTCGAAGCGCGGGATGGCGTCCTCGCTCATCGCCAGCGCCTGCTGGTTGGCAAGGAACGTGGCGCAGGCGCGGCCGGGCAGCAGTTCGCGCTGACGCCGGAACAACGCCGCCCAGACCGCGTGATCGCTGCTCGAATAGTCGCCCCAGGGCTGCTCGACCACGCCGGTGGCGTACTGCGGGATCACGCCGCGGTCGGTGGCGAGGTTTTCGACGCGGCGGGGTGGGCTGGCGGCATTCATCGGATCGCTTCCTCGCGGCCGGACGCGCGCGTGGCTTGATGCTTCGATCCTAGCGCGGCGCGCGCGCACGTTGGCGCCTTTGTTGTGAACAAGTGTGCTCGAGGCGCAATAATGCGCCGATAGATGAACTTTCGGCGCAATCCGTGACCGCAACCACGTTCGATCGCACCGATCGCCGCCTGCTGGCCGTGCTGCAGGCCGAAGGCCGCATCAGCAATGCCGAGCTGGCGGCCCGGGTGCAGCTGTCGCCCTCGGCCTGCCTGCGCCGGGTGCAGCGGCTGGAGCAGGTCGGCGTGATCGCGGGCTATCGCGCCGAACTCGACGCCGCGGCGCTGGGCCTCGATCTCACCGCCTTCGTGCGCGTGCAGCTGGCGCGCCACGACCGCGACAGCGTCGAGCGCTTCGCCAGCCAGGTCGCCGACTGGGACGAGGTGATCGCCTGCCACGCGCTGACCGGCGACATGGACTATCTGCTGCACGTGGTGGTTGCCGACCTCGAGCACTTCTCGCGCTTCCTGCTCGACCGCCTGCTCAACGACGCCGGCGTGGCCGACGTCAATTCGAGCTTCGTGCTGCGCACGGTCAAGCCGTTGCGCGGGCTGCCCGTGAAAGCGTGAGGGTATCCGCCGCGGCCGGCTGTCCTCGGACCGCTGAACGCAAGGCGTCCGCCGCGGCCGGGACTCCGCGGTTGCAGCACGCCCTGCTGTTAAAGTTGCGTTAGCCATGCATGCGAGCCCAGCCGCCCCATCCGCCGCCCGCGACCGCCGTCGCCCGCTGCGCTACCTCGTGCGGGTACCGCTGCTGCTGCTGCACATCCTGATTGCGCCGCTGCTGGCGGTCGTCGTGGCGCTGCTGCCGGCGCACAGCGCCCGCGATGCCGGCCACGAGCCGCAGGCGCACCGCATCGTGCGCTGGTGGTCGGCGCGGCTGTTGCGCATTTTCGGCATGCAGGTGCGGTGCGCTGGCGAGCCGCTGGCCGACCCGGTGCTGTTTGTCGCCAATCATGTTTCGTGGCTGGACATCGAACTGCTGCATACGCAGCGCGCGGCCTGTTTCGTGGCCAAGGCCGAGATCGCCGACTGGCCGCTGGTCGGCTGGCTGGCAGCGCGCGCCGGTACTCTCTTCCACCGTCGCGGCAGCACGCACTCGCTGGGCGCGGTGATGGCGGTGATGGTCGAGCGGCTGCGCCAGGGCCGTGCGGTGGCGGTATTCCCGGAAGGCGGTATCGATCACGCCGGCAGCGCCTATCGCGTGCGCACCTTCCACGCGCGCATCTTCCAGGCGGCGCTCGATGCAACGGTGCCGGTGCAGCCGGTGGCGCTGGCCTATCGTCGCGATGGCGTGCTCTGGGAGGGCGCGACCTTTCTGTCCGGCGAGAGCTTTCTCGGCAATTTCATCCGCCTGCTGGGAGAGTCGGGACTGCAGGCCGAGGTGACCTTCCTGGCGCCGGTCGTCGCCAGCGGTGACGGTCGCCGCCGTCAGGCCGAGGCCGCCCGCGACGCCATCGCGACGCATCTGGAGCAGCATCCATGAACCTGCCGCGCGCCGCCGACTTCAAGCCGCCGCGCTGGCTGCGCAATCGTCACATGCAGTCGCTGCTGGGCTCCAGCCCGCTGCGGCGATGGCTGACCCAGCGGCGGGCGATCGCGCTGGAGACGCACGCGGTGGTCGAGATTCTCGACGTCGGCGCCGCGCGCCTGGCGGGCTATCACACGGCGCAGCGCGTGCGCCCGCGATCGCGCGGCATGGTCGTGCTGCTGCACGGCTGGGAAGGCAGCGCGCAGTCCAACTACGTGCTGGCCACCGGCGCGCGGCTGCTGGCGGAGGGCTGGGACATCTTTCGCCTCAACTTCCGTGATCACGGCGCGACCCACCACCTCAATCCCGACCTGTTCCATTCCTGCCGCATCGACGAGGTGGTGGCCGCGGTCGGTGCCGCCGCGCGCGCCCATCCCGCGCCCCGGCTGGCCGTGGTCGGCTACTCGCTGGGCGGCAACTTCGCGCTGCGCGTGGCTCTGCGCGCGCCGGCGGCGGGCATCCCGCTCGACTACGCGCTGGCCGTGTGTCCGGTGATCAGTCCGGGCAACGGGCTGGCGCGGATCGAGCGCGCGCTGTGGATCTACCATGCCTATTTCATGCTGAAGTGGCGTGATTCGCTCAGGCGCAAGCAGGCGGCGTTCCCCGACCGCCGCTATTTCGAGCCCGGCGAACTGCGCCAGAACATGAGCGGCCTGACCCGCAGCATGGTCGAGAAGCACACCGACTACGGCACGCTGGAGAACTACCTCGACGGCTATTCGATCGCCGGGGATCGCCTCGCCGGGCTGCAGGTGCCGGCGACCCTGCTCACCGCGCGCGATGATCCGGTGATCCCGGTGAGCGACTTCGAGGCCCTGCACCTGCCGGCCGGCGTCGAGCTGGACATCGCCGAGCACGGCGGCCACTGCGGGTTTCTCGCCGGCTGGCGCCTGCACAGTTTCGCCGAGGATTACATCAGCGCCCGCCTCGATCGCCTGGCACCCTGAGGGGCATGGCCGCGCTGGCATAATCACCGGCTGACCCGGAGCACGGCATGCGCGACGAAATCCTCGAACTGGAACGCAACGGTCGCCTCGAAGAGGCCACGGCGCGCGCGCGCGCATGGGCGCAGTCGGCGCCGCAGGATGTCGAAGCTCGGCATCTGTATGCGCTGGCCCTGCTGCGCGGCGGCGATGCCGCGGCCGCGCTGGTCGAGGCTGTGGCGGCCGTGGCGCTGGCGCCGCAGGCGCCGGGCGCGCAGCTGACCCGCGGCCGCGCCGCGCTGGCCAGCGGCGACGCCGTGCAGGCGCGCGCCGCGTTCGAGCAGGCGCGCTCGCTCGATCCCAATCTTGCCGGCGCGCACGCGGGGTTGGCCGCGCTGGCGCTGGGTGCGGGCGATCTGGCCACCGCCGAAAGCGGCTATCGCACCGCGTTGCGCGCCGACGGTGACGACCCGCACGCGCTGCTGGGGCTGGGCCAGGTGCTGGCGTTGAAGGGCGACCTGGCCGCCGCCGGCCGTTGCTTCGGCGCCGCGATCGAACTGCTGCCCGACGAGCCGACGGCGCAGGTCAGCCTGGGCCTGACCCTGCTGGCGCAAGGTCATTACGACTTCGCCGCGCGCGCGTTCGAGAACGCGCTGGCGCGTCAGCCGGATTACGCCTATGCGCACCTGCTGCTGGGTGAAACCGAGCTGTTGCGTCGGCGCTACGAGGCGGCGACGCAAGCCTTCGATGCCGTGCTCGAACATCCGCAGTTCGCGGCGACCGCGCTGGCGGGGCGCGGCGATGTGGCGCTGGCACGCGCCGCGGCGGCCGAAGCGCGAACCTGGTTCGAGCGCGCCCTGGCGCGCGACCCGTCCACCGAGCGTGCCGCGCTGGGTCGCGCGCGCAGCTTCAATGCGCAGGGCTTTCCCGAACCGGCCTGTGACGGCCTAGCCGCGTTCGTGGCGGCCCATCCCGACGCGCATGCCGCGCGCTCCCTGCTGGCCGAGTTGCTGCAGGGGCGCGGCCGGGTCGCGGAGGCACTGGCGTTGTGGCGCGAAGGCGTCGCCCGCGACCCCGGGAGCGGCTCGTTGCGCGGTGACCTGGCGCTGGCGCTGGAGCGCAGCGGCGATTTCGATGCCGCCGACAGCGAGGCCGAGCACGCCGCCGCGCGCGGGCGCTGGACGCCGCTGACCCTGCTGCGCGCCCGCGCCGCGCTGCGGGCCGGCGCATACAACGTCGCCCGCGACCGCCTGGCCGTGCTCGACCGCGAGCGCCTCACCGACCGCCAGACGCGGCAGCGATTCCATCTGCTGGGCCTGGCCCACGACGGCGCCGGTCGCTACGCCGAGGCGCTGCTGGCGTTTCGCGAACAGCAGCGCATCGATGCCGCTCCGCTGCCTGCGCTGCCGGACCTCGCGGTCTATGCCGAGACGCTGCAGACGCTGGCGGCATTGCCGGGCTCGGCGCGCGTGCGCCACGCGCCGCCGTTGTTGCTGGTCGGCCTGCCCGGCGCCGGCGTCGATCGGCTCGCGGCACTGCTGGCGGATCAGCCGCAGCTGCGTCTGCGCCGCGATCATCTGGATGGCGGCAGCGACTTTCTTGCGGATGCCGCCGATCCGCGCCTGCTCGGCCCGCTCGCGGGCGGTGAACTCGATGTGCTGGCGCGACGCTATGCGCGCGGTCATGAGCGTCTGGGCGCCCTCGCCGACACGCGCGTGGTGGACTGGCTGCCGCATCTCGATGCGCGCGTGCTGCCGGTGCTCAAGCGCGTGCTGCCCGGCGTGCGTCTGCTGATCGCCGCGCGCGACCCGGCCGCCTGCCTGCTGGACTGGCTGGCGTTCGGCTACCGCCGCGGTTATGCCAGCGACGATCCGCAGCAGCTGGCGCGCTGGCTGCGCGCCGCGCAGAGTCAGCTCGATTTCGCCGCACGCGTGCTGCCGACGCATGCGGTGGACATGGACGCGCTGCTCGAGGGCGATGCCGGCAGTCGTGCCGCGCTGGCGCAATGGCTGGGGCGCGAGCGCCTCGAGGACGGGCCGCAGACGATGGCCGCCGGGCGCGTACTGGGGTTGCCGACGCGCTTTGCGCGCGGCCATCTCGACTCTTACCGCGCGCTGCTCGCGGTTGCGCTGGACGAGTTGCGATAGCGGGCGAACGCGGGCAACGCTTGATTCGCGTCGCCGCAGCCCCACGCTGCATGGATCGACACCGCCCGAGGATCACGCCATGCAGCTCCGCAGCCGCAGCTTCGTACCCGGTCAGGCCATCCCGGCCGAATTCGCCTTCGGCCAGCCCGGCGCGGACGGCCCGTTCGCGCTCGCGCCCAATCGCAATCCCCATCTGGTGTGGGACGGCGTGCCGCCGGGCGCGCGCAGTTTCGTGCTGGCCTGCATCGATAACGACGTTCCCGGTCGCGGCGACGATGTCAATCAGCCGGACCGGATGGTGCCCGCCGATCTGCCGCGGGTGGCCTTCGTGCACTGGCTGCTGATCGATATCCCCGCGGATCAGCGCGAGATCGCCGCCGGCAGCGTCAGCGACGGCATCACCGCGCGCGGCAAGCGCAACCCGCCCGGCCCCGCAGGCAGTCGCCAGGGCCTCAACGACTACACCGGCTGGTTCGCCGGCGATCCCGCCATGAGCGGCGACTACTACGGCTACGACGGCCCCTGCCCGCCCTGGAACGACAGCCTGCTGCATCACTATCACTTTCGCCTGATCGCGCTGGACGTGCCCAGCCTGGGCCTGTCCGGGCGCTTCACCTGGGCCGAGGTCGAGCCGGCGCTGCGCGGCCACGTGCTGGCCGAGGCGGTGCTGACCGGCACCTACAGCATGAATCCGGCCGTGCGCGCCTGAGCCGCACTCATCGCCGCTGCAGATGCGCGCGCGCAGGTCCACACTAGGTGCGCGTGGCCGAGTCGGCCACGCGGTCAAGGAGTACCGATCATGAGCAAGACCGTTCCCGAGCCGAATCCCGCGCCGGATGCACGCGACGAGGGCTTCCGCGATGCGGCCGAACGCGCCAAGCGCGCCGAATCCGCCGCCGTCAGACAGGCACGCGAAGCGCTGGATGCCGCCGCCGAGCGCATCGAGCAGGGTCTGCATCGCGCGACCGACGCCACCGCCGCTGCAGCGGCAAAGACTGCCGATGGCGCTGCCCGCGCGAAGGAGAAGGGCCGCGAGGCGCTCGATCAGGCGCTGGAACATGCCGGCGACTGGATCGACCAGGCGCGCGACTACGTGCGCGAAAAGCCGACCCAGGCGGTGCTGATCGCAGTCGCTGCCGGCTGGCTGCTGGGCCGGCTCGGCCGGCGCTGACGCATGGCGACGGAGAGCGATCGCACGGACGCTGCGTCGCCGGGCTCCGCAGACGCATCTGCGCCGTCACCCGGCGCCGGCGTGCTGGACGACCTGGCCGCCGCGGCCACCGCGGCCGGCACCCTGCTGGGGGCTTTGGGGCGACTGGCGCGCGCCGAGTTGCGGCTGGCTTGGCGTGGCGTGCGGCTGGTGGCGTGGGCGCTGCTGGCGACCGTGCTGCTGCTGCTGTTTCTGCTGTTGACGCTGGTGGTTCTGCTGGTCTGGCTGCTGCTGCACGCGACCGGGTCGCTGGGTGCGGGGCTGGCGCTGACGGCACTGGCGCTGCTGCTGGCGTTGCTCGGCGCGCGGGCGCTGCTGCGGCTCGGCCTGCGCTGGCTCAGCCTGACGGGTACGCGCGCCGAAGCGCGCGCGGCGCTGCAGAGTCTGGCCGGCAAACGCGCCGCGCCATGAGTCTGGTCAGCGATCGCGCGGCGGTGCGGACGGCGCGCGCGGACGCGGCGCAGGCGCGTGATGCCATCGCACCCGCCACCGCGCCATTGCGCGCGCGGCTGGCCGCGCATCCGCTACTGGCCGCCGCCGGTGCCCTGGTCGCCGGCTTCATCGCCGCACGTCTGGTCGCCGCTCCGCTGCGCGGATTCGGCCGCGGCGGTGCCCGCGCGCTGAGGCACGGACTGCGCTTGCTGCGCCTGCTGATCTGATCGTGCTCCGGCGCGCCTTGTGCGCGCAACGCCGGTCCCCATCTCTCGCCAATCCGCAGCGGCGCGAGCCGTTCGTCTATCCGTGAAAGCATAAATGGAGCCGCAAAGTTATGCGCGCACTGAAAACCGGATTCATCGGCCTGGGCGCGATGGGGTGAGCCGGGATGTGACGCGAGATGCGTTGAATCGCATCTCGCGCCGGCGAACGCCCGGCCAGGACGGCCGGGCCGGTACCACGCACCAGGGATGGTTCGCCGGATCGCCGGCACCTTCAAAGGATCGACTACACATGAGCACACTGAAAACCGGATTCATCGGCCTGGGCGCGATGGGGTGAGCCGGGATGTGACGCGAGATGCGTTGAATCGCATCTCGCGCCGGCGAACGCCCGGCCAGGACGGCCGGGCCGGTACCACGCACCAG
>JAKAZT010000012.1:10058-15323 GCA_021815695.1 Pseudomonadota bacterium
CACTGAAAACCGGATTCATCGGCCTGGGCGCGATGGGGTGAGCCGGGATGTGACGCGAGATGCGTTGAATCGCATCTCGCGCCGGCGAACGCCCGGCCAGGACGGCCGGGCCGGTACCACGCACCAGGGATGGTTCGCCGGATCGCCGGCACCTTCAAAGGATCGACTACACATGAGCACACTGAAAACCGGATTCATCGGCCTGGGCGCGATGGGGCAACCCATGGCCCGTCACCTGCATGCGCGCGGACTGCTGGTCGCGGTCGGCAATCGCACCCGCGCCAAGGCCGAGGCACTGGCCGCCGAGCTGGGCGCAAGTGCGCCGCCCACGCCCGCGGCACTGGCCGCGCAGTGCGACGTGATCGCGCTGTGCGTCACCGCCGATGCCGATGTGCTGACCACGGTGCATGCGTTGCTGCCCGGTCTGCAGTCCGGCGCGATCGTCATCGACCACTCGACCGTGGCTCCGGAAACGGCGCGCCAGGCGGCCGCGTTGCTGGCCGCCGCCGGCGCATCATTCCTCGACGCGCCCGTCTCGGGCGGCGTTGAAGGCGCGCGCAACGGCAAGCTGTCGGTGATGGTCGGCGGCGAGGCCGCCGCGCTGGAGCGCGCCCGTCCGGTGCTCGAAGCCTACGCCGCGCGCATCACTCGCATGGGCGCGGTCGGCAGCGGGCAGGCGACCAAGGCGGTCAACCAGGTGCTGGTCGCCGGCATCGCCCAGGCGGTGTGCGAGGGGCTGGCGCTGGGCGAGGCGCTGGGACTGGCGCCCGAGCAATTGCTGCCGACGCTGGCCGCCGGCGCGGCCGGCAACTGGTTTCTCGACAAGCGTGGCGCGACCATGCTGCGCGGCGAGTATGACGTCGGCTTCAAGCTCGGCCTGCTGCACAAGGACCTGACCATCGTGCGCGGCATCGCCGAGCGCGCCGGCATCGACCGCAGCGTGATCGAAAAATCGCTGGCCGACTACGCCGAACTGATGGCACGCGGTCATGCCGACGACGACATCTCGGCGCTGATCCGGCTCAAGCGCGCACGCAGGACCTGACGCAGATCCATGCGTCCGTGACGTTTCCTGTTGCGCAGTCGTGCCGCGCCGAACGGGCGCAAAGCAGGCGTGATTTGTGCGCAGTGCGACACTCGACGACAATCCGCCGCTGCGCACGCGGACGTGCGAACCGCTGAAGACCATGCCCGACCCCAGCGCATCCCCGGCCGTCCGTCAGCTCGACAGGGAACAGCTCCAGCAAGCATGCGGCGCCATCGACTTCTGGTGGCACAGCATCGACCTGGGGCAGGGCGTCGTCACCCCCGGCAAGAAGACCGCCGCATGGCTCGACCGCGAGCTGGACGCTTTGTCGTTGCCGCCGCTGGCCGGCAAGACCGTGCTCGACATTGGCGCCTGGGACGGGTTCTACAGTTTTGCCGCCGAACGGTTCGGTGCCCGGCGCGTGGTTGCCCTCGACCATTACGTCTGGTCGATCGACCGGTCACTGGCTGATGCCTACCATGCCCGGTACGCGCGTGCCCCGATGATGGCGCCGCCGATCGAGCAGACGCCGTGCTGGCAACCCGACAAGAAGCCCGGCAAGCGAGGGTTCGACATCGCATGCGCCGCATTGGGCAGCCGGGTCGAATCCGTTTACGGTGATTTCATGACGGTTGATCCGGCGCAGATCGGAACATTCGACGTGGTGCTTTTCCTTGGCGTGCTCTATCACATGGAGAACCCGATGGCGTCGTTGCGACGCCTGGCCGAATTCACCAAGGGTGTCGCCATCATCGAAACGCATGCGGTTGCGGTGCCGGCCTATGAACATCGAGCCTTGTGCGAGTTCTACCCGCACGGCGAACTGGATGGCGACGTATCGAACTGGTGGGGGCCCAATCTCAAGGCGCTGGAGGCGATGTGCCTCGCTGCGGGATTCAGCCGGGTCGAGATCAAGCAGGGCCCGCCGCGCCGGTCGCGGATCCATCATGCGCTGCGCAGGCTGCATCTGTTCCTTTCCGGCCCGCGTGCACGCCGGCCGCGTCATTACCGTGCAATCGTGCACGCCTGGAAGTAGATTGCGCCGGTGCCCGGCACGATGCCGGCGTCAGATCACCGGCTGTTGCCCGATCGACCGTTCAAGCTCGCGAGAACCCCACCATGAAAGCCCTGATCCTGTTCATCGGCTGGTGCATCCTGTTCGTGCTGTGCTGGCCGATTGCGCTGCTCGCGCTGGTGCTGACGCCGCTGGTGTGGCTGCTGTCGCTGCCGTTGCGGCTGCTGGGCATCGGTTTCGAGGCGCTGTTCGCGCTGCTGCGGGCACTGCTGTTTTTGCCGGCGCGCGTGCTGGGCTACGCGGGCCGCGGCTGAAGCGTCGAGCCGCACGAATCGCCGCGTCGGGCGGCGGGCAGGATGCGCTGGCGTCACCGGACGGTGGCGCTCGATCGGCGCAACGGATCAGTCTTTTTCTTTCAGCGCGATGGCGGGGATGCCGGCTCCGGCCAGCTGCTGCTTGACCTTTTCCAGGTTGCCCGCGTCACGGTACGGGCCCAGCCGCACGCGGTACCAGGTTTCGCCCTTGATCACGACCGGCTGCACGTTGGCGACGAAACCCTGCAGCGCCAGCCTGGCCTTGGTCGCGTCGGCCTGGTCGGCACTGGGGAACGACCCCACCTGCAGCAGGTAGCGCCCGGCCGCGCTGCTCGCGGGCGCCACGCTGCCGGGTGCCTGCTGCGCTTTCGCGAGCGCCTCGGCCTTGGCCTTGGCGGACAGTTCGGCGTCGGGAATCACGACCTCTTTTTCCGGCAGCACCTGGTAGAAATCGAAGTTGGGCTTGGCCTTGACGCTGCCGCCGTCGGCGATGCCGGAATCGCCGGGACCGACCGGCCTGGCTTCCGGGTTGGGCATCGGCAACTCGTGCGTGCGCAGGCTCGGCACCCAGTCGCGCTTGACCGCGTAGCCCATCGCCGCCGCGCCGACCACCACACCGATGCCGAACAGCGCCCAGGCGGGAACGCCGCCGCCGCGCACGGCCTGCTTGCCGCGTTTTGCTGCCATCACATGCTCTCCGGGGCGGATACGCCCAGCAGGTCGAGACCGTTGGCCAGCACCCGCTGCGCGGCGCGCGCCAGCAGCAGGCGCGCATCGCGCAGGTCGGCGTCCTCGACCAGAAATTGTTGCGCGTTGTACCAGGTGTGGAACGCGTGGGCGAACTCGGTCAGATACTGCGTGATCAGGTGCGGTTCGAGCTGCGCCGCCGCGGCTTCCACCACCTCAGGATAGCGCGACAGCTCGACCAGCATGGCCTGCTCGTGCGCGCTGTCGAGCCGCGCCAGCGCCGCCGCGCCGCGCATGGCATCGTGGGTCATGCCGCGCTCGACCGCCTGGCGCAGCACGCTGGCGACGCGCGCATGGGCGTACTGGACGTAGTAGACCGGGTTGTCGTTGCTCTGTGCGCGCGCCAGATCGATGTCGAAGGTGAGCTGCGAATCGGCCTTGCGCGCAGCGAGGAACCAGCGCGTGGCGTCGCGGCCGGCCTCGTCGATCAGCTCGCGCAGCGTCAGATAACCGCCCGCGCGCTTGCTGAGCTTGACCTCCTCGCCGCCGCGCATCACGGTGACCATCTGGTGCAGCACGTACTCGGGATAGCCCGGCGGGATGCCGGCTTCCAGCGCCTGCAGGCCGGCCTTCACGCGCATCAGCGATCCGTGGTGGTCGGCGCCCAGTTCGGTGATCGCGCGGGCGTAGCCGCGCTGCCACTTGCTCAGGTGGTAGGCGATGTCCGGCACGAAATAGGTGTAGCTGCCGTCGGACTTGCGCATCACGCGGTCCTTGTCATCGCCGAAGTCGCTGGACTTCAGCCACAGCGCGCCGCCGTCTTCGTAGGTATGACCGCGGGCGATCAGCGCGCGCACGGTTTCCTCGACCTTGCCGTCGCCGTAGAGAGATGACTCGAGGTAGTACACGTCGAAATGCACGCCGAAAGCCTTGAGGTCGAGGTCCTGCTCATGGCGCAGGGCGGCGACGGCAAAGCGGCGGATGGCATCGAGGTCATCGGCATCACCGCGAGCGGTGACCGCGTGGCCGTCGGCGGTGACCGTTTCGCCGGCCAGATAGCGGCGCGCCAGTTCGCGAATGTAGTCGCCGCGATAGCCGTCGGCCGGCCAGCGCGCGTCATCGGGCGCGATGCCGAGTGCGCGTGCCTGCACCGACAACGCCAGATTGGCGATCTGCGCGCCGGCGTCGTTGTAGTAGAACTCGCGCGTCACCGCCCAGCCGCTGGCTTCGAGCAGGCGGCTGAGGCAGTCGCCGATCGCCGCGGCGCGGCCGTGACCGACGTGCAGCGGTCCGGTCGGATTGGCGGAGACGAACTCGACGCCGACGCGGCGACCGCCGCCGCTGGCGTTGCGGCCATAGCCGGAAGCATCGTTCAGCGCGCGCAGGGCTTCGCCATGGAACGCCGCCGGGCTGAGAAACAGGTTGATGAAGCCGGGTCCGGCCACTTCGGCGCGCGCCAACAGCCGATGCGCCGGCAGCGCCGCGACCAGCGCCTCGGCCAGTTCGCGCGGCTTGCGGCCGGCGGACTTGGCCAGGGTCATGGCCAGATTGCTGGCGAAATCGCCGTGGGCGCGATTTCTGGTGCGCTCGAGGGTGAATGCCGGTGCCGGCAGCGGCGGCAGGGATCCGGCCTGTTGCAGGGCAGCAAAGGCGTCGAGCAGCAGGGCGCGCAGCGGCTGTTTCACGTCGCGGGTCGAGGTCGGCGGGAAGCCCGCGATGGTAGCAGCAAGCGCTTGCCACGCGGTCTGGCGGCGCGGTCCGGCAGACCGCTGCGGCCCTGTGGATAAGTCTGTGGGCTGTTGCCGGGCCTGCCGCGATGTGCGCAGATTGATCCGCAATAGACCGCGTTCTCAGCCACACAAGCGCAATCCGGACAATGGACTACGCAGACTATCTATGACTTGACCTTGACACTCGCGTGCAAGCCACGGGGATCGCAACTGTGCATAACTCGCGCGCCGCAGCGCCAAGGGGGTTGCCCGTTCGGCAGGCGCAGGACCGCTGACCCGCTACCGGGAGCCCGGCAGCACGCTGCCGACGGCGCCGGAGCCGCGCAGGTCGGGTGTTGCGTCATTGCGGTGTCATCGCGGCTGGCGATGATGGCCGGGTTCCGGCGGCTCTCTCCCCGGCGGAACGAGGGCTTGACCCTCTCCAACGTCGCAGTGGGACCGAACGGCGCGGCGGTGACACCCGCGCCGTTCGCTTTGCGCCTGCGCGCCGCG
>JAKAZT010000012.1:15423-31369 GCA_021815695.1 Pseudomonadota bacterium
TGGCCGCTGCCGTGCGGCTCAGCAGCAGCCCAGGGCGGCCAGCGACACCGGCGCGCCGCCGCCGATGACCAGATGATCCAGTACGCGCACGCCGATCAGACCGAGGCCCTGCTTGAGTTCCTGGGTGATCGAGCGATCGGCGGCGCTGGGTTCGGCCACGCCGGAGGGGTGGTTGTGCGCCAGGATCACCGCCGCGGCATTGTGGCGCAGACAGGCCCGGACCACTTCACGCACGTGCACCGAGGCGCCGTCGAGGGTGCCGCGGAACAGCTCCTCGAACGCCAGCACGCGGTGACGCGTATCCAGGAACAGCACCGCGAACACCTCGTAGGGGCGATCGCGCAGCTGGGCACGGAGAAAGGCGGCGCTGTCTTGCGGGCTGCTGAGTACCGGGCGCTCGCGCAATTGCTCGCCCAGGCTGCGCCGCGCCAGCTCCAGCGCGGCGATCAGCCGGGCGCGCTTGGCCGGGCCGAGGCCGCGCAAGGCCGGTGCGGGTTCGGCCAGCAGGGCGGGCAGGCCGCCGGCCTCGATCAGCAGGCGGCGACCGAGATCGATGGCACTGGCGCCACGCACGCCGCTGCCCAGCAGCACGGCGATCAGTTCGGCATGGCTGAGTGCCGCCGGGCCTTGCGCCAGCAGGCGTTCGCGCGGGCGTTCGGCGGCGGGCCAGTCGCGAATGCTCATGCCGCAGGGTGGCGCACCCGCATGCGCGCACCCAGCGGAGCGTGCGGTCGATTCCGGTAAGCTAGTTCGTCTCGCGGCTGTCGGCTCCGCCTTACATGCGCGTATCGGCTTCGGTTCCCTCCCGCATCCTGCTGGGCGTCGGCGGTGGCATCGCCGCCTACAAGGCCTGCGAGTTGACGCGGCGTCTGCGCGACGCCGGTGCCGAGGTGCGCGTGGTGCTGACCGCCAACGCCGAACGTTTCGTCACCGCCGTCACCTTCCAGGCACTGTCCGGGCAGCCGGTACGCACGAGTCTGTGGGACGCCGCGGCCGAGGCGGCGATGGGCCATATCGAGCTGGCGCGCTGGGCGGATCGCATCGTCATCGCGCCGGCCACCGCCGACCTGATCGCGCGGCTGGCGCAGGGTCGCGCCGACGATCTGCTGACCACGCTGTGTCTCGCCAGCGAACGCCCGCCGCTGCTGGTGCCGGCGATGAATCACGCGATGTGGGTGCACCCGGCCACGCAGGCCAACGTCGCCACGCTGCGCGCGCGCGGCGTCGAGCTGCTGGGGCCCGCGGTCGGCGATCAGGCCTGCGGCGAGACCGGGCCCGGGCGCATGGTCGAGCCCGCGGACATCGTCGCCGCGCTGTCGCGGATTCCGCTGGACGGCGCACTGGCCGGGCGGCGCGTGGTGGTCAGCGCCGGCCCGACCCACGAGGACCTCGATCCGGTGCGCTTCATCGGCAATCGCAGTTCCGGGCGCATGGGTTTCGCGATCGCGGCGGCGGCGCAGGCGGCCGGCGCGCAGGTGACGCTGATCGCCGGGCCGGTCAGTCTGGCGACGCCTGCCGGCGTGACGCGGATCGATGTGCGCAGCGCGCAGGCGATGCTGGCGACGATGACGGCCGCGGCCGCCGAAGCCGACATCGTGATCGCGGCGGCGGCGGTGGCCGACTACCGGCCCGCGGCGACCAGTGCCGGCAAGATCAGGAAATCCGGCGCCGCGCTGACGCTGACGCTGGTGGAAAATCCCGACATCCTGGCCGCGCTGACGGCGCTGCCGCGGCGGCCTTTCCTGGTCGGTTTCGCCGCCGAAACCGAGGATCTCGAAGCCCGCGCCCGCGCCAAGCTCGCGCGCAAGGGCATCGACCTGATCGCCGCCAACCGTGTCGGCGACGGCCTCGGCATCGAGACCGAGGACAACGCGCTCGAGCTGTACTGGCCCGGCGGCCACGCCAGCCTGCCGCGCGCGCCCAAGCCGCAACTGGCGCAGCAGCTGATCGCGGCGATCGTCGGGCGCCTCGCGGCGCTGCGCGGGGCGCCGGCATGATCGACATCCGCTTCCGCGTGCTCGATCCGCGTCTCGGTGCCGAAATCCCGCTGCCGGAGTACGCCACCGCCGGCAGCGCGGCGATGGATCTGCGTGCTGCGCCGGAGTCGGCGCTGATCCTGGCACCCGGCGACAGCGTGCTGGTACCGACCGGGCTGGCGATCCATATCGGCGATCCCGACTGGTGCGCGCTGGTCCTGCCGCGTTCGGGACTGGGGCACAGGCACGGGCTGGTGCTGGGCAACCTGGTCGGCGTGATCGACGCCGACTACCAGGGGCCGCTGATGGTGTCGTGCTGGAACCGGGCGCGGGCGCCGTTTACCATCGCGGTCGGTGATCGCATCGCGCAGATCCTGTTCATGCCGGTGGCGCGGGCGCGCTTGCAGCGGGTGGAGACCTTCGACCCCAGTGCCCGCGGCGCGGGTGGCTTCGGTTCCACGGGCATCGGCTGAATCGGGGGAGACGCCGCATGGCAGCGAAGGCACGCAGCAGCGCAACAGCCGCCTGGACGCAACACCTGCGGGGGCTGGCCGGGCGTCTGGATCTGGCGCGGCTGCTGCCGCTGGCCGGCGCCACCCTGCTGCTGGCATTCGCCGCGTTCGCCGCTTGGCAGGCCTGTCTCATCCAGCGCGAAGCCAGCGTGCGCGACGGCCTGCTGCAGGTGCGATCACGGGCCGCCGAATCGGTGGAGTCGGTGGTGCAGGCGGCCCGTGCGCAGCTGACGCAGGCGCTGCGCGACCCGACGCTGGCCTCCGACCTGGCCGCCGGCGATGCCGCGGCGCGCGGCACGGCCGCGCTGCGGCTGAAGGCGCTGCTGCCCGACGCCCTCACCGTGGAGGTGTTCGAGCCGGCGCTGAAGGACGTGCTCGGCGCCGACTTTCGCCGCTTCGGCTACGCCAAGGCGGCGCAGCTGGTGCGCGCGCAGGCCAGCGGCATGGCGGCACCGATCGAGGTGCGCGGCATCGGCGCCGAGCGCGTGCTGAGTCTGGTGGATCCGATCGACAGTGACGGCCGCGTCATCGGATACGCCTGGGTGGCGCTGCCCTTCGCGCCGCTGGCCAATCGCTTCGCCTCGGTCGAGATACCCGGTGGCCGGCTCGAGCTGCGCCAGGGTGATGGCCGTGGCGATCTGGTGATCCTGTCGCGCGGCGGCAACAGCGTCCCCGGCGCCGCCGATGTCGGGATGCCGGTGCCCGGCAGCCTGCTGCGCGTGGCAGCGCTGCCGCCCGAGTATTACATTGTGCTGACCCATTCCCTTGCTGTCGCGCTGGCGCTGCTGCTTCTGGCGCTGGCCGGTGCCGGCGCGCTGCTGTGGCTGCGCGCGCGGCGCGCGGCTGCAGCCTCCATGCATCATCCTGAGGAACCGACCTTGGCCGACGTGCTGCGCACCACGGTCGCCGCACCCGTCGCGGCGGCTGCCGATCCACTCGCCGCGCCCGTCGCGCCCAAGCCCGCGGCACCGGCGGTGGCGGTGGAGCGCAGCATCTTTCGCGCCTACGACATTCGCGGCGTGGTTGGCCGCACGCTGACCGCCGAGGTCGCGCGCCTGATCGGCCAGGCGATCGGCAGCCGGATGGGCGAACTGAACCTGCGCGAGATCGTGGTCGGCCGCGACGGCCGCCACTCCGGCCCCGAGCTGAGCGCGGCACTGGCCGACGGCCTGCGCGCGGCCGGCATCGACGTCATCGACATCGGCGCGGTGCCGACGCCGGTGGTGTACTTCGCCACCTATCTGCTCAACACCGGCAGCGGCGTGGCCGTGACCGGCAGCCACAACCCGCCCGACTACAACGGCTTCAAGATCGTGGTCGGCGGCGAGACGCTGTCCGAGGACGCGATCCAGGACCTCTACGCGCGCATCGCCGAAGGTCGCCTGACCGAGGGCCGCGCCGGCAGCATGCGCAGCCTGGACGTGCTGCCCGACTACATCGAGCGCATCACCTCCGAGCTGCAGGCCGAGCGCAAGCTCAAGATCGTGGTCGACTGCGGCAACGGCATCGCCGGCGCGGTGGCGCCGCAGGTGCTCGAAGGCATCGGCGGCGAAGTGATCCCGCTCTACTGCGATGTCGACGGCAACTTCCCCAATCACCATCCGGATCCGTCCGACCCGCACAACCTGGCCGACCTGATCCTGTCGGTCAAACGCATGGGCGCGGATCTCGGACTGGCTTTCGACGGCGACGGCGATCGCCTCGGCGTGGTCACCCGCGACGGCGAGATCATCTACCCCGATCGCCTGCTGATGCTGTTCGCGATGGATGTGCTGACCCGCGATCCGGGCGCGACCATCATCTACGACGTCAAGTGCACCGGCCATCTGCAGTCGCTGATCCTCAAGCACGGTGGCAGCCCGCTGATGTGGCGTACCGGCCACTCGCTGATCAAGGCCAAGATGCGCGAGACCGAGGCCGCGCTGGCCGGCGAGATGAGCGGGCATTTCTTCTTCCGCGAGCGCTGGTACGGCTTCGACGACGGCATCTACGCCGCCGCGCGGCTGCTGGAAATCCTCGCCGGTGACCACGAGGGGCGCACGCCGGAGCAGATCTTCGCCACCCTGCCCAAGGGCGTGTCGACACCGGAGCTGAAGATCGCGATGCAGGAGGGCGAGCACTACGCCTTCATCGAGCGCTTCCGCGCCAAGGCGCAGTTCGACGGCGCCCGCATCACCACCATCGACGGCGTGCGTGCCGACTGGCCGGACGGCTGGGGCCTGGTACGGGCGTCCAACACCACGCCGATCCTGGTGCTGCGCTTCGATGCCGACGACGAGGCGGCGCTCAAGCGCATCCAGGACGTCTTTCGTGCGCAGCTGCTGGCGCTGCAAGCGGATCTCGCGCTGCCGTTCTGAGCACCGCGCTCAGTTTCGCGCCGCGCGCGCCAGACGCAGATCCAGCAGCTTGCGCAGCGCCGGCCATTCGGCGGCGGTGACGCTGTACACCACGGTATCGCGCAGGCTGCCGTCGCGGCGGCGCTGGTGCTGGCGCAGGACGCCGTCGCGCTGCGCGCCGAGGCGCTCGATGGCGCGCTGCGAGGCGCGGTTGAGGACATCGGTGCGCAGTTCCACCGCCACGCAGTCCATCACCTCGAAGGCATGCGCCAGCAGCAGACGCTTGCAGGCGGTGTTGACGTGCGTGCGCTGCCAGCGCGCGGCGTACCAGGTGTAGCCGATCTCCAGTCGCGGCAGGTCGGCGTCGATGTTGCAGTAGCGGGTGCTGCCGATGATCGTGTCGCTGGCGATCTCGCGCACCGCAAACGCCAGCATGCGGCCCTCGGCCTGGCCGCGCAGCGCGGTGTCGACATAGGCCGCGGCCTCGCCCGGTGCCGGCACCGCGGTATAGAACAGCTCCCACAGACGACCGTCGGCGGCGGCGGTTTCCAGCGCCGGGGCGTGCGCCGGCGCCAGCGGTTCAAGACGTACCCGCGCATCGGCGAGCAGCGGTGGGGCGAGGGCGGCCAGGGTCGCGCTCAAGCGTCGAGATCCGGAATCAGCTTGCTCTCGAGGTAGGCGATCATGTCCTTGAGCTTGAGCTTGCGCTTCTTCATGCGCGTCAGTTGCAGCTGATCGCTGACCGTGGCCAGTGCCAGCCGCTCGATCGCCAGATCGAGATCGCGGTGCTCGCTGCGCAGTTCGGCCAGCAGCCGGGCGACGTGGGCGGGATCGTCGAAATGCATGGGCGTTCCGGGTGAGGCCGCAGTCTAGCGCCCGTCGCGCCGCGGAGCATGACAACCCGACGCCGTACAATGCGCGCTTTGCCGCTGCATCGAATTGCCATGTCCGCCGTCGCCCCGCCCGCCGCCACCGACCGCAAGCAGCAGCACGAGGCCCAACGCCTGGCCAAGCGCCTGCGCCACCAGGTCGGCCAGGCGATCGCCGACTTCAACCTGATCGAGGACGGCGACAAGGTGCTGGTCGGGCTGTCCGGCGGCAAGGATTCGCACGCCCTGCTCGACCTGCTGCTGTCGTTGCAGGCGAAGGCACCGGTGCGCTTCGAGCTGGTGGCGGTCAACCTGGATCAGAAGCAGCCGGGCTTTCCGCAGCACGTACTGCCCGATTATCTGCGCGCGCGCGGGGTGCCGTTCCGGATTCTCGAGCAGGACACCTACAGCGTGGTCAAGCGCGTGATCCCCGACGGCAAGACGATGTGCAGCCTGTGCTCGCGACTGCGACGCGGCGCGCTGTACGCGCATGCCGAACGCGAGGGCTACACCAAGATCGCGCTGGGTCATCATCGCGACGACATTCTGGCGACGTTCTTCCTCAACCTGTTCCACCACGCCAGCCTCAAGGCGATGGCGCCCAAGCTGCGCTCCGACGATGGCCGGCATGTGGTGATCCGCCCGCTGGCCTACTGCGCCGAAGACGACCTCGCCGCCTACGCGGCGTGGCGGCAGTTTCCGATCATCCCCTGCAGCCTTTGCGGCGCGCAGGAGAACCTGCAGCGCAAGGTGGTGCGGCGCATGCTGGATGACTGGGAGCGCGGGCATCCCGGGCGGCTGGAAACGATCTTCCGCGCGCTGGGCCAGGTCGCCCCCGCGCAGTTGCTCGACCGCGAGCTGTTCGATTTCGCCGGCCTCGGTGCGCGCCCCGACGGTCCGCGCGCGGATGCCCACGCCTGGCTGGCCTGATCCGCGCGCCGCACGCCCTATCCCTCGCCCGTGATGTGTTCGGTGCCAGCGCGCGGCCGATCCGTCGCCTGCGCTTCCTCTTCGTCGTCTTTCCTGCCGGGGCCCGCCCATGTTCTTTCGCAATCTGACCCTGTTCCGCTTTTCCGCCGAGACGGCGGCCGCACTCGATCGGCTCGACGCCGCGCTCGACGCGCACCGGCTGCGGTCGGTCGGGCCGCTGGAGCTGGCCACCCACGGCTTCGTCTCGCCGCTGGGGGCCGAGGAAGGCCCGCTGAGCATCGCCATCGGCGCCTGCACGCTGCTGACCCTGGGTCGCGAGGAGAAGCTGCTGCCGGCGGCGGTGATCCACGCCGAGCTGGCGCGCCGCGTGCGCGCGGCGGCCGAGCAGCGCGGGCAACCTGTCGGCGGACGCGAGCGCAAGCGCCTCAAGGAGGCCGTGCTGGAGGAGCTGCTGCCGCGCGCCTTTGCCCGACCATCGCGCCTAAGTGCCTATCTGGACAGGAAAAACGGCTGGGTGGTGCTGGATACCTCCAGTCGCAAGGCGGCCGAGCAGGCGCTGACCGCCCTGCGCCAGGCACTGGAGAGCTTTCCTGCCCTGCCGCTGGCCCCCGAGCAGACCCCGCGCCTGCTCATGACGGACTGGCTGAGTCGTGGCAAGCTGCCGGCGGGCTTGAGCCTGGGCGACGAATGCGAGCTGCGCGACCCGGCCGGCGCCCAGGGCGCGGTGGTGCGCTGCCGCCGGCAGGCGCTTGAAAGCGAAGAGGTTCGGGAGCATCTGAAATCAGGCAAGCAGGCAACCCAGCTGGGCCTCGAATTCGATGGCCGGCTGGCTTTCGTCCTGGGCGAGGATCTGTGTCTGCGCAAGCTGCGGTTTCTGGACGTGGTCCAGGACGAACTCGACAGCAGTGCGCGCGAGTCGGCCGCGGCGGAAGTGGACGCCCGCTTCGCGCTGATGACCCTGGAGCTGGAGCGGCTGCTGGACAAGCTGGCGGAGTGGTTCGGATTGCCCCGTCCCGGCGCGGACTGACGCCGCCGCGGGGCGCGGAGCGAGGCGATGCGCACGGACGACGACAACTGGCTGGAACTGGCGACCGCGCGCGGCGGCACCATCCGCGTGCTCAAGCGCGCGCATCCGCGTGCACGCCGGCTGCGCCTGACCGTCACCGCGACCGGCGCGCGCCTGAGCTATCCGCACGGCACTCATCCGGCGCAGGTTTTTGCTTTTCTGCGCCAGCACGCCGACTGGCTGGAACGCAAGCTCGATGAGCTGCATCTCGACGCGGCGCCGCCGCCGCTGACGGTCGGCCAGCCGACGCTGATCCCGTTGCGTGGCGAGAGCGTGCGGCTGGGCTGGGCGCAGGGACCCTATCCGCGCATCGAGCCGCATGGCGACAGCCTGCGCGTGGTCCTGGCCGAGTCCGGCGCGCGCGGCCGGCTGCGGGCGCAGGCGCTGCTCAGCGGCTATCTCGATTCCGAGCTGCGCCGCGACGTCGCCCGCTGGCTGGGCCCGTTCGTGGCACGCCTCGGCGCGGCGCCCATGGCGCTGCGCGTGCGGCCGATGTCCAGCCTGTGGGGCAGCCTCGACGCGCGCGATCGCATCACCCTCGACCTGGCGCTGGCGCTGGCGCCGCCGGCGGCGCTGCGCTATGTGCTGGCGCACGAGCTGTGCCATCTGAAGGTGCGCAGTCATGCGCCGCGTTTCTGGGCCTGGGTGCGCGAGCTGACGCCCGACTATCAGGACCAGCGCGACTGGCTGCGCGAGCACGGCGCCGCGCTCAAGGCCGAGCTGACTCGGCTGGGCGGCAACGCGCGCAGGATACCGGGCTGATCGGCTAGAGTGATCGCATGCGTTCCGCATCCCTCGAGTGCCGCGAGCCGCCGTTCGCGCTCGCACCCGACCCGCGCTTCGCGTGCCCGGGTGCGCAGGCGACGCGCCTGCTCGATGCCTGGCTGACGGCACTGCCGCAGGGTGCCGCGGGTCTGCGCGTGGTGATCGGGACCCTGGGCAGCGGCAAGAGCCTGCTGGCCGAGCTGTTGCTGACGCGGCTGCCCGCCACGGTGCGCGTGATCCGCCTGCGCCAACCGCGGATCGACGCGCTGGCGCTGCTGGAAACCCTGGGTGCGGCGCTGGGCGCCGAAACCGGCGGCAATGCGGCGCTGCTCGGCGAACGCATCGAGCAGGCACTTGCAGCCGAGCGCGCGCAGGGGCGCGCAGCACTGCTGCTGGTCGACGAGGCGCAGCAGCTGCCGGATGCCACGCTCGAACAGATCCGCCTGCTGGTCAATGCGCGCGCCGCAGGCCAGCCCCTGCTGCAGGTGCTGCTGCTGGCCACGCCGGCGTTGCCGGCGCGGCTGGCGCGCGCGGAGCTGCGCGCCTTCGCCGAGCGCATCGACGACCTGCAGCATCTGCAGCCGCTGGATGCGGATGACACCCGCGCCTACGTGCAGCACCGGCTGGCGGTCGCCGGTGGTTCGCCGCACCTGTTTTCGCGGCTGGCGCTGCGCGCGCTGCACCAGGCCAGTGGCGGCCAGCCGCGGCTGATCAACCGCATCGCCGAGCGTGCGCTCAAGCTGACGGCCGCCGCGGGTTACACCGTCGCCGACGAAAACATGGTGCGCCGCGCAGCGCGCGCGGTACTGCCCGCGGCACGGCGCGCGCGCTGGCTGCGCACAGCCCTGGTGCTGGCGTTGCTGCTGGTGCTGCTGGCGGCGGGCTGGACCTGGTGGCGATTGCGGCCAGCGTCGATTCCCGGCGCGGCGTCGGCGATTTCCGCGCCGGCCAATCCGGCCGCCGACGCCGTGGCGCTGCGGCAGGCGTTGATCACCGCGCAGGACACGCGCCTGCTGGCCTGGAGCGCCCTGTTGGCGCGCTGGCAGGTGACCTCGCAGGACACCTCGGTGGCGGCGGCGGCGCAGTGCGAGGCGCGCATCTTTCCCGGTTTCTTCTGCGTCAGCGGCAGCGGCAGCCTGGAGCAGCTGCAGCGCTTCAACCGCCCGCTGATCCTCGAGTTGCAGCTCGACGGCGCTGCCCGTTATGCGTTGCTGCGCGGCGTGGGCGACGATCGCGTGTCGCTGGACGTCGGCGGGCACGATTTCGTGCTGACGCCCGCGGCACTGGCGGCGCTGTGGCACGGTCGTTTCTATGCCGGTTTCCGCGTGCCGGCGGCGACTCCGCTGTCGCTGCGGCGTGGCGATCGCGGCAATGCGGTGGCGTGGCTGGCCGACGCCCTGGCGCACGCCGACGGCATGCCGCCACCGGCCGACGCCGACGTGTTCGATGCCGCACTGGCGGCGCGGGTGCGCGCACTGCAGCGGCGTTTCGGCATCCACGCCGATGCCGTGGTCGGTCCCGAAACCTTGTTCGCGCTCAGCGCGCTCGAGCCGGACGGGCCGCATCTCGCTCGCGAGCAGCCCTGAGCCGGCATGTTCGTCCACATCGAATCGCGTCGCCGCCGCGGTCCGCGCTGGGTCACGCCGCTGCTGGTCGCCGCCTGCGTGGCGAGTTACCTCGCCCTGGCCATGACGCCGCCGGCCGCGCGCCTGGCAGCGGTGCTGCGCTGGGGCAGCATTCCGGCCGATCTGCTGCATCCGCTGCCGTCACCCTGGGGTCTGGCCGCGGGATTGGCGGTGCTGCGCCTGTTCAGCGCGCTGTTCATCCATGCCGATCTGCTGCATCTGGCCGGCAATCTGCTGTTTCTGATGATCTTCGGCCTGCCGGCGGAGCGCGCGCTGGGCTCGTGGCGGTTTCTGCTGCTGTTCCTGGCGGGCGGCGCATTCGCCAACATCGGCGGTGCGCTCAGCCTGCCGTCGGCGCACGGTCCGATCATCGGTTGCAGCGGCGCGGTGTCGGCGGTGGTCGGCGCTTACCTGGCGCTGTTTCCGCGCGCCCGCCTCGGTCTGGTCCTGCCGCTGGGGATGTACCTCGAATTCGTGCGCGTGCCGGCGGCGCTGCTGATCGGCTTGTGGTTCCTGCTGCAGGTGCTGTTCACCTATGTCGGGCCCGGCTTCGGTGCCGTGGTGTGGTGGGCGCACATCGCCGGCTTCTGCTTCGGCATCCTGTTCGCGTTGGCGTCGCGCGATGCCGTGGCACGGCGTCTGCGCGGCTGAGGGTCACATCGGCACGACGGTCGTGCCCGCTGCACCGGTGGCCACCGGGTCGCGGGGCGTCTCGCCGAACACGTCGCGCCAGGCGGCGTAGGTGACCA
Source organism: Pseudomonadota bacterium (assembly GCA_021815695.1). Lineage (GTDB taxonomy): Bacteria > Pseudomonadota > Gammaproteobacteria > Xanthomonadales > Rhodanobacteraceae > Metallibacterium. Next base: position 26,252 of record JAKAZT010000012.1, read on the forward strand.
GTCCGCCAAAGGCATTGGCAAGGGTGCCGAGCACCATGAGCAGGATGGTTTGCGCCCATGTGCCGGCGACATGCAACAGCGCCAGGGGCAGATAGACCAGTACCGCGATCACGGCAGCGGCGACGATACCCAAGGCGAACAGCACGAGCACCAGACTGAGCAGCGCGCCCGCGTTGCGAGCACTCGCGCGCGCGCTGTCGGCCATCGCGCCAAAGGCGCCGCGGCGATCGAACATCACCCGCGGCACGGCGAAGAAAACCAGCATGGTCTGCAAGACGGCGGCGATCAGCACCACCAGCAGCAGCACGCCGAGATGTCCGCGCAGCACGACCAGCAGCGCCTGCGGATTGGCGGTCATGGCCTGCAACTGCTGCGGGTCACCGCCGGTCGCTCCCAGCAGCACGAACACCAGCAGCAGCATCAGTGCCACGATCAGTCCGACCGTGGGCAGGCACAACGCGACCAGGCTGCCCAGCGGCTTGTCGCCGGTGAACGCCTCGAACAGCTGGCCGACGCCTGGCGTCCGGCCCGCATCGGCCTCGCGGGCGGCATGGGCGACGCCCGCCGTCAGCGCCGGCCCGAGCAGCAAGGCGATCAGGGTGCCGGCCAGCGGGATCTGCCCGAGGACCACCACCACCACGCCCATGCCGAGAAACGCGCCCGGGTAACGGCGCAGCATGTCGAGGCCAAAGCGCAGCCACGCCAACGCGGCAGCGGCGGGAACTTTGCGCATGCGATGGATTCCTTGATTCGAACGGGACGCCAAGATGCTAGCAGCAGCCGTTGACCGGCCGTGCGTCAGGCGGCGCGCACCCGACGGATCGCGGCAGGCAGCGCGGCCAGTGGCGTGTCGTCCGACAGCGCGGCACGCACGAAGCTGCGCAGCAACCGGCGCGCCTCGGGCGTCGGTCTCGTTGCGGCGAGCAGGGCATCGACATCGCGGCCCTCGCCGCGCAGGACACCGGCACGGCGACGGATATACGCCTGCATCGCGGCGACGCTGAACTCGGGATGGAATTGCGTGCTGAGCGCGGTTTCGCCGTAGCGCAGGATCTGGTGCGCATCGTGCGTCGAGCGCGCCAGTACCAGCGCATCGCGCGGCGGTTCGAGCACGCTCTGCTCGTGGGTGGTGTGCGCGGCGAAACCGTCGGGCAGGCGCTGCAGCAGCGGATCGCACGCTGCGCCGGACAGCAGGGTGATCGCCTGGGTGCCGATCTCGCGACCCCGCGGATGGTAGTCGACGCGTCCGCCCAGCGCGTGCGCGATCAGCTGATGGCCGTAGCAGACGCCGAACAGCGGCAGGCCGACGTCCATCGCGTCGCGGATCCAGCCGGCGGTGCGCTCGCTCCACGGCAGGCGCTCGCTGACCATCGCGCCCGAGCCGGTGATCACCGCCGCGGCGAGCATGCGCGGCGGCGGCAGTGCCTGCTCGTGATCCACGCGCACGGTGCGCACTTGGGCGGGCCGCAGTGCCATGGCGACGCGGAACCAGTGCGGGAAATCGCCCATGCGGGCACGCAGTTCGACCGGCGCGGCGCCGGTCTGCACGATCAGGACGGGTTTCATGAGGCCGGCATGGTACGGCTTGCCGCGACCGGTGCGTGAACGCGCGCTGATGGCCGCAAGCTCATTCGCCCGCCGGCAGCACGCCGAGAACCTCGGCGACCGTGGTCACCCCGCGCGTCACCTGCGCCGCCGCCGAGTGGCGCAGCGGGCGCATGCCTTCGGCCAGCGCGGCGGCGGTGAAGGCGCCGCTGTCGAAGGCGGGCCCGATCATGCCGCGCAGTGGCGCGCTCAGGCGCAGCATCTCGTAGATGCCGGTGCGGCCGAGGAAGCCGGTGTTGCGGCATTCGATGCAGCCGACCGCGCCGAAGGCCCGTGCCGGCGGCGCCAGCGCCAGCCCGTGGGTCAGCGCGCCCCAGCCGTCGTGGTCGAGGGCGATCTCGCGCTTGCAGTGCGGGCACAGTGTGCGTACCAGACGCTGCGCGACGACGCCGGTCAGCGTCGACTGGATCAGGTAGTGCGGCACGCCCAGGTCGAGCAGGCGCGTCACCGCGCTGGGCGCGTCGTTGGTGTGCAGGGTGGACAGCACCAGATGCCCGGTCAGTGAGGCCTGCACCGCCATTTCGGCGGTCTCGAGGTCGCGGATCTCGCCGACCATGATGATGTCGGGGTCCTGGCGCAGCAGGGTGCGCACGCCGGCGGCGAAGTCGAGATCGATCGCCGGCTGCACCTGCATCTGGTTGAACTCGGGGCTGACCATCTCGATCGGGTCTTCGACCGTGCACACGTTGAGCTCGGGCCGCGCCAGATGCTTGAGCGTCGAGTACAGCGTGGTCGTCTTGCCCGAGCCGGTGGGGCCGGTGACCAGCACGATGCCGTGCGGGCGTTCGACCAACTGCCGCCACAGCGCCTCTTCGTCGGGCGCGAAGCCGAGCTGCGCGAACGCCTTGACCACGATGTCGGGATCGAAGATGCGCATCACCACCTTCTCGCCGAAGGCGGTGGGCATCGTCGACAGGCGCAGCTCGACCTCGCGGCCGCCGGCCGAGCGCGTCTTGATGCGGCCGTCCTGCGGGCGGCGCTTCTCGGCCACGTCCATGCGGCCGAGGATCTTGATGCGCGCGGTCACCGCGCTCATCACCGGCATCGGCAGCTCGAACACCTTGTGCATCACGCCGTCGATGCGAAAACGCATCTGGCCCATCTCGCGGCGCGGCTCCAGATGGATGTCCGACGCGCGCTGCTCGAAGGCGTACTGCAGCAGCCAGTCGACGATGTGCACCACGTGGCGGTCGTCGGCGCCGACCTCGCCGGCCTTGCCCAGCTCGAGCAGCTGCTCGAAGTTGAGCAGCCCGCTGCTGTCGCCTTCGCCCTTGGCGTCGCGCGCCAGCTGGATCGAGCGCTGCACGCCGTAAAACTCGCCGAGATAGCGGTTGATCTCGATCGGGTTGGCGACCACCCGTTGCACGTCACGACGCAGCATCTGCGCCAGGTCCGTCGACCAGCGCGTCTCGAACGGTTCGGCGGTGGCGAAGGTCACCTCGCCAGCGGTCGCCCTGACCGGCAGCACGCGATGGCGCTGCGCCCAGGCGTGGCTGACCACCTGGGTGACCGCGGCGACGTCGATCTTCATCGGGTCGATCTTGAGGTAGGGCAGGCGCGCCTTGTCGGCCAGCCAGTGGGTCAGCACCTCGAGGCTGAGCGGACGCTCCGGCGTACGCAGGTCGGCGACGCGCGCGTTGGCGATCAGCACCAGCGGATGCAGCTCCAGCGCCTTCTTGCCGGCGCGCGAGGCGGTGCGCACGCGGCGCGCGTCCTCGACACCGAGCAGCCCGTCCACCAGCAGTGCCGCCAGCACTTCCTCCAGTTCGAGCCGGCCGCGGCGGCCCAGCGGGGCGATCGCGACGGGATTGCCTTCAACCGCCATGCTGCCTCCGGCATGCGCCGACGCGGTCGCGCCCGGCGCGGAAATGCACGCCGCTATACTAGCGCGCCTGATTCGCGCGCCCTGCCGGCGCCAGGAAACGCCGCATGGCCGGACCCAGCTTCCAGGAGGTGATCCTGACCCTCAACCGCTACTGGGCGGAGCAGGGCTGCGTGCTGGTGCAGCCGTTCGATATCGAGGTCGGCGCCGGCACGTTTCATCCGGCCACCTTCCTGCGCGCGCTCGGCCCCGAGCCGTGGGCCGCGGCCTTCGTGCAGCCGTCGCGGCGGCCGGCCGATGGCCGCTACGGCGACAACCCCAACCGCCTGCAGCACTACTACCAGTATCAGGTGGTGATCAAGCCCAATCCCGACGACATTCTCGAGCGCTACCTCGGCTCGCTGAAGGCGCTCGGCATCGATCCGCTGGTGCACGACCTGCGCTTCGTCGAGGACAACTGGGAATCGCCGACGCTCGGCGCCTGGGGCCTGGGCTGGGAGGTCTGGCTCAACGGCATGGAGGTCACCCAGTTCACCTACTTCCAGCAGGCCGGCGGTCTCGAATGCCGGCCGGTGACCGGCGAGATCACCTACGGGCTGGAGCGCCTGGCGATGTACCTGCAGAACGTCGACAACGTCTACGACCTGGTGTGGACCGTGGCGCCGCACGGCACCGTGACCTACGGCGACGTGTTCCACCAGAACGAGGTCGAGCAGAGCGCCTACAACTTCGAGCACGCGGACGTGGCCGAATTGTTCCACCGCTTCGACGCCTGCGAGGCCGAGGCGCAAAAGCTCATCGCGCTGGGCCTGCCGCTGCCGGCCTACGAGCAGGTGTGCAAGGCCAGTCACGCCTTCAACCTGCTCGATGCGCGCCGTGCGATCGGTGTCAGCGAACGCCAGCGCACCATCCTGCGCGTGCGCGCGCTGTCACGCGGTGTGGCCGAGGCCTACGTCGCGCAGCGCGAGAAGCTGGGATTTCCGGGGTGCAAGCGCACGGAGGCAGTCCATGGCTGAGATCGGCGCCAAGCCCTTGCTGATCGAGCTGGGCACCGAGGAGTTGCCGATCGGCGCGGTGGACACGCTGGCACGCGCGCTGGCCGAAGCCGTGCATGCGGGCTTGTCGGAACGCGGCTATGCGCCGGGCGATCCGGCGCGTTGCTACTGCACGCCGCGCAGGCTGGCGGTGTATCTGCCGTCCGTGGCCGCGCAGCAGGCCGATGGCGAGACGCGCGCGCTCGGCCCGGCGCTGGCCGCGGCGCTGGATGCCGAGGGCAATCCCACACCGGCGCTGCGCGGCTTTGCCGCCAGGCAGGGCGTGGACGTCGCGGCGCTGACGCGCGAGACCACCGACAAGGGCGAGCGCTACGTACACGTGAGTCGGCGCGTCGGCCAGCCGCTGGCGGCACTGCTGCCGGAGATCCTCGTCGAGGCGCTGAAGGCACTGCCGATCGCCAGGCCGATGCGCTGGGGCGATCACGATTACAGCTTCGTGCGCCCACTGCACTGGCTGGTGATCCTGTTCGGCGAAACCGTGATCGATGCCGAGCTGATGGGCATCCGCAGCGGTCGGCAGTCGCGCGGCCATCGCTTTCACCACGACAAGCCGGTGTGGATCGCCGATGCCGATGGCTATGTCGAGGCCCTGCGCGCAGCCCGCGTGCTGGCCGATCCGGACGAACGCCGTGCGCG
>JAKAZT010000013.1:0-18377 GCA_021815695.1 Pseudomonadota bacterium
GGCCGGCTGAATGGCGCCGAGATCGCGCGCTCGGAGATGTATCGCGAAGGTCGTGTCCCGCTGCACACCCTGCGTGCCGACATCGACTACGGTTTTGCCGAGGCCAGGACCACCTATGGCGTGATCGGCGTCAAGGTGTGGATCTACAAGGGTGAGATCTTCGACCTCGCCGCCTCGCAGCAGCAGGAGGCGAAGGAAGGCGAACGCGAAGGGCGCCGCGAGCGTCCGGCAGCCGCCAAGTAAGGAGCGCATGCATCATGCTTCAACCCAAGCGAACCAAATACCGCAAGGTCCACAAGGGCCGCAACGAGGGTCTCAGCCATTGCTCGAATCTCGTCAGCTTTGGCGAGTTCGGCCTCAAGGCGATCACCCACGGGCATCTGACCGCGCGTCAGATCGAGGCTGCCCGCCGCTGCATCACGCGCTTCGTCAAGCGTGGCGGCAAGCTCTGGATCCGCGTGTTCCCGGACAAACCGATCACCCGCAAGCCGATCGAGGTGCGCATGGGTTCGGGCAAGGGCAGCGTCGAGTTCTGGGTGGCGCCGGTCCAGCCCGGCCGCATGTTGTACGAAATCGAGGGCGTCGACGAAGCCACGGCGCGCGAGGCCTTCCGCCTGGCCGCTGCCAAGCTTTCGGTTCAAACCCAGTTTGTGACCCGGGCGGTGCTGTGATGGAACTGAATGATCTACGTGGCAAGTCGGCCCCTGAGCTGAACGAGCATCTTCTCGATCTGCGCAAGGAACAATTCAACCTGCGCATGCAGAAGGGCTCGGGGCAGCTGACTCAGCCTCAGCAACTGCGCCGCGTGCGGCGTGAGATCGCCCGCACCAAGACCCTGCTGGGCGAGAGAGTGAGGACCGCGCGATGAGCGAGAACTCGAATCCGGCGCGTACCCTCGAGGGCCGCGTCGTCAGCAACAAGATGAACAAGACGGTGACGGTGCTGATCGAGCGACAGGTGCAGCACAACCTGTACGGCAAGATCGTGCGCCGCTCGACCAAGCTGCATGCGCATGACGAGGCGGGCCAGTGTCGCGAGGGCGATCTGGTGCGCATCGCCGAGTGCCGGCCGCTGTCGAAGACCAAGCATCACCGCGTGGTCGAAGTCGTCACGCGCGGCGGCGAGTAAGCACAGGAGCGATGTCATGATCCAGATGCAGACCACGCTGGCCGCAGCGGACAACAGCGGAGCACGCGAACTGATGTGCATCAAGGTGCTCGGCGGCTCCAAGCGCCGCTACGCCCGCATCGGCGACGTGATCAAGGTGAGCGTCAGGGATGCGATCCCGCGCGGCAAGGTGAAAAAAGGCGAGGTGTACAGCGCGGTGGTCGTGCGCACCTCCAAGGGCGTGCGGCGTCCGGACGGATCCCTGATCCGCTTCGACGGCAACGCCGCCGTGCTCCTCAACAACAAGCTCGAGCCGATCGGCACCCGCATTTTCGGGCCGGTGACCCGCGAGCTGCGCAGCGAGAAGTTCATGAAGATCGTCTCGCTGGCCCCGGAAGTGCTTTGAGCAGAGGCCGCAAACCATGAACCGTATCCGCAAGGGTGATCAGGTGCTCGTGATCACCGGCAAGAACAAGGGTCAGCGAGGCGAAGTGACGCGCGTTGCGGGTGAGCGCGTGTACGTCGCCAACGTCAACCTGGCAAAACGCCACACCAAGCCGAATCCGCAGGCCAACCAGCCGGGCGGCATCGTCGAACGCGAGGCGCCGATCCACATTTCCAACGTGATGCTGTTCAACCCCGCCACGAACAAAGGCGAGCGCGTCGGTTACAAGGCGCTCGACGACGGACGCAAAGTGCGCGTCTACCGTTCGTCCGGCGAGGTCGTGGACGCGTGAGGACCCAGCGATGACGCGCCTTGAGACTATCTACAAAGAGCAGGTCGTTCCGAAGCTCATGGAACGCTTCGGCTACAAGAACGTGATGGAAGTGCCGCGCATCACCAAGATCACCCTGAACATGGGTGTCGGTGAGGCGGCTGCCAACAAGAAGGTGCTGGAGAACGCGATTGCCGACATGGCCAAGATCGCCGGCCAGAAGCCGGTGGCGACCAAGGCGCGCGTGTCGGTGGCCTCGTTCAAGATTCGCGACGGCTGGCCGATCGGCTGCAAGGTCACGCTGCGCCGCGCGCGCATGTACGAGTTCTTCGATCGCCTGATCACCATTGCCCTGCCGCGCGTGCGCGACTTCCGCGGCCTGTCCGGCCGTGCGTTCGACGGTCGCGGCAACTACAACATGGGTATCAAGGAGCAGATCATCTTTCCGGAGATCGATTTCGATCAGATCGACGCGTTGCGCGGCATGGATATCGCCATCGCCACCACCGCGAAGACCGACGCGGAAGCCCGGGCGCTGTTCGAGGCCTTCAAATTCCCGTTCCGCAACTGACCGGCAGGAAAATCCATGGCTAAGACTTCAATGGTCAACCGCGAGATCAAGCGGGCCAAGATCGCCAAGCGGCACGCCGCCAAGCGAGCCCGGCTCAAGACGATCGTGCTGAGCCCCAAGTCCTCGTACGAGGAAAAGATGGAAGCGCAGTCGAAGCTGCAGAAGCTGCCGCGCGACGCCAGTCCCACCCGTCAGACCACGCGCTGCGCCATCACCGGTCGCGCACACGGCGTGTACCGGAAGTTCGGTCTCGGTCGCAACAAGCTGCGTGAGGCGACCATGCGCGGCGATGTGCCGGGCCTGCGCAAGGCCAGCTGGTAACTCGGCGGATATCGATGCATACGCAAGGAACTGAATCATGAGCATGACTGATCCCATCGCCGATATGTTCACCCGCATCCGCAATGCCCAGGCCACGGGCAAGCCGGCGGTGCGCATGCCATCGTCGAAACTGAAGACTGCGCTGGCCGAACTGCTGAAGGCCGAGGGCTACATCGCGGACTCCAAGGTCGCCAGGATCGCCGGCAAGCCCGAGCTCGAACTGAAGCTCAAGTACTTCGAGGGCCGTCCGGCCATCGAGCGCATCGATCGCGTCAGCCGTTCCGGTCTGCGCGTTTATCGTGGCAAGGGCGAGCTGCCCAAGGTGCTGGGTGGGCTTGGCATCTCCATCGTCTCCACCTCCGCCGGCCTGATGACCGACGCGCAAGCCCGAACCAAGGGTCTGGGCGGCGAAGTCATCGGCATCGTCGCCTAAGGAGCACCGTCATGTCGCGAGTTGCCAAAAAGCCGATCGCGCTGCCCAAGGGCGTCGAGTGCAAGATCGAGACCGCCGCGATCACCGTCAAGGGATCCCGCGGCGTGCTGTCGATGGCGGCCATTGCCGGCGTCAAGGTTGCGATCGCCGATGGCCAGATCCATTGCCAGGCGGACGAGGGCATTGACAGCAAGTTCGCCGGAACCATGCGCGCCTTGCTGGCCAACATGGTCAAGGGGGTGACCGAAGGCTATGAGCGCAAGCTCGAGCTGGTCGGAGTCGGTTACCGTGCGGCCATGCAGGGCAAGACCCTGAACCTGTCGCTGGGCTTTTCCCACCCGGTCTCCTTTGCGGCGCCGGATGGCGTCACCCTGGAAACGCCGAGCCAGACCGAGATCCTGATCAAGGGTACCGACAAGCAATGCGTCGGCCAGGTTGCGGCAAAGATCCGCGCGTTCCGCCCGCCGGAGCCCTACAAGGGCAAGGGTGTGCGCTATGCCGGCGAGAAGATCACCCTGAAGGAAGCGAAGAAGGCCTGATTCGGCACTTGCCGCCGGGAGCCCGGCGGTATCGCCGGATTCTGCCGAATCCTTCCGCTTTCGGAGACCCAAGATGGACAAGAACATCGCCCGCCTGCGTCGCGCCAAGTCGACGCGCATGCATATTCGCGATCTCGGCGTCGCGCGTCTGACCGTGCATCGCAGCGGCCAGCACCTCTACGCGCAGGTCATCGCGCCGACCGGCGACCGCGTGATCGCTGCGGCCTCGACCGTGCAGAAGGACATCCGCGAGGGCCTGACCGGCACCAAGAACGTTGCCGCTGCAGCCGTGGTCGGCAGACTCGTCGCCGAACGCGCGCGCGCGGCCGGCGTCGAACAGGTCGCGTTCGACCGTTCCGGCTTCCGCTATCACGGTCGCGTCAAGGCGCTGGCTGATGCGGCGCGCGAAGCGGGTCTCAAGTTCTGATTTCGCAGCATCCGATCCACACAACAATTCCAAGCGGCCTGCGCCGCAAATTCCGAATCCGGCCTGACCGGAGCGAACCAAGGTGATACATGTCGACGAACGATCGTGAAAATTCAGACGGCATGCTGGAAAAGCTGATTGCCGTCAATCGTGTCGCCAAGACCGTCAAAGGCGGGCGTCAGATGACCTTCACCGCGCTGACCGTGGTCGGCGACGGCGACGGTCGTGTCGGTTTCGGCTACGGCAAGGCGCGTGAAGTGCCGGTGGCGATTTCCAAGGCGATGGAACGCGCGCGTCGCAACATGATCAAGGTGAAGCTGAACAACGGCACCTTGTGGTACGCGGTCAAGGCCCATCACGGCGCGGCACGGGTGTACATGCAACCGGCTTCCGAGGGTACCGGCGTGATCGCCGGCGGCGCGATGCGCGCCGTGCTCGAAGTGGTCGGCGTGAAGAATGTGCTGGCCAAGGCCGTGGGTTCGCGCAACCCGATCAATCTGGTGCGCGCGACGATCAAGGGTCTGCAGGCAATGGTCACGCCGGAACGCATCGCCGCGAAGCGCGGCAAGACGGTGGCGGAGGTGATGGGTCATGGCTGATACGACCGTCAAGGTGCGTCTCGTCAAGGGCTTGCGCGGCGTCCAGCAGCGTCACCGCCTGAGCGTCAAGGCGCTCGGCCTGAACAAGATCAACGACGTGCGCGAACTGAAAGACAGTCCGCAGGTGCGCGGCCTGATCGCCAAGGTGTACTACCTGGTTCGCGTCGAGCAGTAAGCGCAGCAGCATTCGGGAGTCGAACATGCGTCTGAATACGATCAAGCCGGCCAAGGGTTCCCGTCGCGACCGCGTGCGTGTCGGTCGCGGCATCGGTTCCGGCCTCGGCAAGACCGCGGGTCGTGGCCACAAGGGCCAGCACGCCCGTGCCGGCGGCTATCACAAGGTGGGCTTCGAGGGCGGCCAGATGCCGCTGCAGCGGCGCTTGCCCAAGGTGGGCTTTCGCTCGCAGAAGGCGGCCGAGACACAGGAAGTGTTCCTGTACCAGCTTGACAGTCTCAAAGACAGTCGTGTGGACCTCGCCCTGCTGCTCAAGGCCGGTCTGGTCGACGGTCGTGCCAAGCGGGTCAAGGTGGTCAAGCGCGGCGAGATCAAGCGTGCGCTGAAACTCAGCGGGCTGCTGGCGACCGCGGGTGCCAAGGCCGCCATCGAGGCGGCCGGCGGCAGCGTGGAGTAGGCGCATGGCGGCGAGCAAGGCCAACATGCTCGGATCGCTCGGCAAACTGACCGAGTTGCGCCAGCGCATCTTTTTCGTGATCGGCGCGCTGGTCGTATTCCGGCTGGGTTCGTTCATCCCGGTCCCGGGCGTGAACCCGGAGGCCATGAGCCGCATGATCGAGCAGGGTGGCGGCCTGCTGAACATGTTCAACATGTTCTCCGGTGGCGCACTGGCCCGTTTCTCGGTGTTCGCGCTGGGCGTCGTGCCTTACATTTCCGCCTCGATCGTCGTGCAGATGCTGGGCTCGGTGCTGCCGAGCTGGCAGCAGCTGCGCAAGGAGGGTGACGGCGGGCGCCGCACGCTGACCAAGTACACCCGCTGGGGTACCGTGGGCCTGGCCGCCTTCCAGTCCTTCGGCGTTGCCATGGCGCTGCAGAAGCAGGGCGAGATGGGCGGCGTCCAGGTCGTTTACACGCCCGGCTTCGGCTTCATCTTCGCGTCCGTGGTCGGACTGACCGCCGGCACCATGTTTCTGATGTGGCTGGGCGAACAGATCACCGAGCGCGGCATCGGCAACGGTATCTCGCTGCTGATTTTCGCTGGCATCGTCTCCGGCCTGCCGGGTGCCGTGATGCACACCCTGAGCATGGCGCAAAACGGCGAGCTGTCGGTACTCAAGGTGCTGCTGGTCATCGCGGTCATCGTGGTCGTTACCGCATTCGTGGTCTACATGGAACGCGCGCAACGACGGATCACGGTCAATTACGCGCGTCGTCAGGGAGGACCGCGCGCCTACCAGAATCAGACTTCGCATTTGCCGCTGAAGATCAACATGTCGGGCGTGATTCCGCCGATCTTCGCGACCAGCCTGATCATGTTCCCGGCGACTGCCGCCACCTGGTTCAGCAGCGCCAGCCAGATGCGCTGGCTGCAGACGCTGACGACCGCGCTGACACCGGGCGAGCCGTCGTACGAAATCATCTTTGCGGTACTGATCATCCTGTTCGCGTTTTTCTATACGGCGATCGTGTTCAACGCGCCGGAGACGGCGGACAACCTGAAACGCTCCGGTGCCCTGATTCCGGGCATCCGCCCCGGCAAGGCCACCTCGGACTACATCGACGGTGTGCTGAGTCGTCTGACCGGTGCGGGTGCGCTGTATCTGGTGGCCGTGTGTCTGGTGCCGACCTTTTTGCAGACAGCATGGAACGTGCCGTTCTACTTTGGCGGCACCTCGTTGTTGATCGTGGTAGTGGTGGTGATGGATTTCATTTCGCAGGTGCAGGCGCATCTGGTCAGCCACCAGTACGAAAGCCTGCTCAAGAAGGCCAACCTGCGGCGCAGCTGAAGCCGGAGGCGGGTGCGGGTGTCGGGCGTGATGGTGCGCCCGGCTCTTTCTGTTTCATCGATTTGACTGTAGTATTACGCGTTTACCGCGCGAGCAACGCATCGGAGACAGCACATCATGGCGCGCATTGCAGGCGTAAACCTGCCGGTTCAGAAGCATGTCTGGGTCGGTCTGCAGAGTATTTTCGGCATTGGCCGTGCCCGGGCACGCAAGATTTGCGTCGATACCGGCGTGAACCCCAACACCCCGATTCGTTCGCTTAGCGAGGGCGAGGTCGAAACCCTGCGGCGCGAAGTCGGCAAGTACATCATCGAAGGCGATCTGCGTCGCGAGGTCGGCATGTCCATCAAGCGCCTGATGGACCTCGGCTGCTACCGCGGCCTGCGTCATCGTCGTGGCCTGCCCGTTCGCGGCCAGCGCACGCGTACCAATGCGCGCACGCGCAAGGGTCCGCGCCGTCAGATCAAAAGGTAACCGGATCCGCCATGTCCACCAAGACCGCAACCGCTTCCAAGCCGAAGAAAAAGACCAAGCGCGTCGTCACCGATGCCGTCGCTCACGTCCAGGCTTCGTTCAACAACACCATCATCACCATCACCGACCGTCAGGGCAATGCACTGTCGTGGGCCACTTCCGGGGGCGCCGGGTTTCGCGGTTCACGCAAATCGACACCATTTGCCGCGCAGGTCGCCGCCGAAAAGGCCGGGCGCGCCGCGCTCGATTATGGCGTCAAGACGGTCGAGGTGCGCATCAAGGGCCCGGGTCCGGGCCGCGAGTCGGCGGTGCGCTCGCTGAACGCGCTGGGCTACAAGGTCGTCAACATCATCGACGTCACGCCCATCCCGCACAACGGCTGCCGTCCGCCCAAGAAGCGGCGCGTCTGAGGAGATATCACCATGGCTCGCTATCGCGGTCCCACCTGCAAACTGGCACGTCGTGAAGGTGCCGATCTCGGGCTGAAGAGCCCGGCGCGCGCACTCGATTCAAAGTGCAAGCTCGAGAACAAGCCCGGCCAGCATGGCGCCAACAAGCGCGCGCGTCTGTCCGACTACGCCGTCCAGCTGCGCGAGAAGCAGAAGGTCAAGCGCATCTACGGCGTGCTCGAGCGCCAGTTCCGCAACTACTACATCAAGGCCTCGACGCAGAAGGGCAACACCGGCGAGAACCTTCTCCGCCTGCTCGAGAGCCGTCTGGACAATGTCGTGTACCGCATGGGTTTCGCGGTCACCCGTGCCCAGGCGCGTCAGATGGTCGCCCACAAGTCGATCGTGGTGAATGGCCGCAAGGTCAACGTGCCTTCGCTGCACATCAAGCCGGGCGATGAGGTCAGCCTGACCGAACGCGCCAAGAACCAGCTGCGTGTGCAGGAATCCATGACCCTGGCCGACGGCATGGACCTGCGTCCGGGCTGGGTCGAGATCGACGCGAAGAAGTTCAGCGGCGTGTTCAAGACGATGCCGGACCGCGGCGAGCTGCCGTCCGACATCAATGAGAACCTGATCGTCGAGCTTTATTCGAAGTAATCACCGGGAGCCTGGTACATGGCAGTGTCGTCAACAAGTGTGCTGCGGCCGCGCGGCCTCAGCGTCGAGCAGCTCGGACCCAACCGCGCCAAAGTCGTGGTCGAGCCGCTCGAGCGTGGCTTTGGCCACACCCTGGGCAATGCGCTGCGCCGCGTGCTGCTTTCCTCCATCCCCGGCTGCGCGATCGTCGAGGTTGAAATCGATGGCGTGCTGCACGAGTACACCACGCTTGAGGGCCTGCAGGAGGACGTGATCGAAGTCCTGCTCAACCTCAAGGATGTGGCGATTCGCATGCACGGCCATGACGAGACCACGCTGACGCTGGCCAAGAAGGGCAAGGGCGTGGTCAAGGCCTCCGATATCACCGTCGATCACTCGGTCGAGATCATCAACCCCGATCACGTGATCTGCCATCTGACCAAGGACGTCGGCCTCAACATGCGGTTGAAGGTGCGTCGTGGCGTCGGTTACCAGCCGGCCACCGCGAGGCTGTTGCCGGACGAGGAGTCGCGCCCGATCGGCCGTTTGCAGCTGGACGCCTCGTTCTGCCCGGTGCGCCGGGTTGCCTACGAGGTCGACAGCGCGCGCGTCGAGCAGCGCACGAATCTCGACAAGCTGGTACTTGACGTCGAGACCAATGGCACCATCAACGCCGAGGAAGCGGTGCGTCGCGCGGCCGAGATCGTTGCCGATCAGTTGTCGGTATTCGGCGATTTCAGCCGCCGCGAGAGCGCGGTCGACAAGGCCGAGAGCAGCGGATTCGATCCCGTGCTGCTGCGCCCCATCGACGATCTCGAGCTGACCGTGCGTTCGGCCAACTGTCTCAAGGCCGAAAGCATCTACTACATCGGCGATCTGGTGCAGAAGACCGAGGTCGAGTTGCTGAAGACGCCCAACCTCGGCAAGAAGTCGCTGACCGAAATCAAGGACGTGCTGGGGGCACGCGGACTGGCGCTCGGCATGAAGCTGGAAAGCTGGCCACCGGCCGGGCTCGCGCACGGCATGCAGATGGGGTGAGTCACTGCCGCTGCGGCCACCGCCGCCGTTGCCGTGCCAAGCCCGACCCGATCAAGCAGGAACGAACGCCATGCGCCACCTCAAATCCGGACGTAAACTCAACCGCACCAGCAGTCATCGTGAAGCGATGTTCCGCAACATGACGGCGTCGCTGATCAAGCACGAGCTGATCCGCACCACGCTGCCCAAGGCCAAGGAACTGCGCCGCGTCGCCGAGCCGCTGATCACGCTCGGCAAGATCGACGGCGTGGCCAATCGGCGACTGGCGTTTGCCCGTCTGCGCGACAAGCAGGCCGTGGGCAAGCTGTTCGTCGAGATCGGACCACGCTACCGCGCACGTCCCGGCGGTTATCTGCGCATTCTCAAGTGCGGATTCCGTGACGGCGACAACGCGCCGATGGCCTATGTCGAGCTGGTGGATCGGCCGCAGACGGTCGCCGTCGCCGAATAGGCGTTACCCCTGAGGCAACCTTGCGGGTCCCGGCTGGGTGACTGGCCGGGACCCGTCGTTTCCGGGCCGGCGATGCGGCAGGCCGCCGCGCCAGCTGACAAGCGCCGCGCTTGCGATTAACGTGGTGCATCGTCGTTCGCGCAGGCTGCCCATGCTGAATCCTTTGCACTGGTCCTACCGTGCGGCCCATGCATCAGGGCTGCTCGCTTGCATCGCGCTGCTGGCATACGCCATCCATGTGCAGTTCGACTTGCACATCGAACCATGCCCGCTGTGCATCCTGCAGCGCATTGCGTTCATGGCGATCGGGCTGCTCTGTCTGCTCGCGGCGCTGCAGGCTCCGCGCGGCCATGGACGCCGGGTTTATGCGACGCTGATTGTAATCGCGGCACTGGCCGGGATTGCCGTGGCGGCACGCCAGCTCTGGCTGCAGTCACAGCCGCCGGACCCCTTTGCCAGTTGCGGTGCGCCGCTGCCCTATATGCTGCAGACGCTGCCGCTGGGCGAGGTACTGCGCAAGGTATTCACCGGCAGCGGCGACTGTGCGGTCGTGAACTGGCGCTTCCTCGGGATGGCGATGCCATTCTGGTCCCTGCTTTGCTACGTCGTGCTTGGCGGCTGGGCCGTGCGTGCCGCATCCCGGCGCTGAATGCTTGTCGAAGGTCCTTTCATGTCGAGCCCGGAGCGCCATGTGCAGCCTGTCCACGTCCAGCAGGACTGGAAACCCGACTCCTGGCAGCGACGGGTCGCGGTGCAGCAGCCGCAGTACGAACAGGCCAGTGAACTGGAGACCGCGCTGAGCAGTCTCTCGACGCTTCCGCCGCTGGTCACGTCGTGGGAAATCCTGACGCTGAAGGGACTGCTGGCGGAGGCTGCTGATGGCAAGCGCTTCCTGCTGCAGGGGGGTGACTGCGCCGAAAGTTTCTCGGACTGCAACAGTGGCCTGATCTCCAACCGGCTCAAGGTACTGCTGCAGATGAGCCTGGTGCTGGTGCACGGGCTGCGCAAGCCGATCCTGCGTGTCGGCCGATTCGCAGGCCAGTACGCCAAGCCGCGTTCGACGGATACCGAGACGCGTGATGGCGTCACCTTGCCCAGCTATCGCGGCGATCTGATCAACGGCCCCGAGTTCACGACCGCGTCGCGTCGTGCCGACCCGGCACGCCTGCTGCAGGGGCATGCGTGCTCGGCAATGACCATGAATTTCGTGCGCGCGCTGATCGATGGCGGTTTTGCCGACCTGCATCACCCCGAATACTGGGATTTGGCCTGGGTCGAGCACTCGCCGCTGGCCGGCGAATATCGGCGGATGGTCGCCGGCATCGCCGATGCGGTGCGCTTCATGGAAACACTCGCCGGCCAGCCCATCGCGAGCTTCTCGCGCGTGGACTTTTATACCTCGCATGAGGCCCTGCTTCTTTACTACGAGCAGGCATTGACGCGGCAGGTGCCGCGTCAATGGGGCTGGTTCAACCTGGCCACGCATTTTCCGTGGATCGGCATGCGCACTGCGGCGCTGGATGGCGCGCACGTCGAATACTGCCGCGGCATCCGCAATCCGATCGGGCTCAAGCTGGGCCCCGGGGTCGCGCCGGACGCGCTGCTGCGGGTGATCGAGGCGCTCAACCCGGATGACGAGCCCGGTCGCCTGACCCTGATCCACCGCATGGGTGCGGGCACGATCGCCGGGACACTGCCGCCGCTGTTGCAGGCGGTGCGCGCGAGCGGTCGTCGAGTCCTGTGGTGCTGCGATCCGATGCACGGCAATACCGAGACGCTCGGCAGCGGCGTCAAGACGCGACGTTTCGCGAACATCCGCAGCGAGCTCGAGCAGGCATTCGAGCTGCACGCCATGGCCGGGACGCGCCTGGGAGGCGTGCACCTGGAACTGACCGGCGAGGACGTCACCGAGTGCATGGGCGGGGCGCGTGACATCACCGAAGCGGGTCTGGCGCGTGCCTACAAGTCGACCGTCGACCCGCGCCTGAACTACGAGCAGGCGCTGGAGCTGGCGATGCTGATCGTGCGCAAGTCAGGCGGCATGCCGACGACCGGGTGACCCGGTCGTCGCGATCGCCGTCTGCCCGCCCATGCCGGCTTGATCCGTGATGGGCTCGCAACCGGCGAGGAGGTGACCGAACTCCGGCCGTGGGCGATCCCGGCCATGAGCGGCAGGCGGCGGATGGGCCGCAGTGACCTGCGGAATGGATTGCCTGTTGCCACCCGAATCAGTACCATTCCGGTACTGATTGAACAGGTCCCCGTCATGCTGCGTGTCAGCCGCCTCACTGATTACGCCACCGGCGTGATGACCTGTCTTGCCGCCCGGACCGGCGCGGTGCTCAGTGCCGCGCAGGTGGCCGAGGCGACGCGCCTGGAACTGCCCACGGTCAGCAAGCTGCTCAAGCGGCTGACCCGGGCGGGGCTGATCGAATCCTTCCGCGGCGCCAGCGGCGGCTACCGGCTGGCGCGCGCTGCGCAGGCGATCAGCATCGCCGCCATCGTCGAGGCGGTGGAGGGGCCGCTGGGCATGACCGATTGCAGTGCCGGCAGCCGTTGCGAGCGCGAGCGTCACTGCAGTGTGCGCGGCAACTGGCTGCGCATCAGCGACATCGTTGCGGCGGCATTGCGCGGCATCACGCTGGCAGACCTGCAGCGTCCGATCGGGGTGCCGCGCGGCCGCGCGCTGCCGGTGCGGGTGGTGTTGACGGAGGATCTGCGATGACTCGCGAAGCACTGCGCGTCGAACCGAAGACGACGAATCCGGATGTGCTGAGCGCAGCGCTGGAGCGCCGCTACAGCGCCGGCTTCGTCACCGACATCGAGACCGACAGCCTGCCGCCGGGCCTCGACGAAGGCGTGATCCGCGCGATCTCGGCGCGCAAGGGCGAGCCCACCTGGATGACCGACTGGCGCCTGGCCGCCTACCGGCACTGGCTGACCATGACGTCGCCGGACTGGGCCAGGCTCGACATTGCGCCGATCGATTTCCAGGCGATCAGCTACTACGCCGCGCCGCGGCAGGGGCCGAAGTCGCTGGCCGAGGTCGACCCCAAACTGCTGGAAACCTACGAGAAGCTCGGCGTGCCCCTGCACGAGCGTGCCCGGCTGGCCGGCGTTGCCGTGGATGCGGTGTTCGACTCGGTCTCGGTCGGCACCACCTTTCGCAAGGAGCTGGCTGCGGCGGGGGTGATCTTCTGCTCGATGAGCGAGGCGATCCGCGAGCATCCCGGGCTGGTGCGCCAGTACCTCGGCAGTGTGGTGCCGGCGGGCGACAATTACTTCGCGGCGCTGAACTCGGCGGTCTTTTCCGATGGCAGCTTCGTGTTCATCCCGCGCGGCGTGCGCTGCCCGATGGAGCTCAGCACCTACTTCCGCATCAATGCCGGCCATACCGGGCAGTTCGAGCGCACGCTGATCATCGCCGAGGACGACAGCCAGGTGTCCTACCTCGAGGGCTGCACCGCGCCGATGCGCGACGAGAACCAGCTGCACGCGGCGGTGGTCGAGCTGGTGACGCTGGCACGGGCCTCGATCAAGTACTCGACCGTGCAGAACTGGTACCCGGGCGACGAGAACGGCGTCGGTGGCATCTACAACTTCGTCACCAAGCGCGGCGACTGCCGCGGCGACGACAGCAAGATCTCCTGGACCCAGGTCGAGACGGGTTCGGCGATCACCTGGAAGTACCCCAGCTGCGTGCTGCGCGGCGACCGCTCCAGCGGCGAGTTCCACTCGGTCGCGCTGACCCATCATCGCCAGCAGGCCGACACCGGCACCAAGATGATCCACATCGGTCGCGACACCAGATCGAAGATCGTCAGCAAGGGCATCAGCGCCGGGCGCGGCCAGAACAGCTACCGCGGTCTGGTCAAGGTCGAGCGCTCGGCTTCCGGCGCGCGCAACCACACCCAGTGCGACTCGCTGCTGATCGGCAAGCGCTGCGGCGCGCACACCTATCCGTACATCGAGGTGAGGAACCCGACCGCGATCGTCGAACACGAGGCCACCACCTCGAAGATCTCCGACGATCAGTTGTTCTACTGCCGATCGCGCGGCATCAGCGAGGAGGACGCGGTGTCGATGATCGTGGACGGTTTCTGCAGACAGGTGTTTCGCGAGTTGCCGATGGAGTTCGCGGTCGAGGCGAAGAAGCTGCTCGAGGTTTCACTCGAAGGCGCGATCGGTTGAGCCGGAGTTGCGGGCCGATCCCTGCGGAGGCGTGATGGACAAGCAGCACCACTGGCAGTCGGTCTACACGACCAGGGACGCGGCGCACACCAGCTGGTTCCGCCCGCATCTGGACGAATCGCTGCGCCTGATCGACGCGCTCCGGCTGCCGATCGATGCGCCGATCATCGATGTGGGCGGCGGACGTGCGTCGCTGGTCGACGACCTGCTGACGCGCGGCTTCCGCGACCTCAGCGTACTGGACCTGTCCGATGCCGCGCTGGCGGATGCACGCACACGGCTCGGCGCGCGCGGCGTGGCGGTGCGCTGGCTGACTGCCGATGCAACCGCGGCCGCGCTGCCGCCAGCGCACTACGCCCTCTGGCACGACCGCGCGGTGTTTCATTTCCTGACCGACGCCGATGATCGTGCGCGTTATGTCGCCAACGCGGTGCGGTCCGTGCGTGCGCATGGTCATGTGATTGCCGGGTGCTTCGCGCCCGACGGACCGGAGCGCTGCAGCGGCCTGCCGGTGCAGCGCTACGACGCGTCCGCGCTGGCGGCAGCGTTCGCGCCTGCTTTCAAAATGACGCACCACAGCCGCGAACTGCATCGCACGCCCTTCGATACCGACCAGCCCTTCACCTACGTCGTGTTGCAGCGCCGCCACGATGCCACGAGTGCCTGAATCATGCTGACCATCGACAACCTGCACGTCCGCGTCGCCGGCAAGGACATCCTCAAGGGTCTCACGCTCAGCGTGAAAGCCGGCGAGACGCATGCCGTGATGGGCCCCAACGGGGCCGGCAAGTCCACGCTCGGGTACGTGCTGGCCGGCCGCGACGGCTACGAGGTGATCGCAGGGACGGTCACCTACGACGGCATCGACCTGCTGGCGTTGGCGCCCGAGGAGCGTGCCGCGGCGGGCGTGTTCATGGCTTTCCAGTACCCGGTCGAGATTCCGGGTGTCAACAACACCTACTTCCTGCGCGCGGCGCTGAACGCGCAGCGCAAGCGCCGCGGCGAGCAGGAGCTGGATTCGATGCAGTTTCTCCAGCTGGTGCGCGAGCGCCTCAAGGTGATGCAGCTGTCACCCGACCTGCTCAATCGCGCCGTCAACGAGGGTTTCAGCGGCGGCGAGAAGAAGCGCAACGAGATCTTCCAGATGGCCGTGCTGGAACCCAGGCTCGCGGTCCTCGACGAGACCGACTCCGGCCTCGACATCGACGCACTCAAGCAGGTCGCTGACGGCGTCAATGCACTGCGCGCCGCCGACCGCGCCTTCATCGTGGTGACGCACTATCAGCGTCTGCTGGATTACATCGTGCCGGACTTCGTGCACGTGCTGGCGGATGGCCGCATCGTCGAGAGCGGTGATCGCACCCTGGCGCTCAAGCTCGAGGAACACGGTTACGCATGGGTTGCCGGACGCCAGCCGGCGGCGAGCGCGGCATGAGCAACGCCTTTGCTCTCGCCGTGGGCAAGACCGCCGATGCTGCGTTGCCGCGTCTGCCGGGCGCGGGAGTGGCCTGGCTGGGTGCCGCGCGCCACGCGCATCTGGCCGCTTTCCTGCGCGATGGCCTTCCTTCCGCGCGCGGCGAGGCGTGGAAGTACACCTCGCTGCGCGCGCTGGAGCAGCGTGTCTTCGCGCTGGGCGATGCGGATGCCGCGACGCGCACGGTCGAGGCGCAGATGCTGGCGCTTCCGGGCGTGGACGGTCCGCGTCTGGTCTTCGTCAACGGAGCGTTCCGTGCCGACCTGTCGTGCATCGACGATTTGCCGGAAGGGCTCGAGTTGCAGCCGTTGGCGCGGGTGCTGGCGCGCGACGCGGAGTCGCTGCGCGCTACGTTCGCGGCCACCGCGACCGATGCATTCGATCGCCTCAACGCTGCGCTGGCCGGCGATGGCGTTGTGCTGCGGGTCGCGGCGGGTGCGCGCATCGCGGTGCCGGTGCAACTGGCCTATTTCGGCGCGCCGGCGGCGGGCGATCTTGCCTGGCACGACCGCGCCGTGATCGAGCTCGGCGACGGTGCCGAGCTGACCCTGGTCGAGCAGCACGGTGATGCCGGTCCGCATGCGCACCTCGGTACGCTGGTCAGCGACATTCGCCTGCAGCGTGGCGCACGTCTGCACTGGGATGTGCTGCAGGAGGCCGGACCGGGCGCCACCCTGATTCGCCGCAGCGCGTTCCGGCTGGCGGCCGATGCCGCTGTCACCCTGCATGCGCTCGAACTCGGCGGCGCGCTGACACGGCATGCGATCACCGCGGAGCTGGAAGGCGCCCGCGCCCGGTTCGTCACCCGTGGCGTGTTTGCGCCCGGTGGTCGCCAGCATCTGGAAACCCGCCTCGATATTCGTCACCTGGCGCGCGATACCGCCAGCGATGCGTTGTGGCGCGGCGTGGCCGACGGTCGCGGTCGCGGCGTGCTGCATGGTGCGATCACCATCGAAGCGGGCGCCGACGGCGCTGCTGCGCAGCTCGGCAACAAGAACCTGCTGCTGTCGGAACAGGCCGAAATCGACACCCAGCCGGTACTGGAGATCCACGCCGACGAGGTCAAGGCCAGTCACGGCGCCACGGTCGGCCAGCTCGACGAACGCGCGCTGTTCTACCTGCGTTCGCGCGGCCTGCCGCTGGAGCAGGCACGCGCGTTGCTGACGTCCGCTTTCTGCCGCGCGGCACTGGACCGACTCGACCCTGTTCCGCTGCGTGAACATTTCGCAGTGCGACTGGCGCGGCACCTGCCGCGACTGGCCGGAGACTCCGAAGCATGAACGCGCCGTTGCACGAGGCGTCACCGACTTTTGATCCGCTGCGCGCACGCGCGGACTTCCCGCTGCTGACACGCAGCGTGCACGGCAAGCCACTGGTCTATTTCGACAGCGCCAATACATCGCAGAAGCCGGCGTCGGTGATCGAGGCGGTGGATCGCTTCTATCGGCAGCACAACGCCAACGTCGCCCGCGCCGTGCATGCGCTGAGCGAGGAGGCCACCACCGCCTTCGAAGGCGCGCGTGCCGCGCTGGCGCGCTTCATCGGCGCCGCCTCGCCCGACGAACTGGTGCTGACCTCGGGCACCACCATGGCGATCAATCTGGTCGCCTACAGCGATCTGCTGCCGCGGCTGCAGCCCGGCGACACCGTGCTGGTCACGCAGATGGAGCACCACGCCAACATCGTGCCGTGGCAGCTGGTCTGCGCGCGCAGCGGCGCGACGCTGAAGGTGGCGCCGATCAGCGAGCGCGGCGAGCTGATCGTGGAGCGCTTCGTCGAGTTGCTGACGCCCGAGGTCAAGCTCGCCGGCGTGACGCACGTCTCCAACGTGCTCGGCACGGTCAATCCGGTGCGCGAACTGGCGCGCGAATGCCGGCACCGCGGCATTCCGCTGCTGGTGGACGGCTCGCAGGCGGTCCCGCACATGCCGGTGGACGTGCAGTCCATCGGTTGCGACTTCTACGCTTTCACCGGCCACAAGATGTGCGGCCCGACCGGTACCGGCGGGCTGTGGGCGCGGCGCGAGCGGCTGGCTGCGATGCCACCGTTCTTCGGCGGCGGCGAGATGATCCGCGAGGTGCGCTTCAGCGGCACGACCTTCGCCGATCCGCCGCACCGCTTCGAGGCCGGCACACCGAACATCGCCGGCTTCGTCGGGCTCGGCGCGGCGGTGCAGTATCTCGAACGGCTGGGCATGGCGAACGTCTTCGCCCGCGAGCGCGAATTGCTGGCCTACGCCACCGACGCGCTGCGCAGTGTGCCGGGCCTGCGCATCCTTGGTGAGGCGCCCGACAAGGCAGCGGTGATCTCGTTCCTGGTCACGGGCGCGCATGCGCACGATCTCGCCACCCTGCTCGATCTCGAGGGTATCGCGGTGCGCTCGGGCCACCACTGCGCGCATCCGCTGATGCAGTTCTTCGGGGTGCCGGCCACTTGCCGCGCCTCGTTTGCGTTCTACAACACCACCGGCGAGATCGACCGGTTCGTCGCCGCGCTCGACAAGGTGCGCCGGCTTCTGGTCTGAGTGGACCCGGACGTCGGCGGTCCATACCCGAACTAGAATCGCCCCATGAGCGCCAAGGGCCCCTATCGCGACATCGTGCTCGACCATCACCGTGCGCCGCGTCGCCGCGGTCGGCTGGCGCCGCCGGCGCAATCGGCCGAGGGCGTCAACGCGCTGTGCGGCGATCAGCTGAGAATCGAGGTGCGCGTCGAGCAGGGCCGTGTCGTCGCCTATGCCTTCGAAGGCACATGCTGTGCGATCGCCACGGCCACTGCTTCGCTGCTTGGCGATCGCGCGATTGGTGGTGATGCTGACGATCTAGGCGCTCTCGAACGCCGTTTCGCCGCCCTCGTCGCCGGCGAGATTGCCGAGGCCGCCGAACTGGGCGCGCTGAACGCGCTGTCCGAACTCGCCCGCTACCCGGCGCGACGCAAGTGTGCGTTGCTGCCGTTTGCCACGCTGCGTGCGGCGCTGCGCGGCGAGGCGCGCACCACCACGGAGACTCCCGCGTGAATCAAGTCCACTTCCGCACCGCCGTCGCCA
>JAKAZT010000013.1:18477-27129 GCA_021815695.1 Pseudomonadota bacterium
CTGCTGGCTTGCTGCCATATCGAACACGACAACGCGCAGTGCTGCCATTTCGGCATGTTCGCCGTCCGTCCCGGCGAGCAGCGCGCGGGCCTCGGGCGCACGCTGCTCGGCGAGGCGGAGCGGATCGCGCGCGAGGAGTGGGGTTGCGCGCTGATGACGATGACGGTGATCGATGTGCGCGCCGAACTGATCGCCTGGTACGAGCGTCGCGGTTATCGCCGGACCGGGCGCTTCAAGCCGTTTCCTTATGGTGACGCGCGCTTCGGATTGCCCCGGCGCGGCGACCTGCGCTTCGAGGTACTGGAGAAACCGTTGCGGCGGGAGATGACGGAATGAGCGGGACGATGACGGGCTGGGTACGCGTGGCCGGCTGCGCCGAACTGCTCCCGGGCGAGTTTCGCGTGGTCTGGGACGGCGATACCTCGATCGCGGTCTACAACATCGACGGGCAGTGGTACGCGATCGAGGATCGCTGCACGCACGACGATGGCGAGCTGGCCGGTGGCGAGCGTCACGGCTTCGAGATCGAGTGCCCGCGCCACGGTGCGCGTTTCGATCTGCGCAGTGGTGTGGCGCTGTGCGCGCCGGCCTATCTGCCGGTGGCGACGTTTCCGGTACGCGTCGAGGGTGACGTGATCTGGACCCGCGACGACCGCATGGCCTGATCAGGCCGGGGCCAGTCGCACCAGCACCACCTCGCCGCTGCCGTCGAGCGTGATGCGTCCGCGCGCTGCTCCGGCCTCCACCCACGCGCTGCAGCCCTGGGCGATGTCCAGCATCTCGCCCGCGGTGGCCAGGCGCGCATTGCCGGCGACCACGTGCACGAACCAGCGCACCGCGACTTCGGGCAGCAGCACCATCGTGCCGACCAGCGGCCGCGCCAGCAGGCGCGCCGTCTGCTGCGAGCGCAGCATCAGGTTGAAGTCGCGCGTCGGCCCGTCGGGCAGCGTGCAGGTCGGCGCCGGATCGCCGGCGAATTCGAGCACGCCCAGGCGCGGCGCGCGCAGGGTGCGGCCGTCGGGGAAGGACAGCTCGATGCCGCCGTCCAGCGGCGCCATCCAGCGGCGTACACCCGGCAGGGTCGAGAAGGCGCAGGGCCGATCCACCACCGCGATGCTGAGGCGCCAGTGCCAGTCCAGCACATCCGGGCCGACCGCAAGCACCGTCGTGCGCCCGGCGCCGTTGGCCCAGGGCTCGTCACGCAGGACGGGTGCGGGTACGGCGACGAGAACCGGCATGTTCAGCGCAGTGCGAGCAGGCGCAGGCTGAGTGCGTAGGCGGCCAGCGTCGCCGCGATGCCGACGCCGAGGCTGAGCCAGAAGCCATGACCCGCACGCAGCATCCACGCCAGCACCACGAACAGCGCCAGCGAAGGGATCACCAGCCACAGCACGTCGCTGGCGAAGGCCGCCAGTCGCGCCGGATCGTGGCTGTCGTGCCACAGCCAGATCATCGCCAGCAGCGAGGTCAGGGGCAGCGACACCAGCAGTGCACCCGCGGTGGGCGAGCGCTTGCCAAGCTCGGCGGCGCCGGCGATCAGAAGGGCCGAAATCAATGTTTTCAGCAGGAACTGGGTCATGAAGACTCCCCGGCAGGCGTTGACCGCGTCGCCCTGATGGCGGCGCGCGTTTCAGGCGTGCGGCGGATGGTATGCAAACACCTGCGCCGGTGCGCCGCCAAAGTCGATGGTATCGACCAGTTCGCCGCCCAGCCGCTTGGCCAGCTGTTCCGAGGCCAGATTGCCCGGGCGGATCAGGCTGATCGCCCGCGGCGCGCGCAGCGTGCGCCAGGCGAAGTCCAGTGCCGCGCGCGCAGCCTCGGTGGCGTAGCCGTGCCTGCGCGCCTCCGGGGTGAGCATCCAGCCGACCTCGAGATCCGGCCAGCCTTCGGGGCGCAGCAACCCGGCACGGCCCACGAAGCGGCCATCGTCGCGGGTTTCCAGCGCCCACATGCCGTAGCCGCGCAATTGCCAGTGCCCCAGCAGCATCGCCATCGAGCGCCAGGCGTTGATGCGGTCCAGCGGCTGGCCGTCGCCGACCCAGCGTGTGCTCTCGGGGTCGCCGAGCATCGCCGCATAGTCATCGAAATGTTTTTCGCTGAGTGCGGTCAGGCGCAGGCGCGCGGTTTCGATCAGCGGGATCGCGCTCATGCGTCAGCCCAGCAGTGCGGCGAGTGCCCGCGTCGAGCCGACGAGACTGTCGCGCCAGTCGAAGCCGATGATCGCGGTGCCGGTTTCGGCGTCGCGGAAGCTTTCTTCCTGACCCGGGGCAAGCAAGTGGCGGTAGTCCACGGTCAACTCGATGCCGGCGCGGAGGTCGCTGGCGGCAAAGATGAACCCCAGGTGCCACAGCCCGGTCGGGGCGAAGCTGTGGTTGACGAAGCACTCGTCCGGCCAGTCCGGCGACAGGGTGTAGCGGTCCTCGAACCAGCGCACGCTGGTGTGCAGCAGGGCGGCCAGGTCGGGGGTTCCGGTGATCTCGCCGAAGGCGTAGGTGCGCGGGATCGCGTCCGGCGCCACCACGATCGAGCCCGCCGACACCGACTGGGCGAGGAACAGGCCCTTTCCGGCGCCGGGGATGGATGAGGCTGCAATGCGGTAACGGGGGAGAATCATCAAAACGGCCCGGCTTGCGCGGGGCGCGAGTGTAGCGCGCGACGGCCCCCGATGCCGCAGCCCCCGGGATCGCGGACGGGGGCTGCGGGCGGCTTACCTGCGCCCGGCGGCCGGCTTGGCGGCTGGCCTGACGGCTGGCTTGGCGGCGACCGCGGCCGGACGCGCACCGTTGAGCAGGATATTGGCGCGGTTGCGCTCGACGGTGCGCGCACCGATGCCCTTGACGTCGGTCAGCTGGTCGGCGCTCCTGAACGGGCCGTGGGCCTGGCGGTAATCGACGATGGCCTTGGCCTTGGCCAGACCGATCCCGTCCAGCGATGCGGCCAGGGTTTGTGCGTCGGCGCGATTGATGTCCACCGGAGCCCCGGCGATGACCGGTGTGGCGAACACGAGGCAGAGGGCGAGAGCGAAGGCGGCGAGCAGCGAACGCATGGCGGTTCTCCTGTCTGGGGTGGCCCGCAACCGGGCCGAGGCGACAGTGTCGGGCGCGACCATGGCGCGGGCTGCCGGCGGCGGCAGGCGGGGATCGTCCGCGTGTCGCCGCAACTGCTGTGAGCTACGGCCTACAGGCGCGCGGCGCTAAAATGCGCCGACACGACGGGAGCATGGGCATGGACCTGCGGCGCATCGAGGGCGACATCGGCAGCCTGTGGGACGACGAGGTGGTGCCGCAGCTGACCGACTACATCCGCATTCCCAACAAGTCGCCGATGTTCGACCCGCAATGGGCCGGCCACGGCTATATGGACGCCGCGGTGGCGCTGCTGGAGCGCTGGGCATGCGCCAAGCTCGCGGACATCCCCGGCGCGACGCTGGACGTCGTGCGTCTGCCGGGACGCACGCCGCTGATCTTCATCGATGTGCCGGCGAGTGCAGGTTCGCCGACGCGCGCCGGCGACACCGTGCTGCTCTACGGCCATCTCGACAAGCAGCCGGAGATGAGCGGCTGGGCCGAAGGGACGGGGCCGTGGACGCCGGTACTCGATGGCGACAAGCTGTTCGGCCGCGGCGGCGCCGATGACGGCTATGCGCTGTTCGGAGCGCTGGCGGCGCTGCTGGCGCTGCACGCGCAGGGCGTGCCGCATGCGCGTTGCGTGATCCTGATCGAGGCCTGCGAGGAGTCCGGCAGCTACGACCTTCCGTACTACGTCGATCACCTGGCCGATCGCATCGGCGAGCCGTCGCTGGTGGTGTGCCTGGATTCGGGCTGTGGCAACTACGAGCAGCTCTGGCTGACCACCAGCCTGCGCGGGATGACCGGTGGCGTGCTGCGCGTGCAGGTGCTGGAGGAGGGCGTGCATTCGGGCGATGCCTCGGGCGTGGTGCCGTCGAGCTTCCGCGTGTTGCGGCAGATCCTGTCGCGGCTGGAGGACGAACGGACCGGCGCGATTCTCCCGCGCGAACTGCATGCAGAGATTCCCGCCGAGCGTCTGGCGCAGGCGCGCGAAGTCGCAGCGGTGCTGGGCTCCGACGTGTATGCCAAGTTCCCCTTCCTGCCCGGCATGCGGCCGGTGACCGATGACCTGGTCGAGCTGGTGCTCAACCGTACCTGGCGGCCGCAGCTCGCGGTCACCGGCGCCGAGGGACTGCCGCCGCTGGGCAGCGCCGGCAACGTGCTGCGTCCGTCCACGGCGTTGAAGCTCAGCCTGCGCCTGCCGCCGACGCTGGACGGCGGCAAGGCCGGCGAGTTCGTCAAACGCCTGCTCGAGCGCGACCCGCCCTGCGGCTGCAAGGTCGGCTTCGAGCTGGAGAAGGCCTCCAGCGGCTGGAATGCGCCGCCGCTGTCGCCATGGCTGGCGCAGTCGGTCGCGCAGGCCTCGCGGGCCGCATTCGGTGCGCCGGCGGCGCTGATGGGCGAGGGCGGCACGATCCCGTTCATGGGCATGCTGGGCGAGAAGTTTCCCGGTGCGCAGTTCCTGATCACCGGCGTGCTCGGCCCGCACTCCAACGCCCACGGCCCCAACGAGTTCCTGCACATCCCCACCGGCAAGCGCGTGTCGCAGGTGGTGGCGCTGGTGCTGGCCGATCACGCCGTCGCCAGCGGCCGGGGACTGACCTGCGGCGTGGCGGCGCAGGCCGGGCACGCGCAGCCCGGTGCGCACGGCTGCTGCTGAGCCGCTCCACGGCAGGCAACGGGAACTTGTACCCCCGGGCGAGCATCCAAGACGGCACGGCCCGAGCTCCGGCGCCACGTTCGCAGCATTCCCGTCCCGATCATCCCTCGATCCGCCAGGAGCGGCCATGTACTTCGACCTGCCGCCGATGACCCGCGGCCTGATCATCGCCTGCGTCGCGATCTATCTGCTGCAGATGGTCACCGGATCGACGCTGGATCTCTACTTCGCGCTGTGGCCGCTGGGACACCGCAGCTTCGTCGGCGGCGATGGCTCCACGATCACGGTCGGCTTCCAGATCTGGCAGCTGGTGACCTTTTCCTTCCTGCACGGCGGCCTGCTGCATCTGTTCTTCAACATGTTCGCGCTGTTCATGTTCGGTGGACCGATCGAGCGCCTGCTCGGCGGCCGCGAGTTCCTGATCTACTACTTCGTCTGCACGATCATCGCGGCGATCGCGCAACTGCTGGTGATCCGGTATTTCACCGGCGGCTTCTATCCGACCATCGGCGCCTCGGGCGGCATCTTCGGCCTGCTGCTGGCCTACGGCATGATGTATCCGCACACGCGCATCATGCTGCTGTTTCCGCCGATCCCGATGCCGGCCTGGCTGTTCGTCACCGGCTACGGCGTGATCGAGCTGGTGCTCGGTGTCACCGGGACCGAAGCCGGCGTCGCGCATTTCGCCCATCTCGGCGGCATGGCCGGCGGCTTTCTGCTGTTGCAGTACTGGCGCGGCAAGCTGCCGTTCAAGCCGCGGCGTCGGCTGACCCGCTGAGCGGTCTACTTCAGCACCAGGAAATCGGTGCTGACGACGAAGCGCACCGCATCCAGACGCGGGCGCGCGCCGGCCAGCGCGACGTCCAGAGCCGCGCGCTCGGCGGCGACGGCCGCGATTTCGGCCGCGCTCACCGCCGGATTGACCGCGCGCAGCGCCTGCAGGCGCGTGTGCTCGCCGTCGAGCCGGGTGCGCATCGCCGTGCGCGCCGCCGCAGCCACGATGGCCGCCTCGCCGGCGGCAAGCCGGGTGGCCTGCTCCAGCATCGGTGGTACCAGCTTGGCCAGGAATCTGCGATAGCGTGCCGGATCGACCGGCCGCTCGCCGGCGCGCGCCAGCGCCTGCGCCGACGGCGCGAACCCGGGCCGCGATTGCAGGCGCGTATCGACCGTCAGCGTCACCGGCGTCGGCGGCAGGAAGCGCTCGACGTCCAGCCGGCACTCGGCCACGCACTCGAGCAGGAACACGGTTTGCAGCAGCGCCGTGCGTGCCGGCAGCGTCTCGTCGACCAGGAACGCCGCGTTGCCCTGCTCGCCGGACAGCAGCAGGTCGAGCGCGCCGGCGATCATCGGGTGATCCAGCCGCAGCAGCGGCAGCTCCTCGCGCGTCAGCGCCGTGGCACGCTCGAAGGTGGCCTGCTGCGGCCCGTCCTTGAGGCCGGGAAAGGCGTCGGTGACGAGGTACTCGGGATCGAGCAGCACCGCGCGGCCGCCGTCGAGGTCCTCGTGGTGCACGCCGAAGCGCTCGAGCAGGCGCAGCACGAAACCGTCGCGGGCGCGATCGGCGTCATCGTCGGCCAGCGCGTGGCGCAGGGTTTCGGCGGGTGCGACGCGCGCGGCGGCGAGCTCCAGCAGACGATCGCGGCCGGCGGCGATCGCGGCGGCCAGCTCGGCATGCGCCGCGGCGGTTTCGGCGATCAGCACGTCGAGCTCCTGATCGGCATCCACCGCGCCCTGCGCGTGCGCCACCGCGAGCTCGACCAGGGTGCCGCCGAAGCGCCGCAGCAGCTCGCGGCCGTCGGCCGGGCTGCTGCGCAGGCCGTCCACGCCCTCGGCATGCCAGCGCGCCAGCGCATGCTGCGCGGTGCCGCGCAGAACATGGTGGTGCAGGATGATCGGATGTTGCTGGCCGATGCGGTCGAGGCGGCCGATGCGCTGCTCCAGCAGGTCCGGGTCGAGCGGCAGATCCCACAGCACCAGACGGTGCGCGAACTGGAAGTTGCGGCCCTCGGAGCCGATCTCCGAACACAGCAGCAGGCGCGCGCCGGCGGGCGTCGCGAACCAGGCAGCGTTGCGATCGCGCTGGACGATGCTGAGGCTTTCGTGAAAGCGCGCGATGCCGACGCCGGTGCGCGTGCGCAGCGCTTCCTCCAGTGCCAGCACCTTGGACTCGCTGCGCGCGATCAGCAGGAACTTGTCACGCGGATGCGTCTCCAGCAAACCCAGCAGCCACGGCAGCCGCGGGTCCTCGGCGTAGTCGAAGACATGCGTCGGTGCCGGCGTCTGCAGGTCGGCGAGAAACTCGGCCAGCAGCGGCTGCCGGCGCGACTCGTCGAGATCGGCGTCCACCACCTCGAGCGCCGGCACCCGTGTCGGGAACCCGCCGACCGCCGCACGGCGATTGCGCAGCATCACCCGGCCGGTGCCGTGACGATCCACCAGCGCGTCGAGCAGGGTGTCGGCGGCAGCCGGATCGGGATAGGCCGCCAGCGCGGCACGCGCGGCGTCGTCGTCGGCCAGCCGGTCCGCCAGTGCGCTGCGCTGCGCGGCGTCCAGCGGCGCGCGCGCCGGCAGCGGCTCCGCCAGCGCCGACAGCGCGCGATAGCCATCGGCTTCGGCGAGGTAGGCGGCGAGGTCCGCGTAGCGCGCCGGGTCGAGCAGGCGCAGGCGCGCGAAGTGACCGCTGCGACCCAGTTGCTCGGGCGTGGCGGTCAGCAGGATCACGCCCGGCGTGCGCAGCGCCAGGCGCTCGACCAGCGCGTAGCGCGGGCTGGCCGCGTCGGGCGTCCATTCGAGGTGATGCGCCTCGTCCACCACCAGCAGATCCCATCCGGCCGCCTCGGCCTGGCCGGCGCGCCGCGCGGAGCCTTCCAGCAGACCCAGCGGCACGATCGCCAACTGCTCGTCCGCGAACGGATTGCGGCCATCGCCCGCCATCTCGATCGCCTCGCAGCGCTCCTCGTCGTACAGCGCAAAGGCGAGGTTGAAGCGGCGCAGCAGTTCGATGAACCACTGGTGCACCAGGCTGTCGGGCAGCAGCACCAGCACGCGCTGCGCGCGCCCGGCGGCGAGCAGGCGGGCCATGATCAGGCCGGCTTCGATGGTCTTGCCCAGGCCGACCTCGTCGGCCAGCAGCAGACGCGGCGCACGACGCGCGATCGCGGCTTCGGCCACGCGCAGCTGATGCGGAATCAGGTCGACGCGCGCGGACGTCACGCCCCAGGCGGGCGAACGCCGTGCGGCAGCGCGGCGACTGAGCGCCTCGAGGCGGAAGTCGAACCCGGCCGGCGCATCGACGCGCCCGGCGATCAGCCGCTCGTCGGCTTGCGACACCGCCTGCTCGTCGTCGAGCTCGCCCTCGCTCATC
The DNA here is from genome assembly GCA_021815695.1 of Pseudomonadota bacterium. Classification (GTDB taxonomy): domain Bacteria; phylum Pseudomonadota; class Gammaproteobacteria; order Xanthomonadales; family Rhodanobacteraceae; genus Metallibacterium. The sequence goes on from JAKAZT010000013.1 coordinate 26,570, forward strand.
TCCTTGCCGTCGCCGGCGTAGATCAGCAGCCGGTCGCGGATCTCCACCCGTTCGACGAGGAAGGCGCGGCCCTTGCCGGCAACGCGCTGGCCGGGCCGGAACTCCGCGCGTGCCAGCGGCGCCGACTCCTGCGCGTACTGGCGCAGCACGCCGGCCTTGGCGAACAGCACCTGTACCCCGCGGCCTTCGACGCGCAGCACCGCGCCGAGGCCGAGCTCGGGCTCGGCGGTGGAGATCCAGCGTTGACCGGGGTGGAAGTCCATGCACGCATCGACGGGACGGAGACCGCCGATTATCCGCCCCGATGCCGGCGGCGCCTAGCACGCATCGTGCGTGCCAAGCGGCGGCGCACGTGCCAGACGGCGACGCGCGATGCGACTGATTCGTCCGGCTGCCGCGCCGGGCTGTGCGTGTCGCTTCCGGGTGCCATGACCCCGGACCCTTCGCTGCGCTCGGCTTCTCGCAACGCCAGACCTTTCGCTGCATGCGGGGCGTCTCGTCATGGAAGACCCTTCGCTGCGCTCAGGGTGACAAGCTTTTGTTTTCGTCCTTTGTTTTCG
>JAKAZT010000013.1:27229-31338 GCA_021815695.1 Pseudomonadota bacterium
CCCGGACCCTTCGCTGCGCTCGGCTTCTCGCAACGCCAGACCTTTCGCTGCATGCGGGGCGTCTCGTCATGGAAGACCCTTCGCTGCGCTCAGGGTGACAAGCTTTTGTTTTCGTCCTTTGTTTTCGCCTTTTGTTGTCGCTTTTGTTGTCATCCTGAAGCCGCAGGCTGAAGGATCTGGCCAGCGATCGACGCCGGACGAACAGGCCATCGGCACCATGCTTCCCTGCATTGCGCTCCGGCCACGCCATCCCTGGCGCGGCGTTCGTGGGCGCGAGAGCGCCCCTCGCCCCTCGCTGCGGGTGCCTCGCGCCGCCAGACCCTACGCCGCGCTCGACGTCTCGCGCCGCCAGGCTCTTCGTTGCGATCGGCGTCTCGAAACGCCAGACCCTTCGCTGCGCTCGGCTTCTCGTAACGCCAGACCCTTCGCTGCGCTCAGGGTGACAACTGCGTTGTCATCCCTTGGGGACTTTCGTTGGTCGTCCTGAGGGCGCAGCCCGAAGGATCTGGTCAGCGACCGACGCCGGACGAACAGGCCATCGGCATCCTGCATCCCGGCAACGTGCCACGGCCACGCCATCCCTGGCGCGGCGCTCCTGTGTCCTGCCCGACGGATGCGCATGCATCGCGCGTGGACGGCCTACCAGATCACCACCTGGCGCGCGCCGGAGCGCACCATCGGCTCGCCCGGCTTGCACTGGAACGCGGACCAGAACGCCGGCATGTTCGACGGCGCGCCGTTGGCGCGAAACTGCTGCGGCGAGTGCGGATCGACGTTGAGCAGCAGCTTCTGGAACGCCGGCCGCGTCGAGCCGCGCCAGACGCGCGCCCAGTTCATGAAGTAGCGCTGGTCCTCGGTGTAGCCGTCGATCTTCTCGCTGGCCAGCGCCGGGTCCTTCTTCATCACGTTCTGCAGCGCCGTGTAGGCGATGTTGAGGCCGCCCAGGTCGGCAATGTTCTCGCCCAGGGTCAGCTTGCCGTTGACGTGCAGGCCGGGCAGCGGCGAGTAGCCGTCGAACTGCCTGACCAGCTTGGCGGTGCGGGCGTCGAACGCGGCGCGGTCGGCCTTGGTCCACCAGTCGACGTTGTTGCCGTAGGCGTCGAACTGGCTGCCCTCGTCGTCGTAGCCGTGCGACATCTCGTGGCCGATCACCGCGCCGATGCCGCCGTAGTTGATGGCGTCATCGCCCTTGGCATAGAAGAACGGCGGTTGCAGGATCGCGGCCGGGAAGTTGATCGTGTTGTTGGTCGGATCGTAGTAGGCGTTGACCGTCTGCGGCGTCATGCCCCACTCGTAGCGGTCGGTCGGCTTGCCGATCCTGGACAGGTCGTAGTCGTAGTCGAACTTCGTTGCCGCCTCGACATTGGCGTAGTAGCTGTCGGGGGTGATGCTCAGGCCCTGCCAGCTGCGCCACTTGTCGGGATAGCCGATCTTGGGCAGCACGGTCTTCCACTTCGCCAGTGCCTTGGCCTTGGTCGCCGGGCTCATCCAGGCGACGCTCTCGATGTGCTCCCTGAGCGCCTCGTGGACGTTGTTGACCAGCTCCAGCGCGCGCGCCTTGGCCTCGGGCGGGAACGCCTTGGCCACGTACAGCTCGCCCAGCGCCATGCCCATCTGGCCGTTGACCGTGCGCAGCACGCGCTTCCAGCGCGGCTCCATCTGCGGCTGGCCACCGAGCTCCTTCGAGTAGAAATCGAAACGCGCCTGCTGGAACGGTTTTGACAGATAGGGCGCGGCGCTGCTGGCGGCGTGGAAGGTCAGATAGGCCTGCCAGTGATCGACCGGCACCTCGGCCAGCGCCTTGCCCATGGCCGTGAAGAACGCCGGCTGCGACAGCGAGAAGCCCCGCTCGGCGTTCACGCCCTGCGCGGCGAAGAACTTCGGCCAGGAGAAGTTCGGGGTCAGCCGGTCGGCCTCGGCGAGGCTGACGAAGTGGTACTGGTTGCCGGGTGTACGCAGCTCGACCGGCGCCAGCGACGCCTTGGCCAGGCGCGTCTCCAGATCCATCACCCATTGCGCCTCGGCCTTGGCCCGGTCCGCCGGCACGCCGACCATGCCCAGCAGTCTGGCGATGTAGGCGAGGTAGTCGGCGCGCGTCCTGGCGTACTTGGCGTCGAAGTAGTAGTCCCGGGTCGGCAGGCCGAGTCCGCCCTGGAAGGCGTAGCCGATCTGCATCTTGGCGTTCTTGAAGTCGGCGCCGGAGCCGAAGGCGAACAGCGGACCGTCACCGCTGGCGAAGCGCTGGTCGATGTAGCTGACCAGCTCGGGGGTATTCCTGATCGCGGCGATCGCGCCGAGTTGCGGCTGCAGCGGCGTATAGCCGGCCTTGTCGATCGCCGCCTCGTTCATGCCGCTGAGGTAGAAATCACCCAGCTGCTGCTTGATGGTGCCCGGCTTGACGGTCGCGGCTTCCCTGGCGGCCGCCTCGATGATCGCGTGCTGGGTGTCGAGGCTCTTCTCGGCCAGCTCGTCGAACGCGCCCCAGCGCGTCTTGTCGGCCGGGATCGGATGCGTCGCGATCCACCTGGCGTTGACGAACTGGTTGAGGTTGTCGCAGGGGCTGACCTTGGTGTCGAGTTCCTTGACGTTGAAGACGCTGCTGTCCGTGGCGGCCATGACGCCGAACGACAGCGTCAGGCCGATCGCCAGCGCCAGCGGCTTGAGAAGGTTCTTGTTCATGAGACTCCTTGTGGATGATCGGCCCGCCGCAACGGGGGCCCGGGTCGGACACGCGCCCGCAGCCGGCGGGACTCGCGAGGCTAGTCAGCATGGCCGCCGGGAGCACAGTGCCGAAGGTCAGTCCGCGACAGCCGGACCACGCTGCGCTGTGTCGCAGCCGGGTTCGGACGCACGCTCGGACGAGCCGGATGTCCGTGCCACTCGCGCCAGCAGCAAAGGCTACGGCTTCGCAAGCTGCGACCGATCGGTGCCGTCGGCGGGCGCGCGCGGGGCCGGCACGCTGTCCGGCGCCACCGCGCCGCCGGAGATCACGAAGGCCATCGCCTGGTCCATGGTCCAGTCGGTGGGCGTCAGCTCCTCGATCGGCACCACCAGCAGGTAGCCGCCGGTCGGGTTGGGTGCGGTCGGCACGAAGACCGCCGCCATCTCGCGGCCGCTGCCGGCCTCGGGCATCACCCGGGTGACGAAGCCCAGCGCCTTGATGCCGACGCGCGGAAAGTCCACCAGCACCACGCGCTGGGTGCCGGCCGGCTTCTTGCGCATCGCGGCCATCAGCTGCTTGGTACCGTCGTAGATCGTGCGTACCAGCGGGATGCGCGCCATCAGATCGTCGAACCAGCCGAACAGGCGCCGGCCCAGCATGCGGCTGGCCGTCCAGCCGATCAGATACAGCGCCAGCAGGGTCAGCAGCAGGGCCAGGGCCGGGTTGATCCAGTCGCGGTCGAGGATCTCGGCCAGATGCGGCGACAGCGCATGCACCGCGCCGACCAGCGCCGCGACCAGCGGCGCCCCGAGCCCGGCGAGCAGTCGCAGCACGAAACTGAAGACCAGCCAGGTCACCCACAGCGGGATGATCGTCAGCAGTCCGGTGATCAGGTAGCGCTGGATCTTCAGGGCGCGCATCGATGGCTCCTCGGGAAAGGCGATTGTAACGGTGGCAGCGCAGTGAAGTTGCGGCCTGCAGCGGTGTGCAGCCTGCAGCGGTGTTGCAGCATGTCGAGCCGGTGCTGGCAGGCAGATCCTTCGGCTTCGCCCTCAGGACGACCAACGAAAGTCCCCAAGGGATGACAACGTAGTTGTCACCCTGAGCGCAGCGAAGGGTCTGGCATTCCGAGATGCCAAGTGAGGCGAAGGGTCCTGCGTGGCGGGGCGGTTCAGCTGGTCAGATCCTTCGGGCTTCGCCCTCAGGATGACAGCCGGGATAAAACAGGTTGTCACCCTGAGCGCAGTGAAGGGTCTTCCATGACGAGGCGCCGAGCGCAGCGACGGGCCTGGCGTCGCGAGGTGCCAGCGCGGCACAGGGTGAGGAAGCGCTCTCGCGCCCACGAACGCCGCGCCAGGGATGGCGTGGCCGGGGCGCGACGCAGGGGGAGGCAGGGTGCCGATGACCTGTTCATCCGGCGTCAGTCGCTGGACAGATCCTTCGGGCG
>JAKAZT010000014.1 GCA_021815695.1 Pseudomonadota bacterium
GGGACTCGGGACTCGGGACTCGGGGGAAGCCGCGTCGGAACCTGTTTTCTGCTGTCATCCTGAGCGAAGCGAAGGATCTTTCACGCCCCTTGCGATCACGGGCCTCGGTGCAGAACGGACGTCTCCGCCGCGAAGATCCTTCGGGCTTTGCCCTCAGGATGACACCCTTTAGGCTTGTCCCGGCTCCCGGCTCCCGGCTCCCGGCTCCCGGCTCCCGGCTCCCGTTCACTGCCCACGTCTCACATCTCTCGTTTCGCCCATGCCCTTCCTCGAACTCGCCCTGACCGTCCACGCCGCGCAGCAGGAGTCCGCCGAAGCGGCGCTGGCCGATCTCGGCGCGCTGGCGGTGACGCTGGCCGACGCCGACGCCGAGACGCCGGACGAGCGTGCGATCTTCGAGCCGGGCGTGGGCGAGACACCGCTGTGGGCGCAGGTGCGCATGCTGGCGCTGTTCGCGGCCGACGCCGATCGGCGCGGGCTGACGGCGGCACTGGCCGAGCTGTTGCCCGAGCTGGAGCCCGATCATCTCGAGTTTTGCGAGGTGGCCGACCAGGACTGGGAGCGGGCGTGGATGGACCGCTACCGACCGATGCGCTTCGGCCGGCGGCTGTGGATCTATCCGTGGAATGTCGAACCCGCAGGGCTCGACGACGACGCGGTGGTGGTGCGTCTCGATCCGGGCCTGGCCTTCGGCACCGGCACGCATCCGACCACGGCGCTGTGCCTCGACTGGCTGGATGGCCTCGACCTCGCCGGCACGTCGCTGCTCGACTACGGTTGCGGCTCGGGCGTGCTGGCGATTGCCGCACTGAAGCTGGGTGCGATGCGGGCGACGGGTGTGGACAACGATCCGCAGGCGCTGGCCGCCAGCGCCGACAACGCGACGCGCAACGGCGTCGCCGCGCAACTGGCGCTGCATGCGCCGGCGCTGCTGCCGCCGGTCGCCGCCGATGTGCTGGTGGCCAATATTCTTGCCGGACCGCTGGCCGAGCTGGCGCCGACGTTCGCCGCACGGCTCGGGTCCGGCGCGCCGTTCGCGCTTTCGGGCATCCTCGCCGGGCAGGAGCCCGAGCTGCTGGCGCGCTACGCCGAATGCGGGTTCGTCGACCTGGCGGTGACCGTGCGCGAAGGATGGGTGCGCATCGCAGGGCGCCGCGGCTGACGCCTGCCGCGCCGTTACACTGCGCGCATGTACGCGCAATGCCCGGACTGCCTGACGGTTTACGCGCTGGACGCCGCGACCCTGGCGCAGGCGCGCGGCAGCGTGCGCTGCGGGCATTGCGCTGCAGTGTTCGATGCGCTCGTGACGCTGTCGGACGTGCTGCCGCCGGAGCCTTTCGAGAGCCTGCCCGCGCAGCCGTTGCAGCCGGATCCGCCGCAGCTGGTGATGCCGGTGTACCGTCCGCCGCCGCAGCTGCAGCTCCCCGAAGCACCGGCCGTGACTGCCGCGCCGCCCGCGTTCGTGCGCCCGCGCAAGCCGCTCAGGCGCATGCGCTGGATCGCGGGCAGCGCGCTGCTGGCGCTGCTGCTGGCGGCGCAGCTGGGCTGGGCGGAACGCGACGCGCTGGTGGTCAATGACGCCACACGGCCCTGGCTGGCCGCGATTTGCCGGGGGCTGCACTGCCGACTGCCGCTGGTGCAGGATCTGGCGGCGCTGAAGCTGACCTCGCGCGACATCCGTCCGCACCCCTCGGTGCCGGGCGCGCTGATCATCAGCGCCACCCTGCGCAACGACGCTCCATACACGCAGCCGTTCCCGGTGGTCGACGTCAGCCTGTCGGACCTTGACGAGAATCGCGTGGCGATGCGCCGCTTCCGGCCATCCGATTACATCCGCGACGCGGCGGTGCGCGCGCGCGGACTGGCGCCGGGAGCCAGTGCGGCACTGGTGTTCGAGGTCGAGGATCCGGGGAAGAATGCGGTCGCTTTCGAGTTCGGATTCGAGTAGCGCGGCCGCTCGTCTTACAGTGCCCTCGGCACTCTGAAAATCAGTCGGCTGCGGGAGTATGCTTTCCCACCCGCCGCGCGCGGGACGCGACGGACGCGGATCAAGCAAGCGCCCGCGCGAGGATTACCCCGGGGGATGGATCGTCGTGAACGTGGTCAAACTGCAACCGTCGGCGCCTGCCCATGGCGCACAGGAAAGCGCGCTCGCCGCATGTGTCACGCAGATGGTGCGACGCTACCTGGCCGATCTCGGCGACACCGCCTGCGAGCCGGGCCTGCACGCGCTGCTGATGGCCGAAGTCGAGGCGCCGCTGTTGCGCGAGGTGATGGCCTGGCACGGCGGCAACCAGAGCCGCGCCGCGGCCGCGCTCGGCATCAACCGCGCCACCCTGCGCAAGAAACTGGCCGCCCGCGGCATCAGCTGAGACCGGCGGCCCTATACTTGGCGCCTTTTGCGGAGCGGCTTCGATGTTCGATGCGACCCTGTCCCCGGTACGCCGCGCCCTGCTGAGCGTGTCCGACAAGGCCGGCCTGGCCGACCTGGCGCGCGCGCTGGATGCGCTGGGGGTCGAGCTGGTATCCACCGGTGGCAGTGCGCGCGCCTTGCGCGAGGCCGGTGTGCCGGTGCGCGAAGTCAGCGACCTGACCGGGTTTCCCGAGATCATGGACGGCCGCGTCAAGACCCTGCATCCGAAAGTGCATGGTGGCCTGCTCGGCCGGCGCGGTGCAGACGACGTGGTGATGCGCCAGCACGACATCGCGCCGATCGACCTGCTGGTGGTCAACCTGTATCCGTTCGAGCGCACCGTGGCGCGTCCGGACTGCACGCTGGACGAGGCGATCGAGCAGATCGACGTCGGCGGCCCGGCGATGCTGCGCGCGGCGGCCAAGAATCACGCGCATGTGGCGGTGGTGAGCGATCCGGCCGATTACGCGCCGCTGATCGAGGCGCTGCGCGGCGAGGGCGGCACGACCCTGGACCTGCGCCGGCGGCTGGCGGCCAAGGCCTTCGCGCACTCCGCCCGTTACGACGGTCTGATCGCCGACTGGCTGGGTGCGCGCGGCGACGGCGAGCACGCCGAGCCGTTCGCGCCCACGCTGCATCTCGCGCTGCAGCGGGTGCAGACGCTGCGTTACGGCGAGAACCCGCATCAGGGCGGCGCGCTCTACCTCGAGGCGCCGTCGCCGTCGGGCGTCGCGGCGACCGCGCGCATGCTGGCCGGCAAGGAGTTGTCGTTCAACAACCTGGCCGACGCCGACGCGGCGCTCGAGTGCGTCAAGGCGTTCCAGAAAGTGCCGGCCTGCGTCATCGTCAAGCACGCCAACCCCTGCGGCGTGGCGCTGGGTGCCGACATTCGCACCGCCTACGAGCGCGCCTATGCCTGCGACCCGACCTCGGCCTTCGGCGGCATCATCGCCTTCAACCAGCCGCTCGACGTGGCCACCGCCGAAGCGATCCTGGCCCGGCAGTTCGTCGAGGTGGTGCTGGCGCCGGAGATCAGCCCCGCGGCTCTCGCGGTGTTCGCGAAGAAGCCCAACGTGCGCGTGCTCGCCACCGGTGCCTGGCCGGAGCAGCTGGCACCGCAGCGCGACTACAAGCGCATCGCCGGCGGCCTGCTGGTGCAGGATGCCGATCGCGACACCTTGCTGCTGAGCGATCTCAAGGTGGTCAGCCGGCGGGTGCCCGACGCCGAGGAGCTGCGCGACCTGCTGTTCGCCTGGCATGTGGCGATGTTCGTCAAGTCCAATGCGATCGTCTGCGCACGCGACGGCCGTACCGTCGGCATCGGCGCCGGCCAGATGAGCCGTGTGATCAGCGCCCGCATCGCCACGCTCAAGGCCGCCGACGCCGGGCTCGAGATGCGCGGCAGCGTGCTGGCGTCGGATGCGTTTTTCCCGTTCCGCGACGGCATCGACACGGCCGCCGCGGCCGGTATCCGCGCGGTGATCCAGCCCGGAGGTTCGATGCGCGACGCCGACGTGATCGCCGCTGCCGATGAACACGGCATGGCGATGGTGTTCACCGGCGTGCGTCACTTTCGCCACTGAGAGGCCGAAACAACCGCGGCGTTTCCCGATGGCGGTGTTGCGTGCGAACCGCGCTCGGCTGCCGCGAAGCAGTTGCGCGCCACCTTTGTTGTCACCCTGAGCGCAGCGAAGGGTCTGGCTTCAGTGACCACATCGGGATGCGCGCACTGCGCGGCCATGGGTGACGAATCAGTGCTGCCAGGTGTAGAGCGTGTAGTACACCGGTTGCACCGGGCCTTCGCGCGGGTCGGGGATCAGACGTCCCTGCGGATCGGCGTAGAAGGTCTGCACCGGGCCATGTCTGGGGATGATGCGGATCATGGTGACGCGCCCCGCCACCCGGTATTCCTGGATCGTGTCGCCATCGCGCTTGCGCACATCGACGGTCGGCGGCGGCTCGCCGCGCAGATCGTGCTCATCGTGGCGCAACGCGGCGTTCGGGAACACGCTGGCGCTGCGTGCGGGTGACGCGGGGCTGACGCCGGGGTCATTGAGGCCGGGCGGTGGCGGCACGCTGGCGGGAGGCGCCGACTGCGCCGCCAGCGGCAGGGCAACGGCGCAGGTCAGCGCGGCAGCGAATCGGGCAAGGGATTTCATGGCGGACTCCGGAGCGGGCCTTTCATGGTAATCCCCGGCGTCGGGACCGGCGGATCGCGTGCGAGAATCCGTTCATGTCCACGCTGATCCTGATCGACGGCTCGTCGTACCTCTATCGTGCCTTTCACGCGCTGCCGCCGCTGAGCAACGCGGCGGGCGAGCCGACCGGCGCGTTGTTCGGCGTGGTGAACATGCTGCGCGCGACGCTGGCAGCGAAGCCCGACTACGCCGCCTTCGTGGTCGATGCCTCCGGGCCGACCTTCCGCGACGCGCTGTATGCCGAGTACAAGGCCCAGCGTGCGCCGATGCCCGACGAGCTGCGCGCGCAGATCGAGCCGATGCTGGCGATCGTGGCGGCGCTGGGCCTGCCGATCCTGCGCGTGCCGGGGGTGGAGGCCGACGACGTCATCGGCACCCTGGCGCTGCAGGCCGCTGCGGTCGGCATCGCCGTGACGATCTCCACCGGGGACAAGGATTTCGCCCAGCTGGTCGGACCGCACGTGCGCCTGGTCAACACCATGAGCGGCAGCACCACCGACCGCGACGGCGTGATCGCGAAGTTCGGCGTGCCGCCGGAGCGCATCGTCGATCTGCTGGCGTTGATGGGCGACAGCGTCGACAACATCCCGGGCGTCGAGAAATGCGGCCCCAAGACCGCGGCCAAGTGGTTGCAGGCATACGACACGCTGGACGGCGTGATGGCCCATGCCGATGCCATCGGCGGCAAGGTCGGCGAGAACCTGCGCGCGGCGCTGCCGCGACTGCCGCTGTCGCGGCTGCTGGCCACGATCAAGACCGACGTCGCACTGGAGCAGGCGCCGGCCGATCTTGCACCGCGTCCGCGCGACGTCGAGGCGCTGCGTGCGCTGTATGCCCGCTACGGCTTCAACGCGGCGCTGAAGGAGCTGGAAACGGGGTCAGAGCCCGTTTCGCAAACCCCGCGCCCGAAGCCGGGAATATCGCGGCCGGAAACGGACTCCGGCCCCGTTTTCCCCGTTGCCGATCCCGCGCTGGCTGCGCCCGGCGAGTACGAGCTGGTGACGACCGCCGGTCAGCTCGATGCGTGGCTGGACAAGCTGCGCACGGCTGCGCTGATCAGCTTCGATACCGAGACCACCAGCCTCGACGCGACGCGCGCGGACATCGTCGGCGTGTCCTTCGCGGTCGCGCCCGGTCGCGCCGCCTACGTGCCGCTCGCGCATGAATATCCCGGCATGCCCGCGCAGCTCGATCGCGCGGCGACGCTGGCATTGCTGCAGCCCGTCCTCGAGGACCCGCAGCGGCCGAAGCTGGGCCAGCACATCAAGTACGACCTCAATGTGCTGGCGCGCCACGGTATCGCGCTGGCGGGACTGGCCCACGACAGCATGCTCGAGTCCTATGTCTGGAACGCCACCGCGACGCGTCACGACATGGATACGCTGGCCGCGCGCTATCTCGGCTATACCACGATCAAGTACAGCGACGTCGCCGGCAAGGGCGCCAAGCAGATCCCGTTTGCCGCGGTCGACCTCGACACCGCCTGCCGCTACGCCGCCGAGGACGCCGACATCACCCTGCGCCTGCACCATGCGCTGTGGCCGAAGCTCGCGAGCGTGCCTGCGCTGGAGCGCGTGTATCGCGAGATCGAGATGCCGCTGGTACCGGTGCTGGCGCGCATGGAGCGGCGCGGCGTGCTGATCGACGTCGCCGAACTCCGGCGCCAGAGCGCCGACCTGGCGCGACGCATGCACGAAACCGAGCAGCGCGTGCACGCGATCGCCGGGGGCAGCTTCAATCTCGATTCGCCCAAGCAGCTGCAGGCGCTGCTGTTCGATGAACTCAAGTTGCCGGCCGTGCTGAAAACGCCGACAGGCCAGCCATCGACCAACGAGGAAGCCCTCGAGGCCATCGCCGACCAGCACGAGCTGCCGCGGCTGATCCTCGACTACCGCGGACTGGCCAAGCTGCGCTCGACCTACACCGAGAAACTGCCGGAGATGGTCAACCCCGAGACCGGCCGCGTGCATACCAGCTATCACCAGGCGGTCGCCGGTACCGGACGGCTGAGTTCGTCCGATCCCAACCTGCAGAACATCCCGATCCGTACCGACGATGGCCGGCGCATCCGCCAGGCTTTCATCGCGCCGCCGGGCTGGGTGATCCTCGCCGCCGACTACTCGCAGATCGAGTTGCGCATCATGGCGCATCTGTCCGGCGACGAAGGTCTGCTGCGCGCGTTCCGCGCCGGGCTGGACGTCCACCGCGCCACCGCCGCCGAGGTGTTCGGCAAGACGCCCGATACGGTCGATGGCAACGAGCGCCGCGCCGCCAAGGCGATCAACTTCGGCCTGATGTACGGCATGAGCGCATTCGGGCTGGCGCGCCAGCTGGGTATCGGTCGCAACGAGGCGCAGGAGTACATGAACCGCTACTTCGCCCGGTATCCCGGTGTGCGCGCCTTCATGGACGCGACCCGCGAGCGCGCGGCGCTGGACGGCTATGTCGAGACCCTGTTCGGTCGCCGGCTGTACCTGGAGAACATCCGTGCCCGCAACGCCGCCAGCCGCGCCGGCGCCGAACGCGCGGCGATCAACGCGCCGATGCAGGGCACCGCCGCCGACATCATCAAGCGCGCGATGATCGCGGTCGATGCCTGGCTGGGCTCGCGCGATGACGCGCGGCTTCTGCTGCAGGTCCACGACGAGCTGGTGCTGGAAGTGCGCGCGGACGCCGTGGCGACCGTGCGCGCCGAGGTCAGCGCGCGCATGAGCGCTGCCGCCGAACTCGCCGTGCCGCTGGTGGTCGATGTCGGCGCGGGTCCCAACTGGGACGTGGCGCATTGAGGACCGTGCACCGGCGAGCTGGCGCAAGCCGCCGGTTCGGCGGCCGCTGAACGATGAATAAATTTTTTGCAGAGGCCCGTTGAACTTTCGCTGCGGTGAGCCCATCTAAGATTCCGGACGCACGCAACGGCGTCCATCGCGACCACGATCCCCTCCCCTGGATCCGGTCGCACGGAGCAAGACCTCTCCCCGGGTCTTGCTCCATCCCCGGCCCCGAAGGCTTCCCCCTGGCCTTCGGGGCTTTTTATTCCACGGCCCCGGTCGGCTCCCGCGGGCGTTCGCCGACCCTCAGCTGCGCAGGCCCACGCCGCGCCGGAGCAGGGTGATCGCCACCCAGCCCAGCACCAGCATCAGACCGAGCATGACCGCGTAGGCGGGGCCCAGCGCGATGTCGCCGGCGCCGAGCATGCCGTCGCGAAACGCGCTGACCATGTACAGGATCGGATTGGCGTGCGAGATCTCGCGCCACGGCGCCGGCAGCTGATCGACCGAATAGAACACGCCGCCGAGGTAGGTCAGCGGGGTCAGCACGAAGGTCGGCACCAGGGCGATGTCGTCGAATTTGCGCGCATAGACCGCGTTGATGAAACCGGCCAGCGAGAACACCACCGAGGCCAGCAGCACGCTGCTCGCGGTCACCCACGGATTGACCACCGTGAGATGGGTGAAAAACAGCGACAGCGCCAGCACGATCGCGCCGACCAGCAGCCCGCGCAGTACCGCACCGGCCACATAGCCGCCGAGGATCACCAGCGGCGGCATCGGCGAGACCAGCATCTCCTCGACGTAGCGGCCGAACTTGGCGCCGAAGAACGAGCTGGTGATGTTGCCGTAGCTGTTGGTGATCACGCTCATCATCACCAGACCCGGGGTGATGTACTGCATGTAGGTGTAGCCGTGCAGGGTGCCGATGCGGCTGCCGATCAGGGTGCCGAAGATCAAAAAGTACAGCGTCATCGTGATCGCCGGCGGCATCAGGGTCTGGCCCCAGATGCGCAGGATGCGCATCACCTCGCGGCGCACGATGGTGCCCAGCGCAACCCATTGCTCGCGCGCGTTCATGCGGCCTCCTTGCCGGGAGCGGTCAGGCGCACGAAGAGTTCCTCCAGCCGGTTGGACTTGGTGCGCATCGAGCGCACCGCGATGCCGGCCGCCGACAGCGCCGCGAACAGCCCGTTGAGGTCGCGGCCGCGCGGCAGCTCGGCCTCGACGGTGTGCTCGTCGATGCGGCGCAGGGCGATGCCTTCGGGCGCGGGCAGCGCATCGGGGCAGTGTGCGGCCAGATCGAGCACGAAGGTTTCCACGTCGAGCTTGGCCAGCAGCGCGCGCATGGTGGTGTGCTCGACGATCCGGCCGTGGTCGATGATGGCGATGTTGCGGCAGAGGTTTTCGGCCTCTTCCAGGTAATGCGTGGTCAGGATCACCGTGGTGCCGGCGCGGTTGATGCCCTGCACGAATTGCCACATGGAGCGGCGGATCTCGATGTCGACGCCGGCGGTGGGCTCGTCGAGGATCAGCAGTCGCGGCTCGTTCATCATCGCCCGCGCGATCATCAGCCGGCGCTTCATGCCGCCGGAGAGCATGCGCGAGGAGTGCTCGGCCTTGTCCCAGAGCTTGAGCTCGCGCAGGTACTTCTCGGCACGCTCGCCGGCGATGCGCCGCGGGATGCCGTAGAAGCCCGCCTGGTTGATGCAGATGTCCAGCGGTCGCTCGAACTGGTTGAGGTTGAGCTCCTGCGGCACCAGTCCGATCAGCGCCATCGCCTCGCTGCGTCGTGCGTGCACCGGCACGCCGAACACGCGCGCCTCGCCGCCGCTGGCGTTGACCAACGACGAGAGGATGCCGATCAGGGTCGATTTGCCGGCGCCGTTGGGACCGAGCAGGGCGAACAGGTCGCCCGCCTCCACGGTCAGCGAGATGCCCTTGAGCGCCTCGACGCCGTTGGGATAGGTCTTGCGCAGGTCGCGGATGTCGAGCGCGGGAGCGGTGGTCATGGCGGGCTCGGGAAAGCAAACCGCTAGTATATCGGCCCCAGTCAGCCAGCCCCGCATCCCATGGCCGATCACTTCAGCCTCCGCCTCGCGCACAGCCGCATGCTCGCGCCCGCGGTCCGCCACATGGCTTTCGAACGCGCCGACGGCCAGCCGTTCGCCTTCTTGCCGGGCCAGTTCGTGCAGATCCATTTCCACTATGCCGACGGCAAGCCGACCAAGCGCAGCTATTCGGTGGCGACGGTGGCCGACGGCGGCGCGGTGCGGCGGATCGAGATCGCGGTCAGCTACGTGGACGGCGGCGCCGCGACGGCGCTGCTGTCGGCGCTGTCCGAAGGCGGCACGGTCGAAGCCAGCGGGCCCTACGGGCGATTCATCCTGATGGACGGCGACGCCAACCGTCGTTACCTGCTGATCGCCACCGGCACCGGCGTGACGCCGTATCGCGCGATGCTGCCGCAGTTGGCCGCGACGATCGAGCGTCGCGGCATCGAGGTCGCTCTGCTGTATGGGGCGCGCAGCGAAGCGGAGCTGCTCTACGGCGAGGAGTTCGAAGCTTTCGCCAGGATCCAGCCGCGGTTTCGCTTCGTTCCCTGTCTCAGTCGCGGCGCCCGTGCGCTGCCGCGGCCGCAGGATCGCCTGGGCCATGTGCAGACCGTGCTGCCGGAGCTGGCGCCCGACCCGGCCGGCGACATCGCCTATCTGTGCGGCAATCCCGACATGGTCGACCAGACTTTCGAGGCCCTGAAGCAGGCCGGTTTGCCGATTCCCCATATCCGGCGTGAGAAGTACGTCTCATCGCGCTGAACCGGTGGCCTCCAGGTAACGAATCGTAAACGGGGCGTGAGCTTCATCTAACGCTCACGTAACGGGCTGCCCGTATAAAGGAACGCTGCCCCGGGGGAAGGAAACATCCGGGCACGCACCACGCGACGGGCCTGCCATGCACGGGTCCGCGCCGAGAGAGGAATCCGCCCGATGCGCCCGTTCCGACGCGTCCTTGCCGTTGTGTTCGCCCTGGCCGGCGGCTGCGCCTGCAGCCTCGTCCTTGCCGCTCCCGCCCGTGCCGGCTGCCTGCCGGCGCGTACCACGGTCCGCAAGGGCGAAACCCTCGACGTGCTGCTGGCCCGCTGGGGCCTTGCCCGCAGCCAGGCCTTCGAGTGGGGCCGCCGCGTGGCGGCCCGCGAGCCGGCGGCCGCGCTGCGTCCGGGCGATCACGTCGAGGGCTGCATCGAGCACACCGTGCATGGCACTCGGCTGGTGCGGATCGAGATCCTGCACGGCCAGCGTCGTGGCCGGCTGGTGCTGGGCGTGCGCGAGCCGACGATCCGGCATCGCGCGCGACGGGTGATCGCGGACGCCGCCGCGCCCGCGCATTCCGATGCGGGGATCGACGTGGCGGTCCGCCCGGACGGCATTGCGCCCTTGCTGCCGCACGGCACGCCGCAGCACCTGTCGTTCACGGTGGCCAATTCGCTGGCCGAGTCGCTGGTGGCACACCACGTCTCGCCGCTGCTGGCGCGCGCCATCACCGATTGGCTCGATCGCGACCAGCGCCTGCCGTCGCCGCTGCCGCCGGGGGCGATCGTCAGCGCATTGTTCTTCGGCAATCCGGACACCAGCGACGCCCAACTGGCGCAGATGACCATCTATGCCGCCGGCCACGAGCACCGCCTGTTCCGCTTCACCGATGCCCACGGGCGCAGCCTGCTGGTCGATGCCGAGGGTCAGGGCGTGATGCCGCTGCCGCTGGTCGAGCCGGTGCCCGATGCGCGGCTGACCTCGGGCTGGGGCTGGCGCACCAATCCGGTGCTGCACCGCCCCGAGTTCCACAAGGGCGTCGATTTCGCCGCGCCGATGGGTACTCCGATCCGTGCCGTCGCCGACGGCCGCATCGACTTCGTGGGCTGGCACGGCTATTACGGCCGCATGGTCGAGGTGCGCCACGCGCCCGATGTGCGCACCCGCTACGGCCACATGGCGCGCTATGCCCGCGGCCTGCACGACGGCGAGTTCGTGCGGGCGGGGCAGGTGATCGGCTATGTCGGCAGCTCGGGGCTCTCGACCGGCCCGCATCTGTATCTCGAGCTGTGGGAAAGCGGCAAGCGCATCGATCCGCTGCGCATCGAAACCCAGGCCGCCGATGTCGAGTCCGAGGCGGAAGCCAATCCGGTGCTGCTGCGCCGCGAGGTGATCACACCGGTGCAACTCGACGGCAGCGAGCTGGCACGCTTCAAGGCTTTCCGCAGCGCGCTGCACGGCGTGCTGGCCGCATCGGTCGACGACGCCCCGGTCGCCGCCGCGCTCGTGCCCTAGCGCACGTGGTCTGAACGCCGCTGCCCCTCTGCGGCGGCCCGGCAAAAACTCCGCAACCGGCTTTCGGTTTGACGCCGATGCTGCCCGTCATGCATGGGCGCGTGTCACGATTCCCCCTGCTGCCGTGACTTACGGCCCGGATGGACCGATCGGGTTTGTTATAAAATAACAAAGCCGCCCGGTACGCCGGTATCACCGCTCCCCGGATTCATTGATGCAAGCCCAAGCCCGTTTCCGCCGCGCGCTGGCGATCGCCGTCGCGCTGGCATGCCCTGCCGTCCGCGCGGCGACCGCCGAGTCCGCCGCCGTTCCGCTGGTCGCCGCGGCGCCGGCCGACGTCCCGGGCACGCCGCAGACGGCGCAAAAGCTCGGCGCGATCAACGTGATCGCCGCACGCCTGGATCAGGCGCGCAACCAGCTTTCGCCCTCCACCGGCAGCAGCAGCTACACCTTCGGCCCGCAGGCCATCCGCCAGCTGCCGCTCGGTGCCTCGACGCCGGTCAACCAGATCCTGTTGCAGGCGCCGGGGGTGGTGCAGGATTCCTACGGCGACGTGCACGTGCGCGGCGACCACGGCAACCTGCAGTACCGCATCAACGGCGTGCAGATCCCGGAGAGCATCTCCGGCTTCGGCCAGACGCTGGATCCGCGCATGATCCGATCGCTGCGCCTGCTGACCGGCGCGCTGCCGGCACAGTACGGACTGCGCACCGCCGGTGTCGTCGATGTCACGACCCGGTCGGGTGAAAAGCTTGGCGACGGCGGCAGCATCGGTCTGACCACGGGCAGCCATGCCACGCTCGCTCCGACCTTGAGCGGCTGGGGCAGTGCCGGACGCTGGAGCTGGTTCGCCACCGGCAGCTTCAGTCGCAATGATCTCGGCGTCGAGAACCCGACGCCGGCGCGCAATGCCATCCACGACCGTACCGATCAGGTCCACGGCTTCGGCATGCTTTCGTACGCGCTCAACGACGAAACGCGCATCAGCCTGATGGCGGGATCGGCCAACAACCGCTTCCAGATACCCGACCGTCCCGATCAGTCGCCGGCCTTTGCGCTGGCCGGCGCACCAGGCGGCTTCGATTCGGCCCGGCTCGACGAACGACAGCGCGAGCTGACGCGCTTCGCGGTGCTCTCGCTGCAGGGCAGGCTGCAGACCACCCGTTATCGACTGGCGCTGGGCCAGCGCTACAGCCAGGTTGATTTCCAGCCCGACAATATCGGTGACCTGATCTTCAACGGTGTCGCCTCCACGGTCGGCCGCAGCAATCGCGCCAGCACCCTGCAGGCCGATTTCACGACGCCGCTGGGCGACGCCCATAGCTTGCGCTACGGCGTGTATGCCAGCGACGAGCATGCCGTGCAGGACAACACCTCGCTGGTGTTTCCGGTTGACGCCAGTGGCGCGCAGACCAGCGACGTGCCTCTGGGCATCATCGACAACAACCGGCTGCAGACGCACACCCTCAGCGCCTACCTGCAGGACGAATGGACGCCGACCGAGCGGCTGGCGGTCAACTACGGCCTGCGCTATGACCGGATCGGCGGCTATCTCGACGCGAGCCAGTTCAGTCCGCGTCTCGGCGTGGTGTACAACCTGAGCGATGCCTGGACCCTGCATGCCGGCTACGCGCGCTATTTCACCCCGCCCTCGACCGAACTGATCGCCGCCACCGACATCGCCCTGTTCCAGGGCACCAGCAACGCCCTGCCGACCACTGCCAACACCAGCGTGCGCGCCGCGCGCAGCAATTATTACGACGTCGGCGTGCAGTGGCAGGTCAGCCCGGCGCTGACGCTGGGGCTGGATACCTACTCCACGCAATCGCGCAATCTGCTCGACGAAGGCCAGTTCGGTACCGCGCTGGTCTTTTCCGACTTCAACTACCGCTACGGCCGCAATCACGGCATCGAGTTCAGCGCCAGCTACGCCGCCGGACCGTGGAACGCCTACTTCAATCTCAGCGGCAATACCGCCAAGGGCAAGCAGGTCGCCACGGGCCAGTACAACTTCGACGCCGCCGAGCTGGCCTACATCGCCAGCCACTGGATCGACCTCGATCACGCCCAGCGTCTGTCGTCCTCGGGCGGGCTGAGCTTCGGCCTCGATGACCGCACTCGCATCGGCGCCGATTATCTGTACGGCACCGGTCTGCACGCGGGTTTCGCCAACACCCTGAACCTGCCGGCGTATTTCCAGCTCAATCTCAACGTCAGTCGCCGCTTCGGCTTCGGTGCCCTGGGCCCGATCCGGACCCGCTTCACCGTGCTCAATGCGCTGGATCGCAGCTACGCCCTGCGTGACGGGACCGGTATCGGTGTCGGTGCGCCGCAATATGCGCAGCGCCGCGGCTACTATCTGACGGTCGAAAAGGATTTCTAGGCGGGCGTCGCGACGCGCGATCCTCGCCCGCGTCGCGCGGTTACACTGCGGCCATGACCGCCGCAGCCTCGCCTCCGCTGGCGCGCGAACTGGAGCACTGCGCCGCACTCGACCGCCGTCTGGTTGCCGCGATCCGGCGCATCCGCATCCTGCCGACGGTGGCATGGCCGCCAACGCTTGAACAGACGTTTCTGGCCCTGGGCGAGGGCGCGGCACCACGTCTGCCGCAGGTGCACTACACGCCGCCCGATCTCGCCCGCGAGCGCGCCGAGCTGGAAGCGATCCGCAACGAAGCCGATGCCGCGCATCCGCTGGGCGATTACCTGCGCAGCACGGCGGCCTCGTGGCTGACCGCGGCCGCGATGCTCGAGGCGGTCGGTACGCCGGCGGTCAGCACGCTGTCCGCGACGCTCTACGGCAGCCCCGGCGATGCGATTCCCGGCAGCACGTTGAGCAACATCGACGCCGCGCGCCATTTCGTGGCGGTGGCCGACGAACTGGGCGCATCCCATGCCGACGCCGGAAGCGCTGTCACGCTGTCGGCCGAGACGCTGCGGGCGCAGCTGGTGCCGGCGCTGGATGCGCTGTTCGGCGCCGGGCGCATCGCGGTCGAGATCGACTCCAACCTGACGGCCAAGGCGGCCGCGGGCGCCACCCGCATCCGTCTGCGCGCGTCGTCGTGCTTCAGCGAGTACGACTGCCACCAGCTGCTGGCTCACGAGGCCTTCGTGCACACGCTGACGGCGCTGAACGGACGCGAGCAGCCGCATCTGCGCTCGCTCGGCCGCACCTCGCCCCGCGTTACCGCGACCCAGGAGGGGCTGGCGGTGTTCGCCGAGCTGATCTCGGGATCGATCGACATCGGGCGTCTGAAACGCATCAGCCTGCGCATCCTGGCGATCGATCGCGCGTTGTCCGGCGCCGACTTCGTCGAGGTATTCCGCTTCTTTCGCGACGCCGGGCAGACCGCGAGCGACAGCTTCAATTCGGCGCAGCGCGTGTTTCGCGGCGTGCCGACCGCGGGCGGCGCCGCGTTCGCCAAGGACAACGTCTACCTGCATGGCCTGCTGACCGTGCACACCTTCTTTCGCTGGGCGCTGAAAAATCAGCGCTTCGACCTGACCCGTGCGCTGTTCGCCGGCAAACTGGCGCTGGGTGATGTGATGGCTCTGGCGCCGTGGTTTGCCAACGGCTTCATCGCACCGGCGCAGTTTCTTCCGCCGTGGCTGCGGCGCACGCGCGGGCTGGCAGGCAGCCTCGCGTTCTCGCTGTTCGCCAACCGCATCGGCATGGCGGATGTGGAGGCCGCGGACCTAGCCCGGGGCTGAATCGTGACGCCTGCCGGCGCGGTCGCGGCGAGACCGCGTGCTACCCTTTTCGGCCCTTGCCACCACCCGCCGGCGCAAGCCGCGGCCAGCGATTGCGACCATGCCCACCGCCGAGGAACTCAAGCGCGCCGCGCTCGATTATCACCGCGCCGCGCCGGCCGGCAAGATCCGCGTCACCCCGACCAAGGCACTGCTGACCCAGCGTGATCTGGGGTTGGCCTATTCGCCCGGCGTTGCCGCCGCCTGCGAGGCGATCGTCGAGGATCCGCGCGCGGTCTCCGCGCTGACCGCGCGCGGCAATCTGGTGGCGGTGATCAGCAACGGTACCGCGGTGCTGGGCCTGGGTGCGATCGGGCCGCTGGCGGCCAAGCCGGTGATGGAAGGCAAGGCCGTGCTGTTCCAGAAGTTTGCCGGCATCGACGTGTTCGACATCGAGATCGACGAGCGCGATCCCGACAAGCTGGTCGAGATCATCGCCAGCCTGGAGCCGACTTTCGGCGGCATCAACCTCGAGGACATCAAGGCGCCGGAGTGCTTCGCCGTCGAGCACAAGCTGCGTGAGCGCATGCGAATTCCGGTGTTCCATGACGACCAGCACGGGACCTCGATCATCGTCGGCGCGGCGGTGCTCAATGCGCTGCAGATCGTCGGCAAGGACATCGCCAGCGTGCGCGTGGCGGCATCCGGCGCCGGCGCGGCCGGCATCGCCTGTCTCGACATGCTGGTGCAGCTTGGCGTGCGCCCCGATCACATCCTGGTGGCCGACAAGGATGGGGTGCTCCATCGCGGCCGGTCGGGAATCGACCCCGACGGCGCCCGCTACGCGCGTGACACCGACGCCCGCGTGCTGGCCGACATCGTCGCCGGCGCCGACGTGTTTCTCGGCGTCTCCGCCGGCGGCGTGCTGAAGCCGGCGATGGTCGCCAGCATGGCCGCGCAGCCGGTGATCCTCGCACTGGCCAACCCGACACCCGAGATCGATCCGGAGCTGGCGCGCGCGACCCGGCCGGACTGCATCATTGCCACCGGCCGTTCGGATTATCCCAATCAGGTCAACAACGCGCTCTGCTTCCCGTACATTTTCCGCGGCGCGCTGGACGTCGGCGCCACCACCATCAACGAGGCGATGAAGGTGGCCTGCGTGCGCGCCATCGCCGAACTGGCCCGTCGCGAGGCCAGCGATGTCGCTGCGCGCGCCTACGGCGGCAAGGCGCCCAGCTTCGGGCCCGAGTACCTGATCCCGCAGCCGTTCGATCCGCGCCTGCTGGTGCAACTGGCGCCGGCGGTGGCGCAGGCGGCCATGGACTCCGGCGTGGCCACGCGCCCGATTGCCGACATGGACGCCTACCGCGAGCGGCTGATGAACTTCGTCTTCCGCACCGGTCTGGTGATGAAACCGGTGTTCGAGCGCGCCAAGGCCGATCCCAGACGCGTGGTCTACGCCGAGGGCGAGGAGGAAACCGTGCTGCGCGCGGTGCAGACGGTGGTCGACGAGCGGCTCGCGCGGCCGATCCTGATCGGCCGTCCCGACGTGATCGCCGCGCGCATCAAGCGCATCGGTCTGCGCATCCGCCCCGGCATCGATTTCGAACTGTGCAACATCCATTCCGATCCGCGTTTTCCCGACTACTGGCAGCAGTACTACGCGTTGATGCGGCGGCGCGGCGTGACGCCCTCGCTGGCCAAGTCCTTCGTGCGCTCGCGCACCGCCGTGATCGCTGCGCTGATGGTCGAGCGCGGCGAGGCCGACGCGCTGATCTGCGGCCTGGTCGGGCGCTATCACAAGAAGCTGGCCTATCTGCTGGAAGTGCTGCAGACCGATCCCGGCGTGGACTGTCCGGCGGCGATGACCGCGGTCGCCAACGACAAGGGCGTGTTCTTCTTCCTCGATACCCACGTCAAGGAAAACCCCACGCCCGAGCACATCGCCGAGGCGACCCTGCAGGCGGCGATCCGGCTCAGGCTGTTCGGCATCCAGCCCAAGATCGCGCTGCTGTCGTCGTCCAACTTCGGCAGCCGCGACACCGAGGGCGCGCGCAGGATGCGCCGCGCGCTGGAGCTGATCCTGGCGCGCGTGCCCAGGCTCGAGGTCGAGGGCGAGATGCAGGCCGACGTCGCGATGGACGCGGCGATCCGCGAACACCTGTTTCCCGGCTCCCGCCTCGGCGGGCGCGCCAACATGTTCGTGTTTCCGGATCTCGAGTCGGCCAACATCGCCTTCAATCTCGTGCGCATGATGACCGATGGCGTGGTGATCGGCCCGATCCTGATGGGCGTCAGCAAGCCGGCGCACGTGCTGACGCCGTCGGCCACGGTGCGGCGCGTGGTCAACATGACCGCGATCGCCTGCGTCGAGGCACAGATCCGTGCGGCGGCCGGGCGCGACGAGGACTGATAACGCCTGCACCGCGCGGCAGCAGAGGAGGCTTACAGTTCCTCGACGCCGGTGACGCGGGCGCGACGAATCAGCCAGGCGACGCCGCGCAGGTCGGCGATGCCTACCCACAGTCGGTCCCACAGGCCGTATTTGGACACCCCGCGCGTGCGCGGACGGTGATTGACCGGCACGCTTTCGCAGCCGCAGCCGGCACGTCTGACCAGGGCCGGCAGAAAGCGGTGCATGTGGTCGAAGTACGGCAGCAGAAGAAACGTCTCGCGCTCGAACAGCTTCAGCCCGCAGCCGGTATCCGGCGTGGCGTCGCCGAGCATGCGTGCGCGCACGCCGTTGGCGACCTTCGACGACAGGCGTTTGCTGAAGCCGTCGCGGCGCGTGGTACGCCAGCCGGCGAACAGTTTCACCGTCGGGACGGCGCGATCGCGCGCCGCCAGCAATCTGGAAATATCGGCGGGATCGTTCTGGCCGTCGCCGTCCAGCGTCGCCACCCAGCGTCCGCGGGCGGCGCGCACGCCGTTCCACACCGCGGTGCTCTGGCCGCTCTGGCGCGCGTGACGGATCACGCGCAATTCGGGAAAGTCGGCGCGCGCGTCGCGCAGCACGCCCAGGGTGTCGTCGCGGCTGGCGTCGTCGACATAGATGATCTCGAAATCGAGGCGTCCGCGCAGCGCGGCGGCGATCTCGGCCAGCAGCGGAACGACGTTGTCGCGCTCGTTGAAGACCGGAACGACGACGGACAGCTCGGGCATGGCGGACGACTCGCGGTCGGCAGCGGTCATGATCGCCGCAGCCGCTCGAGCAGGCCGTCCAGTTCGTCGAGGCTGTGATAGCGGATCACCAGCTTGCCGCGGCCATTGCGGCCGTGACTGAGCGCCACCGGGGTGGCCAGCCGTTCGGACAGCTCGCGCTCGAGGGCATCGATGTTGGGATCGCGCGCGGCGCTGCCTTGCGGCTTGCGCGGTGGTGCGGCCTGGCGACGCCGGGCGGCCGCTTCGAGTTCACGCACCGACCAGCCGGCGGCCGCGGCCTCGCGTGCCAGCGCTACCGCATCGCGTTCGGGCAGGGTGGCCAGCGCGCGCGCATGGCCCATGTCGAGCTTGCGCTCGTCGAGCAGATCGCGGATCGGCTTGGGCAGTTCCAGCAGCCGCAGCAGGTTGGACACTGCCGCGCGCGAGCGGCCGACCGCCACGGCGACCTGCTGGTGGGTGAGGTCGAACTCCTCCAGCAACCGCGCCAGCGCGCCGGCCTCCTCCAGCGGCGACAGATCCTCGCGCTGGATGTTCTCGATCAGCGCCATCGCCAGCAGCGACTGCTCGGGCACCTCGCGCACCAGCGCCGGCATCTCGACGAGTCCGGCGCGCTGCGCCGCGCGCCAGCGGCGTTCGCCGGCGATCAGCTCGTAGCGCTCGCGGCCCAGCGCGCGCACCACCAGCGGCTGGATCAGGCCCTGGGCCTTGATCGAGGCCGCCAGTTCGTCCAGCGCGGCATCGTCGAAGTGGCGCCGCGGCTGGTACTTGCCGGGCTGGATCGCCGTGACCGCCAGCAGGCGCAGATCGCCGTCGCCCTCGTTCGACGGTGCATCGTCGCTGTTGCCGAGCAGCGCATCGAGGCCACGTCCGAGTCCGCGTTTCTTCGCTGCCATGGGAGTGCTCAGTGGAGGCCGGCAGCGGTCGCCGCGGCGCTGGTGGCGGTGCGCTCGCGGCGGATCATTTCGCCGGCGAGTCCGAGATAGGCGATCGCGCCGCGCGATTCGCGGTCGTAGAGGTTGATCGGCTTGCCGTGACTGGGCGCTTCGGCCAGCCGCACGTTGCGCGGGATCACCGAGCGCAGCAGCTTGTCGCCGAAGTGGCGGTTGAGCTGCGCCGACACTTCGTTGGCAAGATTGTTGCGCACGTCGTACATGGTGCGCAGCAGGCCCTCGATCTCGAGCTGCGGATTGAGTCGTCGGCGCACCGCCTCGATGGTTTCCTTGAGGCTGGCCAGCCCTTCCAGCGCGAAGTACTCGCATTGCACCGGGATCAGCACGCCGTGTGCGGCGGTCAGCGCGTTGATGGTCAGCAGATGCAGGGTCGGCGGGCAGTCGATCAGGATGATCGGGTAGCGGTCGCCCAGCGTCGCCAGCTGTTCCTTGAGGCGGAACTCGCGTGCCAGCGTGTCCATCAGCTTGAGCTCGGCAGCGGTCAGGTCGCTGTTGCCCGGCAGCAGGTCGTAACCGGCCTCGGTGGCCAGGATCGCGCGCTCGATCGGCGCCTCCTCGAGCAGCACCTCGCAGCCGTTGGGCTTGGCGGCGCGCTTGTCGATGCCCGAGGCCATGGTCGCGTTGCCCTGCGGGTCGAGATCGACCAGCAGCACCTTGCGCCGCGCCTCGGCCAGCGCCGCGGCGAGATTGACCGCGGTGGTGGTCTTGCCGACCCCGCCTTTCTGGTTGGCGATGGCGATGATGCGCGTCATGGTTTGTGCCTGGCGGGCTGCGGAGCCCTCTTGATTACCACCAGATGCCGTTCCGCGTCCAAGCCCGGCACCGTCAGCCGTTCCACGGCATCGACACGAAAGCCCGCCGGCAGCGCGGCCAGCTCATCATCCGGACGGCGGCCCTTGAACGCCAGCCAGACACCGTCGCGCGCCAGCAGGTGCCCGCCCCAGCGCAGCATGTCGGCGAGGCTGGCCAGGGCGCGGGTGGTGATCCGGTCATGGGTGCCGGTGCAGGCTTCGGCACGCGCCTGGGTCACCTGCACGTGCGGGAGTTCCAGCACGCGCACTGCCTCGCGCAGGAAGCCGGCCTTCTTGCCGTTGCTGTCCACCAGCGTCACTTTGAGCTTGGGCAGGGCAATCGCCAGCGGAATCCCCGGCAGCCCGGCGCCGCTGCCGAGGTCGGCCAGCGTGGCGCCCGCAACCCAGGGCCGCACCACCAGCGAATCGAGCAGATGGCGCGTCACCATCGACGCCGGTTCGCGCACCGCGGTCAGGTTGAATTTGCCGTTCCAGTGCTCGAGCAGGGCGATGTAGTCGAGCAGTCGCTCGACGGCCGTATCCGGCAACGCCAGCGTCAGCGCGTCGAGTCCGGTCGTGAGCTGCTGTTTGAGCGCCGCGCGAGCCGGCATGCCTGTCTCCTGCGGCAGCCGGCCGCGACGAGCCCCGCAGTATCCGGGCGTGGCGCGCCGAAATCCAGCCCGAACGCACGCGGCCCGCACAGGGCGGGCCGCAGGTCTCGGCGAAGCTCGGCACCGTCAGTCGAGCTCGGTGTCGATCCGGGTCACCAGCAAGCCGTGAGCCTGCACGGCGGCGTTCAGTGTCTGCTTCAGGGCCGCGTTGCGCTCGCTGGCCGGCGTCTGCGGATCGATGGCCAGCAGGATCGTCTGTGCGCGTGCCCGCAGCTGCGCATCGGCACTCTCGATCATGGTTTCGGCGCGCGCCGGATCGAGCACCTGCCAGTACAGCGTGGCGCGCACGGCACGCGGCGCCGCGCCGCTGATCGCCAGGGTTTCGTCCAGTCGCAACGTGCGGCCGGTGAGGCTGATCTTGTGCGCCACCCGCTCCAGCAGCGGCAACACCACATGCGTGCCCGGCGTGAGCAGGCGCGCCGGTCGCCCCAGCCGATGCAGGGAATACACCTGGCCTTCGGGAATGCGCTTGACCGACAGCGCGACGATCATCAGGACCAGGCAGAGCAGGGCAATCAGGGTGAGAGACATATTTTTATTATCAGCGAGTTGGCTGCATTAAATCCGGTGAAGTATCGAGATTGTCTTCTATCTATGCGTCGCTGCTACGGGCGCGAGCATGCCTTAACTCTAAACTAACGGCAACAACCTAGGCTGAATTCGTTCGGCCCGCCGTGCCTTCGGTCACAAGACATGCATCATGTGTGCCGCAATGATTTCGACGACGGCGGCCAGCGCGACCCGTGCTCAGGCCGGGACGACATCGAAGGCGATCGTCAGCCGCGTCCCGGTGCCGGCGAAGGGCACGGTGCCGTGCCACAGGTACGAGGGAAACAGCACCAGCAGGCCCGGCTCGGGCTTGATGAAATGCTCGGCCGGCAGCGGCGGATCCAGCGCCAGGCCGGGTTGGCCGAACTTGATCCAGCCGGCGTGGCCGTCACCCTGCACGGCGTCCGGCAGTTCGATGTAGCACGCCGACGAAAGCCAGCCGTCGGTGTGGAAGTGATCGACGTGGAAGCCGTTGGGACGCAACTGCACCGACCAGCTGCCGCTGAGCCGGTAGGCGCCGGTATTGCGCGCGCGCAGCGGATCGTCGCCGGCACCCAGCCAGGCCATGTGCTCGCGGATCGGGCGATCGATGGCACGGAAAAACGCGCGGATCACCGGGTCGCGGGTGTCGGCGAGGTTCTCCAGCGTCTGGCTGCCGCCGCGCAGCGACTGGTCCGGCGGATGGCCGTAGGTCGTATGGCGGCGCCGCAAGCTCGCGGCCAGATCGCGCAGATAGCTCGCCAGATCCGGCCAGCCCGGCGGCGTGTCGATGGTGTAGCCGCGCACCATGTGCGGGTAGTCGTACAGCGCGCCGTAGCGGGGATCGCCGCGCAGGCGCCAGATCGTGGCCTGCAGGGCGCGCAGATGCTGGTCATGCGGAAAGCGCTGCTGCAGCGCGGCGATCCGCGATACCGCAGCGTCGAGTTCTCCGCAGGCGATCAGGATGTCGCACAGCGCGGCTTGTACCGAGTCGTCGGCCGGCGCCAGCGCGTCGGCGCGGCGGGCGAACGCCAGCGCCGCCGCGCGTTCGCAGCGCAGCGCGGTCGCGGCCGCGCCGAGCAGCACATCGGCGTGGACCTCCGGCAGGGACGCGGCGCGCGCGAACAGCGCATGAGCGCCGGCATGATCGCCGGCGCCGGCATGCAGGGCGGCTTTGATCGCCAGCAGTTTCGGTTGCGCGGGATCGGCCGCGAGCGTCCCATCGAGCACGGCCGTGGCGATCGTCAGATCGCCATGACGCAGCCAGAGCAGCTGCGCAAGATCCTGCTGTGCCTCGGCAAAATCGCCGCGGCGCATGATTGCTGCACGAAACGCCGCTTCCGCCGGGTCGAATCGGTCGAGTGCCGCCAGCGCGCGGCCCAGCAGGCCCCAGGTCTCGGGCAGGTCGCTGCCCTTGTCCAGCGCGCGTTGCGCCGCGGCCGCCGCAGCCTCGTTGCGGCGGGCCTGATGCAGGGCCAGCGCCAGGTCGTGCTCGGCGCGCGCGCTCTGCGGCGCGAGCTGCGCGGCACGCTGCAGGGTCGCGATCGCCTCGTCGTGGCGCTTGAGCTTCTGCAGGGCATAGCCGTGGGCGCCGAGCAGTTCGGCATCACCGGCGTCGCTGGTCAGCGCGGACGCGGTGATGTGCAGCGCCTCGGCCGCACGTTCGCCGGCAAGCAGCAGTTGCGCCAGACTCAGCGCCGCGCGCGGGAAACGCGGATCGTCGGCATGCGCCCGGCGCAGTTCGCGCTCGGCTTCGTCGGTGCGGCCGCTGTGCGCCAGCAGCTCGCCCAGCGCCACCCGTGCCGGTACCCAGCGCGGATCCAGCGCCAGCACGGCACGGAAGGCGCGCTCCGCGGCGACCGGATCGCCACCTTCCAGACAGGCGCCCCCCAGCAGCCAGTGCGCCTGCAGCTGCGCCGGCTGGCGGCGGACCAGTTCTTCCAGCGCGCTGCGCGCCTGTGCGTAGTGGCCACTGCGCAGCAGCAGTCCGGCGTGCTGCAGGGTCGAGGCATCGGCGGGAACGGGTGGCTGCATGACGAAGGCCGGTGTCGGTGCTGCTCGTGGTGCGCGGGCAGATCACATCAGTGAGCGCGAGTCTCCGTCGCTCCCGGCAGGCGCGCAACACGGCCGGGATTCCGCCGGCGCCGGCCAGTGCCATCAGTCCCGGGAACCCGCCGCCGTCGCGGCGGTCTGAGAACCCGATGCACCGCGCCCGCGCCCTGCGCTGCGGCACCTCCCACTCTGCGTGAGCCAGCCCATGAAGCGAATCCTCGTCCTGCTCTGCGCCACCGCCACGCTGATCTGCGGCGCGGCGACGTTCGCCGCCGATGCACCGACGCCCAAAGCCGACGCCAAGACCGCTGCGGCGGCACCGCCCAAGGACGAAAAGTCGGTCACCCGCGGCAGCGTCACCGTCAATGGCCAGCGCATCGGCTACACCGCCACGGCCGGCACCATCGTGCTCAAGGACAAGGCCGGCAAGCCCACCGGCAGCATGTTCTACGTCGCCTACGTCAAGGACGGCGTGTCCGACCCGGCACGCCGGCCGGTCACCTTTCTCTACAACGGCGGTCCGGGTTCGTCGTCGGTGTGGTTGCACATGGGCGCTTTCGGGCCCGTGCGGGTGATCAGCGGCGACGCCCACCACACCGTGCCCGCGCCGTACCAGGTGGTCAACAACCAGTACTCGCTGCTCGATGCCAGTGACCTGGTCTTCATCGACGCCATGGGCACCGGCTTCAGCCGCATCCTCGACAAGGCCCACGGTGGCGTCGGCACGCCCAAGGATTTCTACGGTGTGGACGCCGACGGCAAGGCGTTTGCCCAGTTCATCTACGACTACCTCAGCCGCAACGACCGCTGGAACTCGCCCAAGTACCTGCTGGGCGAGAGCTACGGCACCACGCGCTCGGCGGTGCTGGCCAACGATCTCGAGAACGACGGCATCGACCTCAATGGCGTGCTGCTGCTGTCGTCGATCCTCAACTTCGAGACCGCCAGCTTCAATCCGGGCAACGACCTGCCCTACATCACCTTCCTGCCCAGCTACGCCGCGGTCGCCTGCTACCACAAGGTGGTGCAGTGCCCGGCCGATCTTGCCGGCTATCTGGCCCAGGTGCGCGCCTTCGCCGGTGGCGAATACGCCAGTGCGCTGATGCAGGGTGACCGGCTGGCACCGGCGCAGAAGGCCGACGTCATCGCCCGTCTGGCGCAATACACCGGCCTCAAGCCGGGCTACCTCGAGAAGGCCGATCTGCGCGTCAACCTGTTCCAGTTCATGGCCGAGCTGCAGCGCAACCGCGGCCTGGTCACCGGCCGCCTGGATGGCCGCTATTCCGGCGCCGCCGCCGACCTGCTGGGCGAGTACGCCTTCAACGATCCGCAGAGCGATGCCATCACCGGTCCCTACACCGCCGCGTTCAACCGCTACGTGCGCCAGACGCTGAAGTTCGGCGAGGATCGCCACTACGAGATCGTCAGCGACAGCGTCGGCAAGGACTGGGACTGGAAGCACAACACCGGCCGCGGCTTCAACTGGCCGGGCTTCACCAATGTGGCACCGGATCTCGCCGCGGCCATGCGCACCAACCCGCACCTCAAGGTCGAGATCGAGAACGGCTACTACGACCTGGCGACGCCGTTCTATGCCACCGAGTACACCGCCGACCACATGGGCCTGCCGCCGGATCTGCGCAGCAACATCAGTTTCAAGTTCTACGACTGCGGGCACATGCTCTACGAGCACCTGCCTTCGCTCGAGCAGCTGCATGCCAATCTGGTGCAGTTCTACCGCGCGACCGACAACGAACCGGCTCGCGGCTGAGCCGGCCGGAAACGCCGTCGCGGCCCGCTGCGCAAGCGGGCCGCGTCGCCGTTCCGGAAGCCGACGCTAGAATGGCGCTCCCGATCGCGCGGAGCGTTTCCCCATGGCCTATCCCGCCACGCGCCTGCGACGCATGCGCCACGACGCCTTCTCGCGTGCGCTGATGCGCGAGACGGAGCTCACCCCGGCCGACCTGATCATGGTCGCCTTCGTCTGCGAGGGGCAGGACCGCGATGAACCGGTGCCCTCGATGCCGGGCGTGGCGCGCCTCACGATCGACCGCCTGCAGCGGCTTGCCGGGGACTGCCGCGCCGCCGGCATTCCCGCGCTGGCGCTGTTTCCGGCACCGGGCGCCGCAGCCAAGAGCGATGACGCGCGCGAAGCCTGGAATCCGGACGGCCTGATGCAGCGGGCGATCCGCGCGCTGAAGCAGGATCACCCCGAACTGGGTCTGATCGGCGATGTCGCGCTCGACCCCTACACCACGCATGGCCAGGACGGCCTGATCGATGCGTCGGGCTACGTGATGAACGAGCCCACGATCGCGGCGCTGATCAGGCAGGCGCTGGCGCAGGCCGCGGCGGGCATCGATTTCGTCGCGCCCTCGGACATGATGGACGGGCGCATCGGCGCGATCCGCGGCGCGCTGGAAAACGCAGGGCACATCCATACGCGCATCCTCGCCTACTCGGCCAAGTACGCGTCCGGCTTCTACGGCCCGTTCCGCGATGCGGTCGGCTCGGCCGGCCATCTCGGCAAGGGCGGCAAACACACCTACCAGATGGACGTCGCCAACAGCGACGAGGCGCTGCGCGAGGTCGCACTCGATCTCGAAGAGGGCGCCGACGCGGTGATGGTCAAGCCCGGCCTGCCGTATCTCGACGTCGTGCGCCGGGTCAAGGAGCGTTTCGGCGCGCCGACCTTCGTTTACCAGGTCAGCGGCGAGTACGCGATGCTCAAGGCCGCAGGCCGGAACGGCTGGATCGACGAGCGCACCTGCGCGCTGGAGGCGCTGACCTGCATCAAGCGCGCCGGCGCCGACGCCATCCTGACCTACTACGCCCTGGACGCCGCGCGCTGGCTGCGCGAATCGCGCTGAGCGTGCCTTCAGCCGCGTCATGCGGTACCCGGTCCGCCTGCGCGCGGGGTGCCCGCCCGTCGCGCAACGGACATCCGGAACGGTCGTCCATCCGGACCGGGAACTGCTGCGCCCGCTCACGGTAAAGTGGCTGCGCGGCCATCCCTGCGGCCGCGAGGGCCGCGCGTGAGCCAGCATCAGTTCCTGCAATCGGCGGTGGTGTTCCTGCTGGCCACGGTGCTGATGGTGCCGCTGGCGCGCCGTTTCCAGATGGGCGCGGTGCTCGGCTACCTCGTCGGCGGCGTGCTGATCGGACCCTCGCTGCTGGGGCTGGTCCCCAACGACGCGCGCGTGGCGCAGCTGTCCGAGCTGGGCGTGGTGCTGCTGCTGTTCGTGATCGGACTGGAGCTCTCGCCGCAGCGGTTGTGGGTAATGCGGCGCGCGGTATTCGGCGTCGGTCTGGCGCAGGTGGCGACCGCGGCGCTGGCGATCGGCGCGCTGGCACGGGTCGGCTTCGGCCTCGGCACTGCCGCGGCGATCGTGGTGGGGCTGGGTCTGGCGCTGTCGTCCACCGCGTTCGGACTGCAGGTACTGGCCGAGCGCAAGGAGCTGGGCAGCGCGCACGGCCGCCTCGGCTTCGCCGTGCTGCTGTTTCAGGATCTGGCCGCGATCCCGCTGATCGCCGCGGTGCCGCTGCTGGCCGGCGCCGCGGCCAGCCATGCGGCGCTGCCGAATCTGCCGGCGCTGGCGCGCACGGTCGCGGTGATCGTCGCGGTGATCGTCGGCGGCCGGTTGCTGCTGCGTCCGCTGTTTCGCGCCGTCGCCGCTACCCGCGTCGCCGAGGTGTTCACCGCGACCGCGCTGCTGGTGGTGATCGGCACCGCGTGGCTGATGGAACTGGCGGGCATCTCGATGGCGCTGGGCGCATTCCTGGCCGGCGTGCTGCTGGCCGACTCCGAATACCGCCACGAACTCGAGGCGCAGATCGAGCCGTTCAAGGGCCTGCTGCTGGGACTGTTCTTCATCAGCGTCGGCATGTCCGCCAATCTCGGGCTGCTGCTGCGCGAGCCGCTGGTCGTGGTCGGCCTGGTCGCGCTGCTGCTGGCGGTGAAGGGTGCCCTGCTGTGGCCGCTGGCGCGCGGGTTCGGACGCATCGACGCGATCGCCGCGCTGCGCCTGACCGCACTGCTGGCCGGCGGTGGCGAGTTCGCCTTCGTGGTGTTCAAGATCGCCGGCGACCGCCATCTGCTCGACCGCTCGCAGCAGTCGCTGCTGGTGCTGGTGATCACGCTGTCGATGGCCTTGACGCCGCTGCTGGTGGGCGCGGCGGGATGGCTGGCGCGGCGACTGGACCGCGCGCCGGCGCGCCCGTTCGACACCATCGAGGCCGATGCACCGCGGGTGATCATCGCCGGCTTCGGTCGCGTCGGCCAGATCGTGGCGCGCGTGCTGCGCGCGCACCGCATCCCGTTCGTGGCACTGGAGCATTCGATCGAACAGGTGGAGACTTCGCGCCGCTTCGGTACGCAGATCTTCTTCGGTGATCCCTCGCGTCCCGAGCTGCTGCGCGCGGCGCAGGCCGATCGCGCCGAGATCTTCGTGCTGGCCACCGACGATCCCGAGACCAACATCCGCACCGCGCGCATCGTGCGCCGGCTGTTTCCGCACCTGCGCATCGTCGCCCGCGCGCGCAACCGCCAGCACGCCTACCGGCTGATGGATCTCAACGTGCCGACGGTGGTGCGCGAGACCTTCCATTCCAGCCTGGAGATGACCCGCGACGTGTTGCGCGCGCTGGGCCTGGATGCCGCCACCGTCGATGCCCACATCGCGCGCTTTCGCGAGCACGACGAGGGGATGCTGCGCACGCAGTATCTGGTCTACGACGACGAGGCGGCGCTGATCCAGAACGCGCGCGAGGCGCTGCAGGAACTCGAGTCGCTGTTCGCGGCGGACGCCAGCGACGGCGACGCCGGCGAAACGGTCACTCCGAAGGCGTCGCCGGACGCCGCAGGGTCTGGTTGACCGTCGGCAGCACACGGGTGGACAGCTCCAGCGCGAGGTCGCTGTAGCCGAGCAGGTGCGCGACATCGGCGGGACTGCGGCCGAAGCCGTCGAGCACGTCGCGCGGAGCGCCGCGCAGCAGCAGCGCGCGCGCCGGGCCCAGCAGCGCGTGCATCGCACAGGCGTGCAGCGCGCTGACGCCGCGGCGGTCGGCGGCCGCCGCCGCCGCACCCGCGTCCAGCAGCAGCGGCAGCAGGGCGCCGAGATGGGTCGCGTCGCATTCGGCGCCCGGGCGCATGTGCGCGCCGACCAGCAGCAGCAGCGGCGTCAGTCCGCTGCTCTCGCTGGCGTCGGCGTCGGCACCGCGCTTGAGCAGCGCATCCAGAACCCTGCGCGCGCGCAGGCTGTCGCGGCTGCCGAAGGCAAAGCGCGCGGCGGCGTGCAGCGCGGTCTGACCCTGGGCATCGCGGGCCTGCGCATCGGCACCGGCGGCCAGCAGGCGTTCGACGATTTCCGGAAACCCCAGCGCCGCGGCGAGCATCAGCGCGGTCGCCGCGCCGGGCAGACGCTGATCGACGCCGGCGCCGTGCGCGAGCAGCAGTTCCGCCAGCGTCTCGCGGCGTGCACTGACCGCTGCGGCCAGGCAGCTGGCTCCGCCGTGCGCTGCCAGCGCGGGGTCGGCGCCTGCCGCCAGCAGGTGTTCGGCGACCGTGCGCTGGCCGGCACCGCAGGCGCGCAGCAGCGCGCTGGCGCCCTGCGCGTCACGGCTGTCCACGGCAAAGCCGAGTTCCAGCAGGCGCTGGACGGTTTCGAGATCGCCGCTGACCGCGGCTGCCGGCAAATCCTCGGCGCGCAGCGGCCGGCGCGGCAGTGCCCAGCCGTTCCAGCGCAGCCAGCGCGTCAGGGCCGGATCGCCCAGCGCCAACGCGAGCCCCAGCGGGGTTTCGCCGTTGCTGGCAGCGGACTCGGGGTCGGCGCCGGCGGCGATCAGCGCGCGCACCAGCGGCAACGCGGCGCAGGCGGGTCGTCCCAGCGCGGCGTGCAGGGGCGTGCGGCCGGCTGGATCGCGGGCATTCGGGTCGCAACCGCAGGCCAGCAGGGCCTGCAGGGTTCGCAGCTGGCCCGTGGCGGCCGCCAGTTGCAGCGGCGTGTGACCACCCGGATCGACGCCGAAGGGGTCTGCGCCGCGCTCGAGCAGGGCCGGCGCCAGCGCGGCGCCCTGCGGCGCGCCGTCCAGGCGGGCCAGTGCGCACGCCAGCCGACCGGCGCCGGCCGGCGTCGCACCGGCGGCGAGCAGATCCTCGATCGCCTCGGCGCTGTCGGGCAGGCGCTCGAGCAGGGCGTCGAACAGGCGCACGCCGTCGGCCAGCGCCGCCTCGGCAGCGAGGCCATGATCGAGCAGCCAGCGCCGCGCGGCGTCGTGACCGGGGCCGCAGAGATCGCGGTACAGCGAGGCGCGTTGCGCCAGCGGCCACTCGCGCACGCGGCCGGCGAAGGCCGAGACCACGGCCCAGTGGCCGAAGCGCAGCGCATCCTGCAGATGCTCCGGCGTGTCCGCGCCCGGTTCCGGTTCGGCGGCGCCGGCGAGACTGGCCGGCAGCGGCGTGTCGGGGTCGAGCACCGCGACCAGGTCCCAGCGTCCGGCGCCGGCGGCATGATCGAGCGCGCTGCGGCCATCCGTGCCGGTGCGTTGCGGATCGGCACCCAGCGCCAGCAGCGCGCGCACGGTATCGGCGTGACTGCGCGGCGACTGGCAGGCAAGGATCAGCGCATCGCGACCGCGGCCATCGCGGGCGCCGGCCTCCGGGCGTGTCTCCGCCAGCGCCATCAGCACCGGATGGGCGCCGGCGCGCGCGGCCTCCATCAGTGCGGTGGTGCCGTTGCGGTCGCCGAGAGCGCTGTTGGCGCCGGCCGCGAGCAATGCGCGCACGATCATCTCGTGGCCTTCGAGCGCGGCCGTCATCAGCGCGCTGCGGCCGAGTCGATCGCGCGCGTTGACATCGGCACGATGCTTGAGCAGCAGACGCACGCCGGCGGGATCGTCCTCGGCGATGCCGGCGGCGGCGACCAGTGCCGGTTCGCCGTCGGCCGGATGCGGGCGCGCGCCGCGCTCGAGCAGGAATGCCGCCAGCGACCAGTTGCCGGCGCGGCAGGCGGCGGCGAGCGGGCTGTTGCCCGCGCGATCGAGAGCATCGACCGGCGCGCCCGCATCGAGCAGCATGGCCGCCACACCGGGATCGCCGGACAGTACCGCGCCGTGCAGCGGCGTGCGGCCTTCGGCATCGACCTGGCGCGGGTCGGCGCCGTTGGCGAGCAGGGTCATCACCGCTTCGGCACGCCCATGCCAGCTGTCGCGGCAGGCGGCGAGCAATGCGCTGACGCCGCCCTCGGCGCGGTTGACCGCCGCACCGCGCGCGATCAGCTCGCGCAGCAGACGCGTGTCCGTCAGCAGGGCCGCCAGCTGCAGCGCCGGACGGCGGTCGCGCGCATCCTCGGGCGGCGTCGCATTGGCATCGGCGCCGGCTTCCAGCAAGGCCAGTGCCCGTTCGATTTCGCCGTGTCGCGCCGCCTCCAGCAGTGCCGCCTCGCGCGCGCCCGGCGCCTGCTCGGCGGCGGTCAGCAGCGGCCTGGCGTCTGCTGCGGGCAAGGCTTCGGCGGCGGTTTCGCGCGGATGCGACCACATCAGCTTGAGTGTGCGATCGATCAGCAGCAGGCCGGCCGGCGGCAGCAGGAGCGCATACAGGACCAGCGCCGTGGTGCGCAATTCCGGCGGCAGCACGCCGGCCAGGGCACTCAGTGCCAGTGCACCGAAACTCATGGCCAGCAGTGCCAGCGCGGCGGGCACGAAGTACGCCACGAAATGATCGGTCGCACGGGTGAGGTGGTATGCGAACGCGGCACAGCGCGGCAATGCGCTGCCGGCCA
>JAKAZT010000097.1:0-1252 GCA_021815695.1 Pseudomonadota bacterium
CCCGTTCCACCGTCCAGTTCCCTGACCCGGCGTCCGCAGTGGCAGGCGTTGCAGGAGCATGCCCGGGAATTCGGCCGCCGCCACCTGCGCGCATTGTTTGCTGCCGATCCCGCGCGCGGCGAGCGGCTGCACGCCGAGGCCGCCGGCCTGTACCTCGATTACTCCAAGCAGCGGGTCAGCGATGAGACGCTGCGCTTGTTGCGGGAGCTGGCCGGCGTTTGCGGCTTGCACGAGCGCACCGAGGCCATGTTCCGCGGCGATCGGATCAACAGCACCGAGGATCGCGCGGTGCTGCACGTGGCCTTGCGTGCCCCGGCCGGCGAAAAAATCCTCGTTGATGGTCATGACGTGGTGCCGGACGTGCATGCAGTTGTCGCCCGCATGGCGGCCTTTTCCGAACGTGTGCGCAGCGGTGCCTGGACCGGGCACACCGGCAAGCGCGTGCGCAACGTGATCAGTATCGGCATCGGCGGCTCCGATCTCGGACCGGTCATGGCCTATGAGGCGCTGCGCCATTACAGCCGGCGCGAGATGACATTCCGCTTTGTCTCCAATGTCGATGGCAGCGACTTCGCAGAGGCCACGCGCGACCTCGACCCGGCCGAGACGCTGTTCATCATCTGCTCGAAGACTTTCACCACGCTGGAAACATTGGCCAATGCGCAGGCGGCACGAGCCTGGTGCCTGCAGGCGCTGGGCGATGCCGGTGTCGATGAAAACCGGGTGGTCGCGAAGCACTTCGTCGCGGTCTCCACCAACGCGGCGGAGGTGCGGAAGTTCGGCATCGACACAAGCCAGATGTTCGGCTTCTGGGACTGGGTCGGTGGTCGTTACTCGATGGATTCCGCGATCGGGCTGTCGACGATGCTGGCGATCGGCGCGGACAATTTCCGCGCGCTGCTGGCCGGCTTCCACGCCATGGACGAGCATTTCCGCAACACGCCGTTTGATCGCAACTTGCCGGTGCTGATGGGCCTGCTGACGATCTGGAACGTCAATTTCCTCGGCGCGGAGACCAACGCGGTGCTGCCCTACGCCGAGTACCTGAAGCGCTTTCCCGCGTACTTGCAGCAGTTGACGATGGAGAGCAACGGCAAGCATGTCAGCCGCGATGGTACCCGGGTGGATTACGCCACCGGACCGATCTGCTGGGGGGAGCCCGGCACCAATGGGCAACATTCGTTCTACCAGCTGATCCATCAGGGAACCCGGCTGATCCCGTGCGACTTCATCGGGTTTTGCCGGATGCCGG
>JAKAZT010000097.1:1352-6720 GCA_021815695.1 Pseudomonadota bacterium
GCCGCCCAGTCGATACAATCACCGGCTTTGGTAACCCGATTTCACAGGAGTTGGCCGTGAAGGTGCTGTCCTCGCTCAAGTCCGCCAAGCAGCGGCATCGCGACTGCAAGATCGTGCGTCGTCGCGGCAAGGTCTTTGTGATCTGCAAGAGCAATCCGCGGTTCAAGGCGCGCCAGCGCTGAAGCTGCCTCAGCCGCCGCGCAGGCGGCCGATGGACCAAGGGCCGCTGACGCGGCCCTTGTCGTTTGCAGGCCGAGTTCGATCAGCGTGGCCGCGGCATTGGCAGGGCGACTGCGCGACGTGATGCATGGTCCACGCTTTGCGGGCGTGACGATGGCAGCCGGGGCAGGCTTCTGCTAAAACGGCGTCCGACGCCGACTGTCACGGAGATCGTCATGAAAAGCTTGCTGCCTGTCGCTGCCGCCGTGGCCCTCGGATTGAGCTTCGCGGCGCCCTCTCCAGTCCATGCCGACACCCTGAACATGCAGGTTCGGCGCGAGCAGAGCCGCCCGATGCCGACCCGCGGCATGAGCATGGCGCAGGTCGAGAAGCGGTTCGGTGCACCGCGCGCGAAGCTGCCGACCCGCGGCGGCGGCAGCAAGTACCAGCCACCGATCAACCGCTGGGTATATCCGGGCTATGTGGTGTATTTCGAGCGCAGCACGGTGATCCACTCGGTAATCGATGCGCCACGCGGCGAAAAACCCTACGCCCCCTGAGCGCCCTCGCCTCGCGTTCGACGTGTAGCGCACTGCGGCTCGTCTGCGGCTGCCTGTTCAAAGGGTCCCACGATGAACCGTGCTGCCTTCCGATTGCCTGCAGAGTGGGAGCCGCAGGACGCCATCCTCGTGGCCTGGCCGCATGAGGGTACCGACTGGGCACCGCGACTGCCCGAGGTCGAGGCGACTTACGTCGCGCTGATCACCGCGATCGCGCGCTTCGAACCCGTGGTCATCTGCGTCGCCGACCCGGAGCTGCGCCTGCGTGCCGGGCGACGGCTGGCCGCCGCCGGCGTCGCGCCGTCACGACTGCGCTTCGTCGAACTGGGATACGACGACACCTGGCTGCGCGACTCGGGACCGATCACCCTGGTCGAGCACGGGCGCGGGAGGTTCCTGCTCGATGACTTCCGCTTCACCGGCTGGGGCGGCAAATTCGGGGCCGAACGCGACGATGCGCTGATAGCCGGCTTGCAGCGCGCGGGGTTGTTCGGCGCCGCGGATCATCAACGCATCGACTTCGCCCTCGAAGGCGGTGCCATCGAGACGGATGGCC
This sequence comes from Pseudomonadota bacterium, assembly GCA_021815695.1. Lineage (GTDB taxonomy): Bacteria > Pseudomonadota > Gammaproteobacteria > Xanthomonadales > Rhodanobacteraceae > Metallibacterium. The sequence goes on from JAKAZT010000097.1 coordinate 2,628, forward strand.
GCGGCACGCTGCTGACCACCTGGCGCTGCCTGCACCAGCGGCACCCGGACATGGATCGATCCGCGATCGAACGGCGCTTGGGCCAGGCACTCCACGCCACGCGGGTGCTGTGGCTCGAGCATGGCTATCTCGAAGGCGACGACACCGACGCGCATATCGACACCCTCGCCCGCTTCGCACCTGACGGCTCGATCGTGTACCAGGCTTGCGCCGTGACGCAGGACCCGCACCATGCGGAACTGACGCGCATGCGCGATGAACTGGCCATGCTGCGCGATGAACGGGGCGGACCTTACCCGCTGCGTCCGCTGCCCTGGGCGCAGCCCGTACGCGACGGTGACCGCCGGCTGGCCGCGTCCTACGCCAATTATCTGGTCGTCAACGACGGCGTCCTGGTGCCCGCCTATGACGATCCCGCCGATGCCGCCGCCGCCGCCATCATCGGCGACGCGCACCCCGGGCGCACGATCGTGCAGGTGCCCTGTCGACCGCTGATCTGGCAGAACGGCAGCCTGCACTGCGTGACCATGCAACTGCCGCGCGGCGTGCTGGCCTGACGTCGTCCGGCGTTATGATGCGGGATTGCCCGGAACCTACCGATCATGCAATGCACGACGCTGAAAGTGGCGCTGCTGCAGGAACGCGAGCGCGGCAGCCGCGAATCCAACCTCGACGCGATCGAGGCCGGAATGCGTGCCGCCGCCGCGGCAGGCGCCGATCTGTTGCTGCTGCAGGAGCTGCACAACGGGCCCTATTTCTGCCAGCACGAGGATGCCGCCGAATTCGAGCGCGCCGAGCCGATCCCGGGACCGACCACCGCTCGGATCGGCGAGCTGGCCGAGGCGCTGCGACTGGTGGTGGTGGCCTCGCTGTTCGAGCGTCGCGCCGCCGGCCTGTACCACAACACCGCGGTGGTCTTTGACCGCGCGCGCGCGATCGCCGGCCGCTATCGCAAGATGCACATTCCGGATGATCCGGGATTCCAGGAAAAGTTCTACTTCACTCCCGGCGATCTCGGCTTCGAGCCGATCGCCACCTCGGTCGGCAAGCTCGGCGTGCTGGTGTGCTGGGACCAGTGGTATCCGGAAGCGGCACGGCTGATGGCCCTGGGCGGCGCCGATCTGCTGCTTTATCCGACCGCGATCGGCTGGGATCCGGCCGATGCCGCCGAGGAAAGACAGCGCCAGCGCGAGGCCTGGATCACGGTGCAGCGCGGGCACGCGATCGCCAATGGCCTGCCGCTGCTGGCCTGCAATCGCACCGGATTCGAGCCGGCGCCTGCGGCCGGTCGCGGCATCACCTTCTGGGGTTCGAGCTTCGTCGCCGGCGCGCAGGGCGAACTGCTGGCACAGGCCGGTGCCGATGCGCCCGAGCTGCTGCTGGCCGATGTCGATCTCGGCCGCAGCGAACAGGTGCGGCGCATCTGGCCGTTTCTGCGCGATCGCCGGATCGATGCCTACGGCGACCTGCTCAAACGCTATCGCGACTGAACCTTGCGCGCCGCGGCGTGCGGCCCCACCTCGTCGAGCCCCCTACGTGATCCAGCCTCCTGCTTGAACACACCCGCGATCACCCCGCCCGCGGACCCGCTTGCCGATCAGCCGGTACAGCGTATCGAACGCTGGGGCACCGAATTCGTGCTGCTGGGAACCGCGCACGTCTCGCGCGCAAGCGTCGAGGCGGTGCGCGCAATGCTGGAACGCGAGGCATTCGATGCCGTCGCCATCGAGCTGTGCGAGAGCCGCGTGCACGGCATGCGCGACCCCGAGGCGCTGGGCCGCATGGACCTGTTCCAGGTGATCCGGCAGGGCAAGGCCGGAATGGTCGCGGCCAGCCTGGCGCTGGCATCGTTCCAGCGCCGGCTCGCCGAGCGCTTCGGGATCGAACCGGGCGCGGAGATGAAGGCCGCGATGGCCGGTGCCGACTCGCGTGGCCTGCCGCTGTGGCTGATCGATCGCGACGTCGGCGCGACGCTCAAGCGCGCCTGGCGCGGCGTCGGCCTGCGCGAGCGCTTCGCGATCCTGGGCAGTCTTGGCGCCAGCCTGTTCGAGGATGATGCGGTCGCGGAAACCGAAATCGAGAAGCTCAAGCAGGGCGACCTGCTGCAGGACGCCTTCCGCGAATTCGCGCGCGATTCAGCGCCGCTTTTTCACAGCCTGATCGAGGAGCGCGACGCCTACATGGCAGCCCGGCTGCAGCAGGAGGCGCGCTATGCGCCGGCGGTGCGGCGGGTGCTGGTGGTGATCGGCGCCGGCCATCTGCATGGCCTGGCCGGGCGGCTTTCCGGCGATGACGCCGATCCCGATGCCACGGTGACGGAACTGCAGCGGATTCCGCCGGCGGCGCGCTGGCCGAAATGGCTGGCCGTCGGCCTGGTGCTGGCGGTGTTCGCGTTGATCGCGTTCGCATTTCATCGCAACACCGCGCTTGGCACCGCGGCGTTGCGTGACTGGATCGTGTTCACCGGCGGGTTCGCCGCGCTGGGCGCCGTACTGGCCGGCGGTCACCCGCTGAGCGTGCTGGCGGCTTTCGTCAGCGCACCGCTCAAACCGTTCCGCCCCGGCGTGCCGTCGGGCGCCTTTGCCGGCATGGCCGAGGTGCTGGCGCGGCGTCCTCGCGTGGCCGACTTCGAAGCACTCAAGCACCAGCTGGCGCACTGGACCGGCTGGTGGCGCAATCGCGTGGCGCGCACCCTGCTGGTCTTCATGCTGGTCAATCTCGGCACCATCGTCGGCGAGTATCTGGCCGGGTATCACATCCTCAAGGCCGTGCTGTGAGGCACGCATGAGACTTGCGCGCTGGCTGTTTCCACCGCCGTGGGCGCATCGCGATGCGGCGATCCGCTTGCGCACGGTCCGTACGGCGAGCGCTGCGGTGCTGGGGGCACAACTGCCACGACTGGCGCGCGAGGACCCGGACCCCGGGGTGCGGCGCGCAGCGCTCGAGCGGATGCCCGATCTCGGCCTGATGCAGGAGCGGGCGCACGATGACCCCGATCCCGCGCTGCGCGAGCACGCATGGTGTCTGTACCTCGATCTGCTGAATGGGCGCCACAACGAAGCGCCGCCACTGGCTGCGCGCCTGCGTCTGCTGACGGCGATCGACGATGCCACCGCACTGGAACGTGTCGCTCGCGATGGCGTCGAACCGGAGTTGCGCGGCGCGGCGCTGGCGCGCTGCACGCGCACAGCCTTTCTGGCCGAGCGTGCGCTGCACGATACCGACGCCTCATTGCGGCTGGCAGCGCTTGCGCGCATCGAGGATCCCGATCAGTTGCAGCGCCTGGCCGAGCGCGCGCGGCGTCAGGACAAACGCGTGCAGCGCGCGGCGCTCGAACGTCTGCAGGCGCTGCGGTTGCAAGCAGGCGATCCGGTGCTGCATGCGCGGCGAGCGCTGGAGGCCTGTCTGATGCTGGAGCGGGCGGCGGTCATGCCGACCCCGGTAGCGGCTGTCCTGGACGGGGCGGCCACGGCATGGGAATCGGCCGACGACGCGGCACGCTCGCCCTTGCGGGAGCGCTATCGTCGTGCCCGCGGCGTACTCACTGCGACGCTGCCCGAGGTGTGCGCCGAGCGCGAATGCCTGCGTGCCCTCGAGCGACGACTTGACGCACTGCATGCGGCCACTACGGCCACAGAAATCGATGCGCTGCTGCACGACAGTCACGCCGTCCTGGCGGCGCCCGGCCAGCTCGAGCTCGAGCGCGAGTCCTTGGCCGCGCGGCTGACGGCACTGACCTGCCGCGTCGCCGCCGATGCGGCAACCCGGGTGGCGCGTGAGCCGGAGCCGGCGCATCCCAGTGCCACGGTGCCGTCGCCCTCGCCCGCCGTACAGGCGCTGGCGGCGCAAGCGCGCTTCGAGTCGCAACGGGCAGCCGGCTGCGCGCGAGCGCCTGCAGCGATGCCTGTCGCAGTGACCGCGGACGCATCGATTGCGGCCGACGGCGAGGCACTGGCTGTCGCGCTTGAGGCGGCACTTGCCGCTGGCGACAGCCAGCGAATCGCAACGTCGCGCAGCATCGTCATGCAGCACATGCAGGATGGCCGCTTGCCGCGACCGCCCGCACGCCTGCGGCGGGCGATGGCCGAGGCCG
>JAKAZT010000098.1:0-2624 GCA_021815695.1 Pseudomonadota bacterium
TCGCCGCCGGTCCAGGCGCGCACGGCGTCCAGCGAGTCCCACAGCGAGATGACCTGGAACTCGCAGCGCTCGCCCTGCACGCGCCGCAGCACCCAGGCGCCGCGCTGCCCGGGCTGGCCGGCCAGCGCCGGCAGCGCGGTGGCGCGCAACTGGTCGAGGTAGGCGTCGGCCGAATCGACGTGGGTGATGCCGCGCCAGATGCGGGCGATCATGGGCGCCTCCGCGGATCGCGAGGGGCCTCGAGCTTAGCATCCCGCGGCGGGCGGCCCTGTTCGGCGCGTCGATGCGCGGCTTCGGCCAGCACGCGGGCGCGGTCGTACGCCTGCTGCCAGAGCGCATGGGCGCCGCTTTCGTCCTCGGCGGCAATGTCGGGGATGCGGCTGAAGGGAATGCGCATCGGCGCGGCGGCGTGGTCGAGCGCGCGCTGCATGCCGCCGAAATGGACCGCGTTGGGTCCGAAGCGCGCGTTGATGCGATCGAGCGCGGCGTCCAGCGCACGCGCGCGCGGAGCTTCGCCGAACAGCGACGGCGTGGTGCGCGCGCGCTCGACCAGCCGGTGCAGGGTCACCGCCACCGCGAGCGGCTTCGCCCGCGCCGGTCCCGGCAGGCGACCGCGCCCGGCGCCATCGGTCAGCCGCGCCAGCAGGCGCAGCAGGCTGCGGGTGTCGTCGCAGGGATCGAAGGCGAGGTCGGCCTCCCAGCGCGCCTCGACGCCGAGAAAGCGCACGCGCACCGACAGCGCGCCGGCCAGCAGGCCGTGATGGCGCAGCCGCAGCGCCGCCTTCGCCAGCAGCTTGTGCAGCACCGCACGCGCGCCGGCGAGCGTGCGCAACTCCGGTCCCAGCACGTGCGAGTGGCCGATCGAGGCGCGCTCGCCGGCGACCGCCGGCAGCCACGCCCCGCGCAGCAGGGCCGCCATGCGCGCGCCCTCGATGCTGCCCCAGGCACGGCGCAGCGCCTGTGCATCGGCGGCGGTCAGCGCGGCCACGCTGCGGATGCCGTGCGCGTGCAGGCGCGCCTCCATCGCCGCGCCGATGCCGCACAGGTCGCGCAGCGCCAGTCCGTGCAGCGCCTGCGGCAGGTCGGCCTGCTCGATCACCGTCAGGCCGTCGGGCTTGCGCATGTCGGCGGCGGTCTTGGCCAGGAAATCGTTGGCCGCGATGCCGATCGAGCAGCGGATCGCCGTGGCCTCGCGCGCGATTTCGGCCTTGATCTGCAGCGCCAGCTGCTCGGCGTGCGCGCGCTGGCGCTCGCGGCCGATCAGCTCGCAGGCCACCTCGTCGATCGAGCCGACGCGCGCGATCGGCAACACGCGCCCGATCGCCGCCAGCAGGCGGTGGTGCCACTCGACGTACAGCGCCGGACGCGCCACGCACAACACGAGTCCGGGGCACAGCGCGCGCGCCTCGGCGACCAGGGTGCCGGTGCCGATGCCGAACGCCTTGGCCTCGTAGCTGGCGGCGATGCAGCAGGTGGTCTCGGCCGCGACCGGCACCACCGCCAGGGGGCGACCGCGCAGCGCGGGCTGCACCTCCTGCTCGACCGAGGCGAAATAGCTGTTGAAATCGACGAACAGACTGCGCAGGGTCATGACGATCGTCCGGGCGACCCGGCCTTGTAGCGTACGCCGGTCGCAGCGGCGGAGACGTCCGCACGGCCGGTGCGGGCTTGACCGCGCTCCGCGGGCCGCCGACAGTCGCAGACCGATCAGCGAGGACGGGCGATGCGCGTGGTGGTGTTCGGAGCCAGCGGCCAGATCGGCTGCTTCCTGCTGCCGCGCCTCGTTGCGGCGGGCAGCGCGGTGCAGGCCATCAGCCGCCATCCGCCGTCCGCGCAGCCCGGCGTGACCTGGCTGCGCGGCGCCCTGCCCGATGCCGTGCCCGCGCTGACCGCAACCGATGCCCTGATCAGCCTCGGGCCGCTGGATGCCTTCGTCGCCTGGCTCGAACGCACGCCGCCGGCCGGGGCTGCGCGCGTGGTGGCGACCTCCTCGATGAGCGCCGCCAGCAAGGCCGATTCGCCCGACCCCGGCGAGCGCGCGCTGGCCGCGCGCCTGCGCGACGCCGAGCAGCGACTGGCCGCGCGCTGCGAGGCGCTGGGCGCGCCATGGACCGTGCTGCGGCCGACGCTGATCTACGGCGCCGGCATGGACCGCAGCCTGACCCCGCTGGCGCGCCGCGCCCTGCGCTGGCGGGTGTTTCCGCTGCCGGCCGGCAGCGGGCTGCGCCAGCCGGTGCACGCCGAGGATGTCGCCCGCGCCGTGCAGGCGGCACTCGATCGCCCGCAGAGCGCCGGCCGGGTGATTGCGCTGGGTGGCGGCGAACGCCTTGCCGCCGCGGCGATGTTCGCGCGCGTGCGCGCCGCGCTGCCGGTCGCCACCCTGCCGCTGCCGATCCCGCGCACGGCCCTGCGCATCGCGGCGCGTCTGCTGCCGCGCCTGCGCGGACCGCTGGTGCGCCTGGATCAGGACCTGATCGCGGACAACACCGCGGCCGGGCATCTGCTGGGACTCGTGCCGCGGCCGTTCGCGCCGCGGGCGCCGGACTGAGACCCCGCCTGCGGCACCCGGCCGCGCCGCCTTGCCTCCACCCGCCGACCCGACCATGCTTGCGAGCGTCACGCGG
>JAKAZT010000098.1:2724-6697 GCA_021815695.1 Pseudomonadota bacterium
GATGACGTTCGGCGTCTTCGGCGTGGCCCGGGTGCTGATCCTGGTCGCGAATTTCCTGGTCAGCGCCTGGGTGATCCAGAAGCTGATCGGCGTCGGCATGAGCTACGGCCGCGCCTGCCTGGTGACCCTGATCGAGTACGCGATCAGCATCGCGATCGGCTTCGTGCTCGCACTGATCGGCGGCATGGTCTTCGGCGGCGCGATGATGCACATGATGCACTGAGACGGGCGCCGGCACGCCCCGCGGCGTGCCGGCGTTCACGCGCTCAATAGGCGATGCGTGCGCGCGCCATCAGCTTGCCCATCAGCCAGGCCGGACCGATCAGCAGGTAGGCCAGATCGGTGAGGAACGACGGCCGCCGGCCTTCGATCCGGTGGCCGACGAACTGGCCGATCCAGGCGGCGACGAACAGCGCAGCGGCCAGCACCAGCAGGTGCCGCGGTCCGAGCGCGACAAAGGCCAGATGCGCGATGAAACCGAAAACCACGAACAGCGCCAGCATCGCCAGCCCCAGCGGCCGCGACAGGCGCCAGTAGAACACCCAGGCGAGAAACATCGCCACGCCGCCCCACAGCCCGGGTCGGGCAAACGCCGCCGGCACCGGGATCGCCCACAGCGCGGCGATCACGCACCACAGGATCACCGGCACGCAGATCCAGTGGATGCCGCGATTGGTCGGGTTCTGGTGATCGCGGCTGTAACCGTCGAACCACTGATGCACGTCGCGCATGGGCCGGCTCCCGCTGATCGATGCGCTCCACTGTAGGCCGCGCGGGCGTCATCGCCACGCGGCGCTGCAGCAGGCTCATCGAGTCGCATCGGGCCAAGCGTCGTCATGCCGAGCGCTGCTCGTCTTCGTCCGCCTCCGGCTCTGCACGCTCCTCGCTGCGCCACCTTGGGCCAGATCCTTCGCTGCGCTCAGGATGACAACAAAAGCGGCAACAAAGGCAACAGCAAAGGCAACAACAAGAGCCAAAAACAAAAGCCTGTCACCCTGAGCGCAGCGAAGGGTCTGGCGTCGCGAAGGGTCGAGCGCAGTGCAGAGTCGGGTATCGCGAGACGCCGAGCGTGTCGAAGGGTGAGGGGGCGCTCGCGCGCCCACGAACGCCACGCCAGGGATGGCGTGGCCGGGCCGCGACGCAGGGAGGCCTGTGCCGATGGCCTGCTCATCCGGCGTTTGTCGCCAACCAGATCCTTCGGCCTGCGGCCTCAGGATGACAGCGCTTTTGGTGTCACCCTGAGCATAGCGAAGGGTCTGGCGTCGCGAAGGGTCTGGCGTCGCGAAGGGTCTGGCGTCGCGAAGGGTCGAGCGTCGCGAAGGGTCGGGCGCAGTGCAGGGTCGGGCGTCGCGAAGGGCCTGTGCAGCGAAAGGTCTGCGCAGCGAAGGGGCGACGGCGAAGACAGGCAGGCTAATCGCTCAAGGCCGGGAAATGCGCGACACCGATGTCAGTCGACGACGATGCCGGCCAGCTTCTGCAGCGCCTCGGCGTACTTGGCGGCGGTGCCGTCGATGACCTCGCGCGGCAGCGACGGGCCGGGCGGCTGCTTGTTCCAGCCGATCCGTTCCAGGTAGTCGCGCACGAACTGCTTGTCGTAGCTGGGCGGGCTGCTGTCGACGCGCCAGGTGTCGGCGGGCCAGAAGCGCGAAGAGTCGGGCGTCAGCATCTCGTCCATCACGTAGAGGCGGCCGTCGGCGTCGGTGCCGAATTCGAACTTGGTGTCGGCGATCAGGATGCCGCGCGCGGCAGCATAGGCCGCGGCATGGCGGTAGATCGCCAGGGTGGCGGCGCGCACCTGTTCGGCGAGATCGGCGCCGACGGTCGCCACCATCCGGTCGAAGCCGATGTTCTCGTCATGGCTGCCGATCGCGGCCTTGGTGGACGGGGTGAAGATCGGCTCCGGCAACTGCTCGGCCTGGCGCAGGCCGGCGGGCAGGCGGATGCCGCTGATCCTGCCGGTGGCCTGGTAGTCCTTCCAGCCGGAGCCGATCAGGTAACCGCGCGCGATCGCCTCGACCGGCACCGGCCTGAGGCGTCTGGCCACCACCGCGCGCTTGCGGTACAGCGCGAGATCGGTGCCCGCCGGCAGCACCTCGGCGACCGCGGTGCCGGTGAGGTGATTGGGCATCAGCCGTGCGGTCTCGGCGAACCAGAAGTTGGAGATCTGGCAAAGCATCTCGCCCTTGCCGGGGATCGGGTCCGGCAGCACGACGTCGAACGCCGACAGGCGATCGGTGGCGACGATGAGCAGCCGCTCGCCGGGCAGTGCGTAGACGTCGCGCACCTTGCCGCGATGGATCAGCTCGAGGCCGGGCAGGTCGGAGCGGACAAGGCAGGTGGGCACGACGGACTCCGCGGCATCGGGACTGCGCATTCTAGTGGCCGGCAACGGATGCAGCGAAAGAGGGATCGCGAAGGGATGGACGTCGTTCCGCAGCGGGGCCCATCGCCGCCGCCATGAGCCGAGTGAGGAACCCGCCCGGAGCGGCCAGTCCGAGCGAGCTGCTTGCGATTTCTCCGTTACCGGCCACGCGCCCCGTCGCGACGCGGACGGCGCGGGTAGAATCGCCGTCTCTTTTTCGCGCGATCGTCCCCGATGCGTGTCCTGTTGTGCTGCGTCCTGCTGCTTCTGGCCGCCCCGCTGCGGGCGGCCGCGCCCGCCGCCGCGCCGATGGCGCCGCCGACCCGTCTGGGTCTGTGCGCGGCCTGCCACGGCAACGACGGCATCGCCACCCTGCCCGGCGTGCCCAACCTGGCCGGCCAGCGCCTCGACTATCTGCGCCGGGCGCTGGCCGACTACCGCAGCGGCCGCCGCAACGTGGCCCTGATGCGCGCCGCGATCGGCCCGCTGACGCCGGCCGAGCTCGACCGGCTGGCGGCGTGGTACGCCAGTCGCCCGCCCTGTCCGCCCGCCGCGAAACGATGATCGGCGCCGGCGTCCTGTTCGGCGCGCTGGCCGGACTGCTGCTGATCCACGGCTGGCCCGGACTGCTGCTGGGCGCCGCCTTCGGCTGGATGTTCGACCAGGCGCGCGCGCGCGCCAGGGCCAGCGTCGCCGCGCCCGCCTACGGCTTCGTCGAGCCGCTGTTCGCCGTGCTGGGCGCCGTGGCCAAGGCCGACGGTCGCGTGTCGCAGGCCGAGATCGCGGTCGCCGAGCGACTGATGACGCGCATGGGTCTCAACGACGCCCTGCGCCGGCGTGCGATCGCGCGCTTCAACGCCGGCAAGCAGGCGGATTTCGATGTCGCGCTGGCGATCGGCGACCTCAAACAGTGGTGCGGCGGGCGCCGGCATCTGGCCTATCCGCTGCTGGACGTGGTCGCCGACACCGTGCTGGCCGAGGGCGCGCCGTCGCCGGCCAAGTTCCGCATCCTGCGCCAGCTGGCGTGGGCGCTGCAGTTCAGCGATTTCGAGATCGCCATGCTGCTGGCGACCAAGGGTTTTGTCTGGGGCGCCGGCGGCAGCGGCCCGCGCCAGCGCACCGACGATGGCCAGGCGCCGCCGCGGCGCGCGCCGCAGGGTCCCGATCCCTATGGCGTGCTCGGCGTGTCGCCCGACGCCGACGCCGCGACCGTCAAGCGCGCCTACCGCAAGCTGATCTCCGAGCACCATCCCGATCGCCTCGGCGATCTGCCCGAGGACCTGCGGCGCCGCGCCGAGGAGCGCGCGCGGGACATCAACGCGGCCTACGAACGCATCCAGGCCGAGCGCGGCTTCCGCTGACTTGTGATTCCCGTTCGCGATCAAGACGCGAAAACCGCGTAGCCCGGATGCAGCGCTGCGGAATCCGGGAAGGGTGCATCGAGAAAGATTCTTGTCCGCGAAGGGCGCAAAGGGCGCAAATGATTTGTCTTATTTTGAGGATCGAGCCTCGGATTGCGCCCCGATGGGGCTGCACCCGGGCTACCCAGCGCATCGATGAACGCGACCGGGTATGGATCCATCGGCTGCGCGGCGCGAGCTCCCGGTCGCG
>JAKAZT010000099.1:0-5328 GCA_021815695.1 Pseudomonadota bacterium
CCGATGGCGGCCGCGGCCCGCCATCTGTGGGGCCCGGCCGCGGGGATCGGCATCGGCGTGGTGGCGACGATCTCCTGCTTCGGCGCGCTCAACGGCTGGGTGCTGCTGCAGGCGCAGACGCCGCTGGCCGCCGCGCAGGACGGATTGTTTCCGGGGTTCTTCGCACGGCTGGACCGCCAAGGCACGCCGTGGCTGGGGCTGTTGCTGAGCAGCGTGCTGACCAGCGCCCTGATCAGCACCAACTACAGCCAGTCGCTGGTCGCGCTGTTCACTTTCACCATCCTGTTGTCGACCGCGGCCAATCTGTTGCCCTATGCCGTCACCGTGCTGGCCTGGTGGCGCATCGATGCGTCGGCGCGCCGGGGCCGCAAGCTGGTCGCCGCGGGTGCGCTGGTCTACAGCCTGTGGGCGCTGATCGGCACCGGCGCCGTGACGTTGCTGTGGGGCGCCGTCTTGTTATTGGCGGGGCTGCCGATCCTGCTCTGGCAGCGTCGCCGCGCCCGGGCCTAGGTTCCATCTGAACAAGCCGACATCCCGGCCTGCGCCGGAATGACAAACAGGAACTTGATCGGAACTTCCCTAACGCGACGCGCTGCCGGCCGCAGATGTCTCCAGCACCTGCAGCGCGCGCTGCATGCGCTTGGGCGACACCGGCTCGGCGGTGCCCAGCTCCTGTGCAAACAGCGACACCCGCAGTTCCTCGATCAGCCAGCGCAGCGCGTCCAGCGCGACGGGATCGGCGTCGCCGGTGCGCGCCCTGAGCCAGGCGCGCCAGTAAGGCAGCACCTGCAGCATGCGCGACTGGTCGCGCGCCGGATCGAGGCGCAGGCGCTCGCCGCGCAGGCGCATCGCCTTGAGATAGCGCGGGTAGTGCGCCAACCGTGACGGCGCCGACTCGCGCAGGAAACCCGCGCTCAGCAGGTGATCGCGCTGCTCGCGCAGGTCGTCGTAGCTGGCGCGCGCGAAACCGAGTAGCGGCGGTTCCAGCCACTGTGTCAGTTCGGCCTGCGCGATGATGATCGGCTCGGCGAGCTTGAGCCGCGCCAGCGCAGCGGCGAAGAGCTCACCTGCGAAAGTCGCCTGCAGCACCGCGAACGCCGCGCGCGTGCGCACATCGAAATCCTGCGCGGCGCGCAGATCGGCAAAACCGCCCTCGACCAGGTCCTCGCGCAGGCCGTCGAGGCTGCCCAGCGCCGCGTACTTCAGCGCCAGCGCATGGGCGATCGGCAATTGCCGGCGCGCACGCTTGAACTCGACCGCCAGCGCCCGTCGCAGCAGGCGCTCGACGCCGCGCCGGTGCTCGGCGTCGGCGGCGTCGGCGTGCTCGAACACGCGCAGCGCCACCGCGTCGCCCAGATCCACCAGCGCCGGATAGGCGGTCAGGCCACCGGTACCCTGCACCGCGGCGGGGATGTCGTCGAAGTCGAACCCGGCAACGTCCTCGCGCACCAGCTCGGCGTCGGTGCGGCGCGCGAACGCTGCGCGCGCGGAGGCCGCCCACTCGCTGCGAATCGCCTCCAGATCGCGCCCTTCGGCCAGCGTCGCGGCGTGCTCGTCGTGCACGCAAAAGCGCATGCGCAGATGCGCCGGCAGCTCGCCGGCAGCGAAGTCGGCCGCGCTCACGGCGACGCCGGTGGTGCGCGCCAGAAACGCCGCCAGCGCCGCTGCCAGTGGTTCGTCGCGCGCGGTCTCGGCCTCGGCGAAAGCGCGGGCGAAATCCGGCGCCGGCACGAAGTTGCGCCGCAACGCCTTGGGCAGCCCGCGGATCAGCTCGGCCACCTTCTCCGCCAGCAGGCCCGGCACCAGCCATTCGCAGCGCGCGGCCGGGACCGCGTTGAGCAACGCCAGCGGCAGATGGAGGGTGACGCCGTCGGCGGCGTCGCCGGGCACGAACCGATAGTCCAGGCGCAGGCGCTGGCCGGCCAGCTCCAGCGCCGCCGGATAGGCGCCGGCATCGAGCGCATCGGGACCTTCGAGCACATCGGCCAGCGACCAGCGCAGGGCCGCCTGCGCGGCGGGTGCCGCCTTGCGGTACCAGGCATCCAGCGCCGCTGTACCGGCAATGTCGGTGGGCAGCTTGCCGGCGAAGAATCCTTCCAGCACGGCGCCGGATTTCAGCAGACCCTGGCGGCGCTGGCGCGCCTCGATCTCCTGCGCCTGTTCCAGCACGCGGCGGTTGGCGTGGACGAAATCGGCGCGGCAGTCGATGGCGCCGGGCAGCAGCGCCTCGCGCACGAAGATCGCATGCGCCTGCGCCGGGTCCTGGCGCTGGAAAGTCACCGTGCGCTGCTCGACCAGGGTCAGGCCGAACAGGGTCACCTGCTCGTCGGCGATCACCGCGCCGCGCGGACGCGACCAGCGCGCGTCGCGCCAACTGCGCCGGACCAGGTGCGCGGCCTGCTGCTCGATCCACGCCGGCTCGACGCGCGCGCACATCAGGCCCCAGACCTTGCCGCCGAGGTCGAGGATCTGCGCCGCCAGCAGCCACTGCGGCGGCGCCTTGGCCAGCGCCGAGCCGGGAAAGATCTGGAACTTGCGCTCGCGCGTGCCGCGGTAGCCGCCGCGCTCGTCCTTGCGCCCGACCTGGGTCGGCAGACCGGCGAGGATGCAGCGGTGGATGGCCTCGAAGTCGCGGGATTCGGGACTCGGGGCTCGGGATTCGGAGTGCACAGCCGGCATTCCGGAGCGCGCAGCAACGGAGCGGTCTACGGCAGCCTCGCGGGCTCGCGCTGATCCCGGCCTCGCCTTCGGTGCGTCTCGCATCGTCTTGTTCGGCTTCCGTCTCGAGTCCGGGCTCCGTGATTCTGACCCTGGCTCCTCTCCGGGTCCCGGGTCCCGGGTCCCGAGTCCCGGCTTTTCGAGTCCCGGCCGTCCGGGTCCCGGCTTGTCGAGCCCCGTCTCTGCTGTCACCAGCAGCAGTTGCCGATGCAGTTCGCGCCACTCGCGCATGCGCAGGAAACTTAGGAAATGCCGCGCGCACCAGTCGCGCAGTTTTGACTGCGTCAGCTCCTCGTGCGCGGCGCTGTAGGCGTCCCACAGCTTGAGCACGCCGACGAAATCCGACTTCGGATCGGAAAACGCGGCGTGCGCGGCGTCGGCCTGCGGGCGCGCATCGGCGGGACGCTCGCGCGGGTCCTGGGTGCTGAGGAAGGCGACGATCGTGATCAGCTCGCGCAGCGTGCCGCGCGCCTGGGCTTCGACCAGCATGCGCGCCAGTTGCACGTCGATCGGCAGCCGCGCCATCAGCCGGCCGTTGGCGGTCAGGCACCGCCCGGCGTCGATCGCGCCCAGTTCGTCGAGGCGCCGGTAGCCGTCGGCAATCGCGCGCGGCTCCGGCGGATCGAGGAACGGAAACGCCTCGACCGTGCCCAGACCCAGCGCCAGCATGCGCAGAATCACGCCGGCCAGCGACGAGCGCGCGATCTCGGGGTCGGCGTACAGCGGTCGCCGCGCGCAGTCGTCCTCGCCGTACAGGCGGTAGCAGATGCCCGGACCGACGCGACCGCAGCGGCCCTTGCGCTGGTCGGCGGCGGATTGCGCGATCGGCTCGACGTGCAGGCGCTCGATCTGGCTGCGCGGACTGTAGCGCTTGACCCGCGCGCTGCCGGTGTCGACCACGTAGCGGATGCGCGGCACCGTCAGCGAGGTCTCGGCGACATTGGTGGCCAGCACCACGCGCCGCTGCGGGCCGGGCCGGAACACGCGATCCTGCTCGACGGCCGACAGCCGCGCGTACAGCGGCAGGATCTCGGTTTCGCGGTATTTGCGCCGCGCCAGTGCCAGGTGCGTCTCGCGGATCTCGCGCTCGCCGGGCAGGAACACCAGCACGTCGCCGCGCGGATCGTCGCGACTGATCTCGTCGAGCGCGCCGACGATCTGTTCGGCCAGATTGGCCTCGCCGCGTTCCGGCGGCGGCCGCCAGCGCAGCTCGACCGGATGCGCGCGGCCCTCCACCGTCAGCACCGGCGCGCCGCCGAAATGCGCGGCGAAGCGCGCGGTGTCCAGCGTCGCCGAGGTGATGATCAGCTTGAGGTCGCGCCGGCGCGCCAGCAGTTGCTTGAAGTAGCCGAGCAGGAAATCGATGTTGAGGCTGCGCTCGTGCGCCTCGTCGAGGATGATCGTGTCGTAGGCCGACAATCCGCGGTCCGACTGCGTCTCCGCCAGCAGGATGCCGTCGGTCATGAACTTGACCAGGGTGCGCTCGCCGACCTGCTCGCTGAAGCGCACCTGGAAGCCGACCAGACCGCCGATCTCGCTACCGAGCTCCGCTGCGACGCGGCGCGCCACCGCGCGCGCGGCCAGCCGCCGCGGCTGCGTGCAGCCGATCAGCCCGGCCTCGCCGCGGCCCGCCGCCAGGCACAGCTTGGGCAGCTGGGTGGTCTTGCCGGAACCGGTCTCGCCGGCGATCACCAACACCGGATGGCTGCGGACCAGATCGATGATCTCCTGCGCGCGCGCCGTGATCGGCAGGCTCTCGTCAAGGCGGATCACGGGCTTGGCCGCGACACGCGCGGCGCGGCGCGCGGCCGAGGCCGCGACGTCGGCGGCGAGCGCGGCCAGCCGCGCCGGATCGGACGTCCGCGCCAGTCCGCGCCAGCGTCCCAGCAGGCGCGCGTAGTCGCGACTGCACACGCCGTCCAGCGCCGCGCGCAGCGCCGTCAGCTCCGCGTCGGGTCGTGCCATCGTGGATCCGGGATCATGCATGCAGCCGCGCATCATAGCCGCGCGCTGTCGCCGGCATCGGTCGCGGCGATTTCCTCCCGCTGCTGGCCGGCGCTACGCTTGCGGTTCCCGTCCCAGGAGCGTCGCCATGGCCATCGATATCGGCATTGCCAGAAAGGACCGCGAAGCGATTGCCCGCCAGCTCTCGCGCCTGCTGGCCGACACCTACTCGCTGTATCTCAAGACCCACAGCTTCCACTGGAACGTCACCGGGACGATGTTCAACACCCTGCACCTGATGTTCGAGACCCAGTACATCGAGCTGTGGACCGCCGCCGACCTGATCGCCGAGCGCATCCGCGCACTGGACGTGGTCGCGCCCGGCTCCTACTCGCAGTTCGGCAAGCTGACCGCGATCAAGGAAGAGACCGGCGTGCCGGAGTGGAAGGCGATGGTCGGGCAACTGGTCGAGGGCCACGAAACCGCCGCGCGCACCGCACGCGAAACCTTCCGCGCCGCCGACAAGGCCGACGACCAGCCGACCGCCGACCTGGTGACCCAGCGCATGGAGGCGCACGAGAAGACCGCCTGGATGCTGCGCTCGCTGCTGAAGTAGAACACCGCGCGCGGGACCGGGGTCGCCGAGCCGCGCCGGGCCGACAGGCC
>JAKAZT010000099.1:5428-6670 GCA_021815695.1 Pseudomonadota bacterium
TCGGACCAGCCCGCGCTGCTCAACCTTCCGCGTGACGGCGCGCGGTCACCTCGATCTCGATGCGCATGCGCGGATCGAGCAGCCCTGCCGACAGCATCGTCGCCGCCGGCCGCGCGCGCCCGAACGCCTCGCGCAGCAGCGGCCAGCAGGCCTCGAACTGCGCCGCGTCAGGCACGATGTAGGTCACCCGCACCACGTCATCCAGCGATGCGCCGGCCTCGCCCAGCGCGGCGGCGATGTTGGCCAGGCACTGCCGCGTCTGCGCCACGATGCCCGGCTCGATCCTCATCGAGCGGTAGTCAAAGCCGGTGGTGCCGGAGACGAAGATCCAGTCGCCGTCCACCACCGCACGGGCGTAGCCGACCTCCTGCTCGTAGCGCGATCCCGAGCTGATCCAGCGGCGGGTCATGTCACCGCTCCGTCCCGCACGGCCTCACGGCAGCAGCACCGTCGACCCGGTGGTCGCGCGCGACTCCAGCGCGGCGTGCGCCTTGCCGGCGTCGGCGAGCGCGAAGCGCTGGCCGATCTCGACCCTGATCGCGCCCGACAGCACCTGCTCGAACAGTTCGCGGCTGCCCTCCTCGAGCTGGTCGCGCCGGGCGACGTAGGTGCCCAGCGTCGGGCGCGTGACGTAGAGCGAGCCCTTCTGCGCGAGAAGGCCGAGGTTGACGCCGCTGACCGGGCCGGAGGCGTTGCCGAAGCTGACCATCAGCCCGAGCGGCGCGAGGCAGTCGAGCGAGGTTTCCCAGGTCGCCTTGCCGACCGAGTCGTAGACCACCGGCAGCTTGCGGCCCTCGGTCAGCTCCAGCACGCGCCGGACGACGTCCTCGCGGCTGGAGTCGATCGTCGCCCAGGCGCCGTGCGCGCGCGCCAGCTCGGCCTTGGCGGCGGAGCCGGCGACACCGATCAGGCGCACGCCCAGCGCGCGGGCCCACTGGCAGGCCAGCAGGCCGACGCCGCCGGCCGCGGCGTGCCACAGCACCGTCTCGCCGGCCTGCGCGCGATGCGTCTTGCGCAGCAGGTACCACACGGTCAGGCCCTTGAGCATGATCGCCGCGCCCTGCTCGAAACGGATGCCCTCGGGCAGGTGCACCACGTGCGCCGCCGGCATCACGCGCACGTCACTGTAGGCGCCCAGCGGGCCGCTGCCGTAGGCAACGCGGTCACCGGGCTTGAAGCCGCTGACCCCGGGGCCGACCGCCTCGATCACGCCGGCGCCCTCGGTCCCCAGCGAGGACGGCA
>JAKAZT010000100.1 GCA_021815695.1 Pseudomonadota bacterium
AGCAGGAGCGCGAGACCTCGGCCACCATCGGCACCGCGCTGGCCCTGTTCGAGCCGCTGACGATCGTCGCCATGGGCCTGATCGTGTTCAGCATCGTGCTCGCCATCCTGCTGCCGATCTTCCAGCTCGATCAGCTGGTGAAGTGAGGCTCCGCGGCGATCAGCCGCCGGCGCGATGGGTCACCTGCAGCGAGCCTTGCACCTGCCCTGCACCGACGCGCTCGAGGTCGAGCGACTGCACCTTGACGCCCGCGGCCCCAAGGCTGGCCAGGCAACGCAGCAGGGCGTCGAAGGGTACCGGCTTGAAGGTGATCCGGATGCTGCCGTCCTCGGCCTCGGAGCGCCCGGTCACGGCGCTGTCGAGGCCCTGCGCGCGCAGGGCGGCATCCAGCACGGTGCGCAACGGTTGCCCGGCGCTGGCCGGTGGCGGCGCCTGCCGGCTGGCCTGCGACTCCAGCGCGCGCATGCGCAGCGCGGCCTGCTGCATCCAGGCGAGATCCGCGCGCTGCTGCACAACCAGCGCCCGGTCGCGCGCGATGACCTGCTGCAGCGGGTGCCAGATCAGTGCATAGACCAGCCCGGCCGCGAGCACCGCCGCACCGACGGCGACCAGCCGTCGCTCGCGGTCGCCCAGCTGCATCCACCAGGTTTTCATCGCGTGGCTCCGGCGATGCGGATGCGCCCCTGCGCGTGGCCGTCGGCGTGGCCGGCATCGCGCAGTTCGGCCGTCAGGCCCTGCGCGGCCAGTGCCTGGCGCGCCGCTTCCAGTGCCGCGGCGCGGCGCGCCTGCAGGGTCAGGTCCAGCGCACCGTCACGGTATTCGAGGCGCTGCAGGCGCACGCCGGTCGTCTCGAGACGGGCATCGGCGACCGCCGCCAGCAGGTCGATCGGACCACCGCTGCCGCGACCGTGCTCTGCGGCGCTCAACGCCTGTTGCAGTTGCACGCGGGCGTCGACGATGCGGTGCTCACCGGGCACGGCGCCGCGAAACAGCGTGTCGATCACGCCTTGCAGCGCGCGCGATTCCACTGCCAGGACCGCCGCGTGCACGCCGGCGTAGGTGAATGCGCTGACCAGCCACAACGCCGCGGCGATCATCACGGCGCGGCGCGGGCCGCTGCGTCGCGCCTGCGCGCGGCGCGGGGCGTAGGCGCCCTGCAGCAGGTTGAAATCGGCGGGCAGCGTGAATGCGTCCGCGAGATCGAGCAGCGTTGCCGATGAGCGTTGGCGTGCGACCGGCAGCCGCAGGTCGGCGGCAAGGGCATCGATGCCGCGGCCAGAATCGACAGGGTCCGCGGACGACGTGCCGTCGCCCGCGTCGTCGCCGGGATCCCAAAGATCGATCCCGGTCGGGCGCGCCGCTTCCGGCGTGCTCTCGAACAGCGCGGCGAGCACCAGCGGCAGATTCCCCCGCGTGCAGGCCTGACCCTCGTGCAGACCGCTGCGCACGAGCACGCGCGCATCCGGATCGCCCGATTCGCACAACAGGCTCCAGCGGCCCGCGGCCCACGGCAGGGCCAGCGTGTCGGGCAACAGCAGGTCGGGCTCGATGCCGACGTCGTCGAGACGTGCAAGCCAATGCTCGATCGTGGCGCGCGCGACGACCGCTGCCGCCACGCCTGCCGCCGTGCGCTGCCAGGCGAAGTGCTGGGTCTCCGGCGGCTCCAGCAGCCATTCCTCCAGCGCATAGGGCAAGGCACGCGCGATTTCCGCCGGCTTGCGGCTGGGCATCGCCGCCGGCGCCAGCAGCACGCTCTCGCCGGGCACCAGCAGCAGCACGCGCCGACCGCGTGCCAGCGGCGCGGCATCGGCAAGACGGCCGCGGCCGTGCACGCCGCCAAGGCGCCAGGCGGCATGCTGATCGTCGATCCAGCGCAGCAGGAGGGTGTCCATCAGGGCGTGGTGTTCCGCGTGCGCAGCAGAACGCCGACCTTACCGCCATTGCCGACTTCGAGCACGCTCGCCAGGGTGGCGCGCAGGCGGCCCATCCGGACTTCGATGCGCACCAGAAAAAACTGGCTGCCGACACCGAGCAGCGCCGGGTCGACCGTCGATCCCTGCAGCGGCGGGCTGGCGAGAAACTGCTGCAGCGTCGCGAACGGCTGTTTCGCGCGCAGCGCGACCACCGCCTGCGCCTGCGCCGGACTCAGGCCCAGCGCGAGCAGCACCGGCAGCGGCGCGGTGTTGACGTTGATCGCGGTCGCGCCCGGCAGGGCGGTGACCCAGGGCGCGACGCGCGCATAAACCGTTTGCGTGTAACCGCTGACGAGACGCAGGCCGGAAGCGCTGACGAAGGGCTGGTTGGCCGCGCGATACGGCGGCGCGAGTCCGAGGTAGGTCTCGTCCTCGGCTCCGGCGCTGCCGCTGGCCATGCTGTCGGGGTCGATCCAGTCGATCACCGGTGCGACCAGTTCGGGCGATAGTTGCTGCGTCGCCAGCAGCGCGCGGTAGCGCGTGACCGCGATCGCGACCGGTTGCGCGCCGGCGACCAGGGTGTTGAGGTTGAAGCGGCCCTGCAGATCCTCGATCTGCCCGCTGACCTCGACGCCGGCGAAGATCTGCGGCCGCTGCGGCTGTGCCCAGGGCTGGGTCAGATCGACCTCGCCGCCGTGCTGGCGTGCATTGTCGACCAGCGCCTGCGCGGCCCAGGCCTCGGCGCCCAGCGCCACCGCCCAGGCGCGGTCCAGCCCGATGCGGTCCTCGCTGCGGCGGATCGCGAGCGTCTGGTCCCAGGCCAGATAGGCCATCGTCGTGGCCGCGATGGCGACCACCAGCAGCGCGATCAGCAGCGCGACGCCACGCTGGCAGCGGCGCGCGCTCATGGCAGCACGAACAGCCAGGTTACCGGCCCGGCCAGTCCGTCGACCCGCAGCGTCACCCGCACTGCGCGCGGCAGCAGCGGCGACTGCGGACCGGAGCCGGCCGGCGGCCAGCTGTCCTGCGCGTCGCCCCGGGCATCGATGTAGCGGAAACGCAGCGACTCGACGTGATCGAGCACGGTGTCGGCCGGCGGCGTCGCACCCGGCGCGCGGTCGAGCACCGGCCACTGCAGACGCTGCAGGCGCTGGCCGTCGAGGCTGTAGCGCACGCGGATGATCCGGCTGCGGCGCACATCGGCCGGGTTCGGATAGCCGTCGCGCGACAGTGCCAGGGTGGTGCCGTCGGGGGCGCCGCGCAGCGCCGGCAGCGGACCGCCCAGCTCGTCGCGCACCGGGCGCGGCGCGGCCTGGGTGAGGTCCGCCTGCAGCACCGCATAGGCGCGCTGCAGCGTGTGCAGTTGGCGGTAGTGCGCTTCGAGTTCGCCGCGCTGGCGCAACAGCGTATCGAGCCCGCCGTAGGCCAGCGCCGCCATCAGCGCGAAGATCGCCACCGCCACCAGCAGCTCGATCAGCGTGAAGCCGCGGGCGCGGTTCATGGCGCGCCGCTCGCGGCCGGACTGACCAGGGTGTGCAGGGTCGCCAGCGCCGGACCCTCGGGCCGATCGCGCACCTCGATGGCCACCTCGCGCAGGCTGGGGATCGGGGCGCCCTGCACCTGCTGGCGCCAGTACCAGGTGCGGCCGGCCATGACCGCGTGCCCCTGGGTGCTGCCGTCCGCCGGCCAGGCGCCGGCCAGCTGCATCGCGCCCAGCTGGTTCATCGCCACCCAGTCGGCCTCGGTGCGCCGCGACAGCGCGCGCGCGTTGTCCGCGGCCAGCGTGGTCAGCTGCACCGCCGCCGCCATGCCGAGCGCGACGACCAGCAGCGCCACCATCACCTCGAGCAAGGTGAAGCCGTGCGCGCGCCGCGCGCCGGGGTCGTCAGCGCGCATGCGCGACCTCCAGCGTGATCTGGCCCAGCGCGCTGCCGCTCAGGCGTTCGCGCGTGCGCGCGTCCTCGCGCAGCTCGAGCACGAAGGGCTCCATTTCGCCGCTGGACAGCACGAACACCTGCGGATGCGTCTTCGCCCGCGCGGCCAGCCGCACCTCCTCGCCCTGCAGGCGCAGGGACAGCGTGAGGCCGGCAGGGAGCGTGCGCGGGCGCAGCAGGCGATCATCCAGCAAGGGTTGCCAGGCACCGGCGGCGTCGAGCTGGTAGCAGGTCCAGCCGTGCTGCCAGAAACCGAAAGCGAGATTGCGCCCCTGCATCGCGGCCTCTTCACGCGCGCTGCGCAGCACGCCCGCCAGTTGCGTGGCGGCGAGCCGGGCGCGGTCACGGCTGCCGAACGACAGGCTGAGCATGGCCACGCTGGTCATCACGGCGATGATCAGGATCACCACCATCATCTCGACCAGCGAAAACCCCGCAGCACCCTTCGGCATGTGCCGGGGAGCGGCTGCGGCAGCGGCGCGGGCGGCGATCACCGTGGGTCGCTACTTCAGGTTCCAGCTCTGGATGTCGTCCTTGGTTCCCGACACCCCGTCCGGGCCGTCGGACCACAGGTCGTAAGGGCCATGCTGGCCGGGGCTGAGGTACTCGTAGGGATGTCCCCAGGGATCATCGGGCAGCGTGCGGATGTAGCCGTCGGCGCGCCAGTTGGGCGCCGGCGGATCGCCGGACGGCTTTTTCACCAGCGCCTGCAGGCCCTGGTCGGTGGACGGATCGTGCCCGTTGTCGAGCCGGTACATGGCCAGTGCCGAGTCCAGCGCGCGGATGTCGGCCTTGGCCTTGGCCAGCCGCGCATCCTCGGCGCGGCCGATGACGTTGGGCAGGATCATCGTCGCCAGCACGGCGATGATCACCACCACCACCATGATCTCGATCAGGGTGAAACCGCGCTCCCGTGCGCGCCATCGCAAAGCTGTCATTTCGTAGTGTTCCCGGTTCACGCGTGATGCGAACGACGCGGCTAGCATAGGCCAGCCCGACGTCGGGGCGAAATCGCGCAGCGTCGCCCGCAGGGATCCGGACACTCCGGGGGCGGGACGGTTCTGCGCCCACGGCAATCCATCCTTGGGGAAGTTCACCGATGCGCCATCTTTTTCGATCCGCCCTGCTGCCGGCACTGACCGCACTGCTCGCCGCGGGTTCGCTGCAGGCCATGAACAGCGCGCCCACCGCCACCGCAATCGCCAAGCTGGCGCCACCGGTCGCCGCGATCGCGGCCGCCTCGGGCACGCCGCAGGCGCGCACGATGATGACCCGCTCGCTGGCCGAGCAGCAGCAACCGCGCGGTCCTGCCCCGCTGGCCGCACGCTGGAACGGCAGCGGCCAGGTGCAGGTCTATCTCGGCTTCGATCGCGCCGGCGGCGCGCCCGCGGCGAGCGCACTGACCGCACTGGGCGCAACCGGCATTCGCGCCAGCAGCGAGCTCGGCGTGGTGCAAGCCTGGGTGCCGGCGACGGCGCTCTATCAGCTCGCCGCCCTGCCGCAAGTCACGCGCATCACCCTGCCGCGTTACGCGGTATCGCGACGCAACCTGCCGCCGGTCGGCGCACAGCCGCGCACCGGCTCGGTCACCACCCAGGGCGACCAGATCCTCGGCACCGCGCAGTTCCGCCAGGCGACCGGCCTCAACGGATCCGGCATCTCGGTCGGCATCATTTCCGACGGCGCCGGCGACATCGCCCAGGACCAGGCCACCGGTGACCTGCCGACCAGCCCGGCGCCCTACGTCGACGCCAAGCTGCCGGGCTCGGGCTTCGAGGGCACGGCGATGATGGAGATCGTCTACGACATGGCTCCGGGCGCGAAGCTCGGCTTCTGCGGGCCGGCGACCACCGTCGACTTCGTCACCTGCCTGAATGACTTCGCCGCCGGCACCGGCGGCTTCACGCCCACCATCATCGCCGATGATCTGGGCTTTCCCGGCGTAGCCCTGTTCACCGACGGCGGTTTCGCCACCGCGGTGAAGAACTTCGCCATCGCGCATCCGACCATCCGCCTGACCAGCGCGGCGGGCAACGACGCGCAGCAGTTCTGGAGCGGCACCTGGACCCCGACGGCGGTCAACGTCACCGTCAACGGCGTCAAGTACACGCAGGCGCAGAACTTCGGCAACGCCGGTGTCCCCAATACCAGCATGACCTTCCCGGTGGCCGCGGGCGACACGGTGACCTACCTCGTGCAGTGGGATGACACCTGGATTCCCAATCCCACCAGCACCACGCCCAACGATCCCAACGACTACGACGTGTTTCTGACCGACACCAGCGGCAACGTGCTGGCCTGCAACCAGGGCATCAACCTGGGCGCTGCGGCCAGTCCGCCCTCACCCAGCAGCTGCGTGATCAGCGGTACGCCCGGACCCAACAACACGCCCGGTCCGCAGCCGGTGCAGGGCAACAGTTACACCAACAAGAGCAGCAGCACGCAGCAACTCCAGTTGCATATCTACTACGGGGCTGGCAATCCCGGCACGCACATCAAGGTGATCGTGTCCGCCAACAACCACAGCTTCGTGCTGGTCCCGAACACCCCCGCCGGCAGCATCTACGGCCAGTCGGCGCTGCCGGCGCCGTACGAGATCACCACCACGGCGATCGACGCCACCGGCGCCGCCTCGGGCAACGACGCGATCGAGCCCTACGCCTCGCAGGGCCCGGTGTTCTTCTCGCAGCCGGCGACCGGTACCAGCACGCGGCAGAAGCCCGACTTCACCGCGGTCGACT
The DNA here is from genome assembly GCA_021815695.1 of Pseudomonadota bacterium. GTDB lineage: Bacteria > Pseudomonadota > Gammaproteobacteria > Xanthomonadales > Rhodanobacteraceae > Metallibacterium. Next base: position 6,589 of record JAKAZT010000100.1, read on the forward strand.
GCGTGCTGGTGACCGGCGTCGGCGGCTTCGGCACGGCCAACAGCGGCACGCCGCCCAGCGCCACCTT
>JAKAZT010000015.1 GCA_021815695.1 Pseudomonadota bacterium
TGCCACGCAAGCCGATGGTGGCTTCGAGGCGCACCGCAAGTCCACACGTCGGGATGTGTTCCTCGCCGAGATGGACCGGGTGGTGCCGTGGGCCGCGCTGTGCGCGGTGATCGAACCGTTCTACCCCTAGGCCCGCGCCGCAGGCGGCCGTCGCCCAGTGGGCCTGGAGCGGATGCTGCGCATCCACTTCCTGCAGCAGTGGTACGCGCTGAGCGATCCGGCGGTCGAGGAAGCGCTGTACGACTCGGCGGCCATGCGCCGGTTTGTCGGCATCGATCTGGGGCGCGAGCCGGCGCCGGACGAGACGACCGTATGCAAGTTCCGTCACCTGCTGGAGAAGCACGGGCTGGCCGAGCGCCTGTTCAAGGCGGTGAAGCAGCATCTGCACGATCACGGCCTGAAGCTCTCGCAGGGCACGATCGTGGACGCCACGATCCTGGCGGCGCCGTCCTCGACCAAGAACCGTAACAAGGCGCGCGATCCGGAGATGCGCCAGACCAAGAAGGGCAACCAGTGGTACTTCGGCATGAAGGCGCACATCGGCGTAGACGAGGCCACCGGCCTGGTCCACCGCGTGGTGACGACGGCGGCGAACGTGGCGGACGTGACCCAGGTGGAGCACCTGCTGCACGGTCGGGAACAGGCTGTGTTTGGCGATGCCGGCTACACCGGTGCGCGCAAGCACGCCAAGCCACGGCGCGGCCGGCGCTGGTACATCGCGGCCAAGCGCAGCACGGTCAAGGCGATCACCGACGCGCGGCTGTGCGAACTGACCGAGCAGATCGAACACCGCAAGGCCTCGATCCGCGCCACGGTCGAACATCCCTTCCGGGTGATCAAGCGCCAATTCGGGCATCTCAAGGCGCGCTACCGCGGCCTGGCCAAGAACGGCGCGCAGGTGCTGACGCTGTTTGCGCTGAGCAATCTGTGGATGGCGCGCAAGTATCTGCTGGCCGCGACAGGATAGGTGCGTCCGCCGTGCGTGCGGTGGCGGGGAGGCGCAGCAAAACGGAGCGTGAAATCGCCCCGCAACGGGGTGCCTGAGCATCATCGAGCGCACGGCGATAAATCGCAGCAGCGTTGCAATTACGAGAGCGGGTTGATCAGACTGTCTTTAAGTGCGGGCTTGACCAAGCCGGAGGGTATCCGGATGCGAGCGGATGGAGAGTATCAAGTGAAACTACTTGCAGCAGCAACATTGGCGTTACTGCTTTGTGCTTGCGCGCCAAAAGAAGTCAAATCCACTCAACAAATCGAACCGGGGGCAGAGGCCGTCAAGAGCATGGCGGAAAAAGCCGTGCAAGTCTGCGGACGCGGCAACGTCAAGAGCGTCACGACGACCGATTTCGAATGTATCCACTAGCTCGGAATGTTCTTTTGCGAGTCGTGGACAAGCCGAATCCGGGACGGCTCTTGATTCTCGGAAACCTGCATCAAAGGTGGAGCATGAAAACACTCGAAGGAACTGACTTGCTTGTTGTCACGGGTGGCGCAGGCAGTGGCCCCTCAAACGCTGAATTGATAAGAGAGAATGCTGCAACTGCGGTAGATACATGCGGGGCGGGTAACGTTAAATCCGTTTCTACAACTGGGTTTTCGTGCAAGGGCTAGCCGATAAGATGTCCTGTGGAGCAGATTGCAAATCCGCTCCACAGGCGACGGCGTGCCTGGCGCACATCCACGACGAGATCGTGGCCATGCCGATGGGCTATCAGAGTCTGGTCGGCGACATGGGCTCGAGCCTGTCCGGCGGCCAGAAGCAGCGCGTCCTGCTGGCCCGCGCCCTCTACCGGCGCCCCAAGCTGCTGGTGCTGGACGAGGCGACCAGCCATCTGGACATCGAACGCGAGCGGCAGGTCAACGCCACCGTGAAACGCATGAAGCTCACCCGGCTGGTGATCGCCCACCGGCCGGAAACCCTCGCCAGCGCCGATCGGGTGACCGTGCTGCAGGGAGGGCGAGCACGATCAGTCGCCCTGCGCTGTGAGGCGGAGGGCGGGTGAAACCTTGCCGGAGGGTGTCCGGTTCTTGAAAACAGGTGAAGCATAAATGCGCAATTTAATTGAAATTGAAACGAAATCTGTCTCTGGATGTGGCGCTCTTGGTGCCGCAATCGGCGCGGTAACTGGAGCAATTGTCGGTGGTATTGCCGTAGCGGCTGCAGATGGCGTAGCAGGCGGTGCCGCGACTATTATGGCAATTGGTATTGTTGGCATGGCCTCTCGAACTGGAGAGGAAATTGGTGCGGCTCTTTAACCGAGGATGATAGAAATGAAAAATCTTTCAGGTGTTGAGATTGATTCGGTTGGTGGTGCGACTGCTCTTGGTGCCGCCGCTGGCGCATGGGTAGGCGGGGTTGCTGGCGCAGCTGTGTTTATGATTGCGGACGGCTCAACTGGCGGTCTTTTGACGCCCGTCGGTGGCGCGGCTGTAACATTGAGCGCGTCTGTCGGTGCCGGAATCGGTAACGCAATTTCCAATATACTCTAGGACTCTGAACAAGTCCCAGCTGTTGCGGTTTGAGTGATAAAGTGGTATGCAAAACTGCGACGGCATATCCATGTGCCGTCGCGGCAAGCACGATATTTATCTCGATCCACTTTAAACTGACATAACACAAGGAATATAAGTAAATGAAAATTCAAACGATGGCTCTTATCTCTCTGCCTATATCAATCGGCGTTCTGGTCGTATCTTTATTTCAGTCCTCCATCTTGAACATATTCCTATCTATTATGATCATAATTGCGCTGGCTGGCGGTCTATTGATGGATTACCTTAACAAGCGAAAAAATAGAGCAGTTTGAAAACCCGTTTTGAGTTCGCCACATGCTGCCTGATCGATTGCCTGACACGGCGCATCGGAGAGAATGCTCATTCAGGCTGCGGCGCGCTGACGGTGACGGGAGGAGCGGCCCGTCGTCGGTCGTGCTTGACTCAATCGGCTTCGGCACGAAAGCGGGTCAGAGCCCGTTCCGTCAGCTTTCGCTACGCCGAGGGCGAGCCCTGGATCCTCAAGGACTGCAGCCTCAGGATCGAAGCGGGTGAGTGCGTGGCCATCGCCGGGCCCTCCGGCTGCGGCAAGACCACCCTGGCCGAAAGCGGGTCAGTGGCCGAAAGCGGGTCAGAGCCCGTTCCGAGCGCCTTGGCGCAGAAGCTGGCGAAGCGATTGGTGGGCTATTGGGCTCGGTTGGCGGTCCGATCGGTGCCGTTATTGGCGCTGGGGCCGGTGCGGCACTTGGTGGCTGGATTGGATCTAAGCTGTAAACTTCGGCCAGGACGCGTTTAGCGGCCTCACTTGCGAGACATGGACGTCTCGCACTCAAGCTTTATTGGTTCTTCCGGCCTTTGCGTGGGATAGCTGTTCGAGGGGCGGAGGTCAACGGTAATCTGTGGAGATGACGACCGAATTGAGGTTCCAAGCGCCGCTACAACTGCCCAAGCTGTGGTTCATTTGCCGGGACCGAGATTGATGCCGAGGGTGAGGCGATGCATGTGCGCATTGACTGTCGCATGGGAGTGCGTTTCTGTGGGCCTGACTCTATTGAGATGAGGCTGGAATCTTAATTTTTGTAAAGCTTGTGAAGTGCATTATCGCCCCTAATTTGTCTAATGCGACTGCAGTGGAGGGATGCAAAGATGATGATGGAATTTGATGGGTGGAGAAGTCAGATCAAAGACGCTTATAGAGCTGCGTTTCCTCTCATTTTAGTCTTTCTTCTGGTGCTTCTTGGTATTCACTTTGGCGGTTCCACTGGTGTCGGAGTTGCGATTGGCGGAATCGCTGGTCTGGCAATCAACACAAGAGAAAGCCTCACTTATAGACTTATCATCTTCGAAGAATCATATAAGGCAGTGGTCGGGAAAGTAATTAGAGAGATGAACTGCATAGAATTCGAAAAAAATACGTTCAAGCTACATAGCGTGCTGCCACAGTTCGACAGTCAAAAAATTCATCTTGAATTTACGCCCGACCATTGCATTATTGTTCGATCGACGAAATTTAACGTGCACCGCATTAAGAAGGCGATTGTGGAAGCGTCCCCTAATGGTTTATCCGTAAATAGTAAATAATGTTGATCGTCAGAGCGGTTTGCGAAACCTACCCGCGCCGCCGGTGTCGAAGTGAAGTGACCTGTCAAAACGGGGGTCAGCAAAACGGGGGGTCAGAGTCTGAGGTTTCCCCACGAATTCATGCCGGCAGCTGCATGTGAGTGAGCGTTGTCGAAGGTAGCGATTTCAGTCGCTCCAGCCATCGGGATATTGGCCCGATGGACCACGCTCTGACCAGCGCCTCGCGACCGAGGCGAAGCACCGAATAGAGCTTGCGCGCTGATCGTCGGGGTGACAGCCAATCCACGATGTCGAGCGCTTCGCAGGCAAGGCCGGCAAGCCAGCAAGCGAAGGCAGCCAGTGCGTTGACCAGCAACAGCATCTCGATGCGTTGGCCGCTGCGCGTCAGGCTGTCTTCGAAGCCTTGGCCATAGCGGTGCGACTTCAAATCACGGAACGACAGTTCGATTTGCATGCGCCGCCCATACAGCGCCACCAACTGGCGTGCACTCACATCGACCAGTGCAGGTGAGGCGACGAGCAGCCATGGCTCACGCTCGCGCAGCGCACTTTGCCGGCTGATCTTGCTCCGTGCAATGCGGCCCAGACAGTTGCGATGTGAACCACCCCGGGTTTTTTGGAGGCTGGTTGGTTTGAGTCAGGCGGCCAACAGGGCCTGGCGGTTTTGCAGCTGCCGTCACGGTGTTCGCGCTGGCCGGTAGTAACTGGATCAGATTCTGAGGTTACTTCACTATGCTGTGTGCGATACGTGTGCCTTGGCTGTCAGTTCAATGCCCAGGGCCTTCATCACCGCGAGTGTGGTCTTGAGCGTTGGATTGCCGTGCGCGCTGAACGAGCGGTAAAGCTGTTCTCGGGAAAGCCCGGTCTGGCCGGCAATCTGGGCCATGCCCTTGGCGCGCGCGATCACGCCCAGCGCGTGGGCGATGTAGCCGGCATCGCCCGACTCGAATGCATCGCCCATGAAGGACGCGATGGCAGCATCCGATGCCAGAGCCTCGGCGGGGTCGAAGATCGTCAGTTTTTCGGTCATGTCATGTACTCCATTCGGCAGCCAGTCGCCGCGCCGCTTTGATGTCCCTGGACTGCGTGCTCTTGTCGCCACCGCAGAGCAGGACGATGATCGTGTGGCCCCGTTTCTGAAAATAGACCCGATAGCCGGGGCCGCTGTGGATGCGCAGTTCGCTGATCCCGTGCCCGACCGACTCCACGTCGCCGGCGAGGCCATAGGCGAGGCGATCCAACCGCGCCGCGATCAAGCCGCGTGCCCGCTCGTCCTTGAGCTTGGTCCACCACGTGCTGAAAGCCTCGGTTTGTCGGAGCTCGATCATCATGAGCGAGTGTAGTCTGAAAACTACTTCACGTCATCAAGCTCACCGCGCAGAGCAACCTCGTGGGCTGAGCGCAAGTTCGGTGGTCGGCAGAATGCTAGTTCAGCGGTCGGCTGTTCGATGGAGGCGGGTGGAGTGAATCACCTCGTCCCGACCCCGGCGCACGTCGATTCCTGGTCACCATCGCGATGCAGTTGTCGCCGGTGTGTTGTATCGACAGGGAGAGTGCAGTCGTGTGCTTCATGCCCGATTCGATCATCGCGGAACGCGGTACTTCGTAACCGAGCCGTAAGGCCTGATCGATTGCGCTGCGCATGCCGCCGCCTCTAGCGTGGCCGGCATGCCGACAGCGCGGACGCACGCATGAACGCCACGGAGGGCCGCGATCGACGCGGCGCGCTGCGCGACTTCGTGCTGCGGCCGTCGCGGAGCGGCTCGGCCGCGATGCCGGGCCCGGGCATGGCGCAACGGCTGCGCCAGGGCGTGCAGGAGAGCCTGCGTCTGGTCGGCGTCGGCTACGCCGCGTCGCTGCTGCTGCTGTTGCCCGCGGGCGCGGCCTCGCTGGCGCTGCATCTCAGCGTCGCGAAGAGCAACCTGCTGATGCAGTCGCCGCTGCTGCGCAGTCCGCTGGCGCTGCTGCTGATCGCGCTCGCCGCGACGCTGGAGGAGTGCGTGTTCCGCGGCTTTCTGTCGGCGCGCCGCTTCGGTGTGGCGCTGCTGTGGATGGCGCTGCCGTTCTTCGGCGTCCTGGCGGCGACGCGTCTGCTGGATTTCACGCCCGGTCTGATCGAGCGCCTGCTGGCCTTCGCCGCGGCCTTCGTCGCCGGCTACCTGGCCTGGCCGCTCTACGGGCGCGCGACGGCGGCTTTCATCGAACGCCACTTCCGCGGTCTGGTGTGGTTCTCGGCACTGGTGTTCGGGCTGGCGCACATCAGCAATTACCAGTCCGATGCGCTGAGCCCGTGGTGGATCCATCCGCTGTTCGTGCTGCCGCAGATGGGCCTCGGCCTGCTGCTGGCCTGGGTACGCACGCGCCGCGGGTTGCCGGCCAGCATCGTGGTGCACTTCCTGTTCGATGCGCTGCTGGTGCTGATCATGATCACCAGGGCGCGGCACTGGACACTGCTGGCGCTGCCGCTGGGCCTGTTCGTTTTCGGCCTGCTGCTGTGGGGGCTGCGCACGCTGGTGCTGGAAATCTTCGGCGCGGCGCCGGAGCCGCAGGGACCGGCATGAGCCGGTGGCGCCCGGCGGGCCCGGTTTTGCGCCGGCTATGATCCGGGCATGTCGTCGACGCTGCCGTCCGCGCTCGAGGCCCTGGTCGCCGAGCGCTATGCCGATCTGGTCGCCCGCTGTCGCGCGGCCGGCGTCCCGCTGCACGACGACGCCGGTGTCGCCGAGCGCGTGCGGCGCACGCTGCTGGCCAGCGATTTCGCCTGGGATGTCTGGCGTCGCGATCCGGCCCTGCTGAGCCCGACCGCGCTGGATTGGCTGCGCGCTCCCGGCGATGCCGGCGCGCGTGCGGCGGCGCTGCCGCTGGCCGATCTCGACGAGGCGGCGCAGCGTTCCGCGTTGCGGCGCCTGCGCCGTGCCGAGGCGCTGCGGCTGGTGTTTCGCGACGTCAACGGCTTCGACGATCTGTCCGGCACCCTCGCCGCCACCAATGCGCTGTACGTCGGCCTGATCGAGGCGGCGCTGGCGGCGGCCGAACAAGCGCTGGCGCAGCGTCACGGCATCGTCCGCGACGCCGCCGGCCAGCCGCAGCGCCTGCTGGTGCTGGGCCTGGGCAAGCTCGGGGGCGGCGAGCTGAACTTTTCCTCCGACGTCGACCTGATCCTCGCCTACGCCGAGGACGGCGCCAGCGACGGCGCGCGGCCGCTGGAAGCCGGCGAGTACTACGCGCGACTCGGCCAGCGCATGGTCGGCCTGCTCGCCGACACCAGCGCCGACGGCCAGGTGGCGCGCGTGGATCTGCGCCTGCGCCCGTTCGGCGCCGCCGGCCGCCTGGCGTTGTCGTTTGCGGCGATGGAGCAGTACTACCAGCGCGACGGCCGCGACTGGGAGCGCTATGCCTGGATCAAGGCCTGGCCGGTGGCGGGCGATCTGGTCGCCGGACGGCGCCTGCTGGCGCAACTGCGGCCGTTCGTCTACCGGCGCTACTTCGACTACACGGCGTTCGCCGGGCTGCGCGCGATGAAGGCGCTGATCGACGCCGAGGTGGCGCGCAAGGACCTCACCGAAAACCTCAAGCTCGGCCCCGGCGGCATCCGCGAGATCGAGTTTCTGGTGCAGCTCGAACAGCTGATCCGCGGCGGCCGCGAGCCGGCGCTGCGCGTGCCGGGTCTGTTGCCGGCGCTGGCCGCGCTGGAGTCGCGCGGCCGCATCGGCGTGGCGCGCGCGCGGCGCCTGCGCGAGGCCTACCTGTTCCTGCGCCGGCTGGAAAACCGCGTGCAGATGCTGCGTGACCAGCAGACCCACGACGTGCCCGAATCGGCGCAGGACCGCCTGCGTCTGGCGCTGGCGCTCGGCTATCCCGACTGGGCGCCGCTGGCCGACGCGCTCGCGACGCATCGCGCCGCGGTTGCCGAGGCGTTTGCCGAGGTGCTGCTGCCGGGGGCGGCGCAGCGTGCGCCGCAGGCCGGCGTCGGCGTGCTGCTGTGGCGCGCGGCGCAGGACGGCAGCCTCGATGCGTCGATGCTGCAGGCCGCCGGTTTCACCGATCCCGAGGCGGGCGCGGCGCTGGCCGCGCTGCCCGCCGGCGCCACGCTGCGCGCGATGAGCGTCGGGGCGCGGGCGCGACTGGACCGCGTGCTGCCGGCGCTGCTCGAAGCCGCGCAGGCCAGCAGCGCGCCGTCGGCCGCGCTCGAACGCCTGCTGCGGCTGCTGCAGAGCATCGCCCGCCGCGCGGCGTATCTGGCCCTGCTCGAGGAGGCGCCGGCGGCGCGTCGGCGCCTGGCCGACCTGTTCGCGCGCAGCGCCTTTCTCGCCGAGCGCGTGATCGCGCAGCCGCTGCTGCTCGACGACGTGCTCGATCCGCGCATCGAGCGGCTGCCGCTGCGGCGCGCGGAGATTTCCGCCGAGATCGGCGCGGCGCTGGCGGCGCTGGACGAACGCGACGCCGAGGGCGAGCTGGAGCGTCTGAACGAACTCAAGGCCAGTTTCGCGTTCCGGCTCGGGCTGGCCTTCAGCGACGATCGCGCCGACGCCGTCGCCACCGCGCGCCGGCTGGCGGCGCTGGCCGAGGCGGTGATCGCCGCCGTGCTGACGCTGGCCGAGCGCGAACTGGTCGCGCGTCACGGTCATCTGCCCGGCAGCGGATCGGGCTTTGCCGCGCTGGGCTACGGCAGTCTCGGCGGCGAGGAGCTGGGTTTCGCCTCCGACCTCGATCTGGTGTTCGTCTACGACGGTGCGCGCGCGGCGCTGGGCAGCGACGGCGCGCGGCCGCTGGAGGGCGCGGCCTGGTATCAGCGTCTGGCGCAGCGGGTGGTGCACTGGCTGACCGTGCTGACCCCGGCCGGCCGGCTCTACGAGGTGGACACGCGGCTGCGTCCGGACGGCAGCAAGGGCCTGCTGGTGCTGAGCCTCGAGGCGTTCGCGACCTACCAGCGCGAGCGTGCCTGGACCTGGGAACATCAGGCCCTGCTGCGCGCCCGTCCGCTGGGCGGCGATGCCGCGCTGGCGGCGGCTTTGGCGCAGGTGCGCCGCGAGGTGCTCGGACGACCGCGCGACGCGGCGACGGTGCGCGGCGAGGTCGCCGCGATGCGCGCGCGCTGGCGCGCCGAGCGCGACCGCTCCGATGCCGCGCATCTCGACCTCAAGCAGGGTGCGGGTGCGCTGCTCGACATCGAGTTCCTGCTGCAGGGCCTGCTGCTCGCACAGGCGCCGGCGCATCCGCCGCTGCTCGAGGCGACCTCGACGCCGGCGCAGATCGCCGCCTGCCGCAGCGCCGGGCTGCTGGCCGGGAATGATGCGGCGACGCTGACCGCGGCACACGCACTGCTGCTGCAGCGCGCGCTGGCCTGCACCCTCGATGCGCGGCCGCGCCGGGTGCCGCGCGATGCCGAGCTGGCGGCGGTCTGTGCCGAGGTGCTGCGCATCGCGGCCGGTTGCGGCTTCGATTTCGCCGCCGCGGCCTGAGTCCCGGCCGCCGTCGCGTTCAGGGCGCGCCGTGCGGCAGGTCGAAACCAAGCCGGTGCGCGACCTCGGCGGCGATCGCGGCGGTCTCGCGCAGCGGTTGCGCGGGCGCCGCGCTGTCGGCATCGATATCGGCCAACCAGCCGCCGGCGCGCAGCGCGGCGTGGAAGCGGGCCAGACGGCGCGGCAGCGGCGTGCGGGTCAGCGTGTGCACCGGCACCCCGGTCGCGGCCGCTTCCGAGAGCATGTTCACCGAGTCGGGGCTGACGATCACGCGGTCGGCCCAGGCCAGCAGGCCGGGATACGGATTGGGGCCATCCTGGGCGCCGCGCCAGCGCACGCCGGGGACGCCGGCCAGCGCGTCGCCGACGCCGGCGACCAGCGCCGGCGGCGTACGTCGCGAAGCGCAGAGCAGCACGCTGCCGCCGTCCTGCGCCAGGCGCGCGCGCAGGCTTGCGATCAAGGCCGCGATCCAGGCCGCGTCGAGGGCGACGCCGCGCCGCGGTCCGCCCAGCAGCAGCGCCAGCCGCGGTCGCGGCAGGGCGGCGAACGCGGCATGCGCCTCGCGCCCGGCGGCCAGCCAGGCCGCGTCCACCGGATGCAGCGAGCCGATCGGGCGCAGCACGTTGCTGCCCTCGAGCTCGTCGTGTCGCGGGGCGATCAGCAGGTCCCAATGCCGCACGGGCGCGCGCGGGTCGAGGATCTGCACGCTGCGGCAGGCCCCCGCGCTCAGGTGTCGCAGCAGGCGCGTGGCCAGTGCGGCGTCGCGGCCGCAGCCGATCGCCAGCGCCGGCCACGGCGGCGCCAGCGCCACGCGCGTCGCCGCGGGCCAGGCCAGGCGGCTGCCCAGCGTCAGCCGCGGCGCCAGCCAAGACCAGGGCGGGCGCGGCACCAGCGTCAGGGTGCGTGCCCGCACGCCGAGCGCCTGCGCCAGCGCCAGCGCCTGACGCTGGTTGCCGGCCGCGCCATCGGTGATCACCCACGCGTCGGTCATGCCCGCTGTCCCTCACGCCCCATTGTCAATCGGTTGCATACATTGTGTTGCCGACACGCGCGCTGCGGCGCGGCGAGGCTGCGCCTACACTGCCGAGTCTCGCGCCGCAGTCGCGGCCTGCCAAGGGAATACCGATGACGCACCCGCTGAACGACGTTGCGCTCGACCAGCTGTTCCGCAGCGCCCGCACCCACAACGCCTGGTTGCCGCGCGAGGTCAGCGATGCGCAGCTGCGGCAGGTTTATGACCTGGCCAAGATGGCGCCGACCAGCGCCAACTGCTCGCCGGCGCGAATCGTGTTCGTGAAGTCACCTGCGGCCAAGGAAAAGCTGGCTCCGGCCCTGGCCGACGGCAACCGCGCCAAGACCCTGGCCGCGCCGGTGACCGCGATCGTCGGTACCGACGAGGCGTTCTACGAGCACCTGCCCAAGCTGTTTCCGCACGCCGACGCACGCAGCTGGTTCGCCGGCAACAAGGCGCTGGCGGAGATCACCGCGTTTCGCAACGGCACCCTGCAGGGCGCCTACCTGATCCTCGCCGCGCGCTCGCTGGGCCTCGACTGCGGTCCGATGTCGGGTTTCGACAACGCCAGGGTCGACGCGACGTTCTTCGGCGGCACCACGATCAAGTCCAATTTCCTGATCAACATCGGTTACGGCGACGCCAGCCGTGATCTGTTCCCGCGCAGTCCGCGCTTCGCGTTCGACGAAGCCTGCTCGATCGCCTGACTTCTCCGCCCACCACCGAGGACATCCGTCATGCGCAATCTCCGCTACGCCCTGATCGCCGTGCTCGCGCTGGCTGCCGCGCCGGCCTTCGCCGCACCGATGACCTACACGCTCGACCCCAATCACACCCAGGTCAGCTTCTGCTGGAACCACTTCGGCTTCTCCAACCCCTGCGCCAACTTCAACCGCATCCAGGGCACCCTGGTCTATGACGCCGCCGATCCGGCCCGCTCGTCGGTCACGGTGACCCTGCCGCTGGCGGGACTCGACACCCACGTGCCGGCGCTGGACGAGCATCTGAAACTGCCCGACTTTTTCGACGCCGCCAAATATCCGGACGTCACCTTCAGGAGCACCAAGGTGATTCCTGGCGCCAAGTCCGGCGAGCTGACCGTGGACGGCGAACTGACCGCGCACGGCGTGACCCGGCCGGTGGTGCTGGCGGTGCATCTGAACAAGATCGGCGAGCAGCCGATGATGAAGGCGCCCGCGATCGGCTTCAACGCCACCACCACGATCCGGCGCAGCGCGTTCGGCGTCGGCGCCTACGTGCCGATGGTCAGCGACGCGGTGCATGTGCGCATCACCGTCGAGGCCGACGAGGCCGGCGCCTTCGCCAAGGCGATGGCCGCGATGGCCGGCAAGAAGTAAGCCCGCGCCGGCTCCGTCGCCATCCCCTCCCCCGTGGCGACGGAGCCGGTGTCTTCGCGGGCAGCCGCGAGCCCGGATCCGGCTCGCCCTGACGCCGCTGGCGCCGGTCAATGCAGGTCCCTGCGGGTCGCGCGATCGCTGGTGGCCCCGGCGCCCTTGCTACACTGGGCGCCTCACTGACGGAATGCGTCATGACCCGATCCGACCCTGCCGTGTCCGGGCTGCGGCCCGCCAATGCCGAGCACCGCTATGAGGTGACCCGCGCCGATCTGCCGCTGGCGTGCCCGATGCCGGGGATGACGCTGTGGAACTCGCATCCGCGCGTCTATCTGCCGATCGAGGACGCGGGCGGTGAATCGGTTTGTCCCTATTGTGGTGCGCACTACGTGCTGCGCGGCTGATATCGGCACCGAACTTGCTTGGTATCGGGTGCCATGTATCGCCCGGTCCGACCCGCACCCGTGATGCCCGCACCGACCGCCAGCGGACGGCGGCTGACCGTCGTCCAGATGATCCCCGCGCTCGACAGCGGCGGGGCCGAGCGCAGCACGCTGGAGATCGGCCGCGCCCTGGTGGCCGCGGGGCACTGGTCGCTGGTGATCTCGTCCGGCGGCCGGCTGGTCGAGCAACTGCGCGCCGAGGGCAGCGAGCACGTGCCGCTGGATCTGGGCCGCAAGTCGCTGCGCACGCTGCAGCATGTGGCGCCGCTGAAGCGGCTGCTGACCGAGCTCAAGCCGGATGTCGTCCATGCGCGTTCCCGGCTGCCGGCCTGGATGGCGCAGCTGGCGCTGCGCGGGCTGCAACCGCAACCGCATTTCGTCACCACCGTGCACGGCCTCAATTCGCCCGGCGTCTACAGCGGCGTGATGGTGCGCGGCGAGCGCGTGATCGTGGTCTCGCAGACGGTGCGCGATTACGTGCTGGCGCACTATCCGCGACTTGACCGCAGCCGCATCCGGGTCATTCCGCGCGGCATCGACCGCGAGGCGTTTCCCTACGGCCATCGTGCCGACGAGGCCTGGCGCTCGGCGTTCTTCGCCGAGTATCCGGCGCTGGCCGGCGCACCGCTGTTGACCTTGCCCGGGCGCGGCACGCGGCTGAAAGGCCATGCCGAGGCGATCGAGCTGGTCGCCGCGCTGAAGTCGCGCGGCATCGCCACGCGCCTGCTGCTGCTGGGCGTGGTCGAGACGGGCCGCGAGGCCTATCTGGCGGAGCTGCGCGATCTGGCGGCGGCGCGCGGTGTCGCCGACGCGGTGGTGATGGCGCCGCCGCGCAGCGACGTGCGCGATGTCTACGCCATCTCCGATCTGGTGCTGCAGCTGTCGACGCAGCCGGAAGCGTTCGGCCGTACCGTGATCGAGGCGCTGGCGCTGTGCCGGCCGGTGCTGGGCTACGCCCACGGCGGCGTCGGCGAACTGCTGGCCGAGCTGTATCCGGCCGGGCGCGTGCCGGCCGGTGACCGCGAGCGGCTGGTCGAGCGCGCCGCCGAACTGCTGCGACTGGCGCCGCCGATCGCGCCGCTCGCCAGCTACCGGCTGGACGACATGCAACGGGCGACGCTGGAGCTGTACGCCGAACTGGCCGCCGCGCCGCGCGACTGAGCGGACGCTGCGCGCGACGATCACCCCCTCGCGGCGCGAACGCGCCGTACAATCGCGCGTCCCCGTTGCGCGCGCCGCCATGACCGATTCCGCCCCGTTGCGTGCCCGGCTGTTCGCCGCGCTGCGCTCGCCGCTGCTGCCGCTGTGGGCGATCCTCGCGCTGCTGCCGTTCGCACGCAGCGCCGAGGCGGGCGTGCTGGCCTGCATCGTCGGCGCCGTGATCGTGCTGCTGCGCGATCGCGACGCCCTGCTCGCCACGCCCGCCGCCCGCCTCGCGCTGGGATTGTGGGCCTGTTATGTGCTGGCGGCGGCGCTCTCGCTGACCATGGCGGTCGCGCCCGAACGCAGCACGCTCGTCGTGCTGGGCCTGCTGCGCTACGGACCACTGATGCTGTACGCCGCCTGGGCATTGCGCGGCGCGGGCCGCACGCGCGCGCTGACGGCCGCGATCGCGGTGCTGGTCGCGCTGTGGACGGCCGATGCCTGGGTCCAGGCGCTGACCGGCTGGAGCCTGCGCGGGGCACCGGAGCCGCATCGCCTGACCGGCATCTTCGGCGCCGGCGATCCCAAGCTCGGCCAGGTGCTGGCGGTGCTGGCGCCGTTCGTGTTCGCGACCGCGCGACGGCGTTTCGGGCGGCGCGGACTGGGCCTCGCCTTCCTGTTCCTGCTCGGCCCGGTCCTGCTGGCCGGATCGCGCGCGGCATGGGTCACCTACGCCGTGGTGACGCTGGCGTTTCTCTGGCGCGAGGCAGCTTCGCCGCGGCGCTTTGTGCTCGGATCCGCGGCGCTGGGCGTGATCGCGGTCCTCGGCATGGGCGTGGCGTGGCGGACCTCGCAGCGGTTCGATGCGCGCATGGATCGCACCCTGCTGGCGCTGTCGGGTTCGGAGCAGGGACTGAATGCCGCGCTGTCCTACCGGCTGAGCCTGTGGGGGACCACCCTGCGCATGATCGCGGCGCATCCGCTGACCGGTGTCGGCGTGCGCGGCTTTCGTTACGCCTATCCGGCCTACGCGCGGCCGGGCGATCCGTTCGTGCGTCCGGGCTCCGATCAGGGCGCGTTCCACGCTCACCAGATCGTGCTCGAGGTGCTCAGCGAAACCGGCATCGTCGGCCTCGCGCTGTGGTTGGCGGGATTCGTCGCGGCGCTGCGCGCCTGGTGGCGCGCCGGTGTCGCGGCGCGCGCGCGCGCCTGGCCGGCCACCGTGGCGCTGGGTGCCGCGGTATTTCCGCTCAACACCACGCTGGCCTTCTACTCGGCATGGTGGGGGCTGCTGTTTTTCTGGCTGCTGGCGGTCTGGACCGGAGCGCTGCTGGCGCCGGCGGACGCGCCGGAGGACGCGCATGGCGCGTGAGCCGCTGTCGCTGGTGGTGACCACGTTCAACAACGCCGCCACGCTGGCGCGCTGTCTCGATTCGGCGGCCTTCGCCGACGAAATCGTGGTGCTCGATTCGGGCTCGACCGATACCACGCTGGCGATCGCCGCGGCGCGCGGTGCCCGCATCGCGGCGCACGCGTTCGACGACTACGGGCCGCAGAAACAGCGAGCGATCGATCTTGCTGCGCACGACTGGGTGCTGCTGCTGGACGCCGACGAGGCGCTGACGCCGGAGGCGCGCGGCGCGATCGAGTCCGCGCTGGTCGCGCCGCGCGTCGCCGGCTTTCGCCTGCCGCGGCGCGAGCTGATGTTCTGGACCTTCCAGCACCGCTGCAGCCGGATCAACACGCACCTGCGGCTGTTCGATCGCCGGCGCGTGCGCATGAACGCCGTGCCGGTGCACGCCGCACCGGCCGGCGGCGCTCCGCTGCGCACGCTGCGCCGGGCGACATTCCTGCACTACGGCGAACCCGACATCGCCACCAAGGTGGCCAAGATCAACGCCTATTCGAGCGGACTGGTCGCGCACAAGCAGGCGCGGCACACGTCGTTCGTGCGCACCCGCATGCTGCTCTATCCGCCGGTGTTCTTCCTGCGCCAGTATCTGGGCAAGCGTTACGTGCTCAACGGCTGGGCCGGCTTCATCAGCGCGGCGACCGGCGCCTACTACGTATTCCTCAAGTACGCCAAGCTGCACGAGGCACGCGTGCAGGCCGCGCGCCGCGTCGCCCGCGATCAGTAGATCGGTGCCGCGCCCGGCGGGCGCGTCTTGAAGCGCTTGTGCACCCAGAGATATTGCTCGGGCGCCGCGCGCACCATCCGTTCGATCGCGGCGTTGACGCGGGCGGTATCGGCGATCACGTCGTCACCGGGAAAACCGGCAAGCGGCGCCTCGATGCGGATCGCGTAGCCGCCGCCGGGCAGGCGCCGGTGCGCGAACGGCAGCACCGCCGCGCCGGACAGCCGGGCCAGATGATGCGTCGCGGGAATGGTCGCCGCCGGCACGCCGAAGAACGGCACGAACACGTGATCCTTGCCGCGCATGTCCTGGTCGGGCGCGTACCAGACCGTGCCGCCGCCGCGCAGGTACTTCACCGTCGCGCGCAACTGCTCGCGGGTGAACATCGCATCGGCGTAGTGCAGACGCGCTTGCAGCACCACGTGTTCGAACACCGGGTTGTCCATCACCCGGTACATGCCGGCGATGCGGATGCGCTGCGAGACCAGTCGGGCGCAGAGCTCGAGATGCGAGAAGTGGCCGCCGACCAGCAGCACGCCGCGTCCGGCGGCGCGCGCATCGGCGAGATGCTCCAGTCCGTCGATGGTCAGCGGCACGCGCGCCAGCGCGGCATCGCTGCCCATCCAGCCCAGCGCGAACTCCGCCAGCATGCGGCCGAGGTCGCGCAGATTCGCCGCCAGCAGCCGCGTGCGTGCGGCGGCGTCCAGTTCGGGAAAGCACAGCGCCAGATTGCGCGCGGCGACGCGGCGTCGCGCCGGCAGCAGCGGCGCGGCCAGATGACCCAGCATTCCGCCCAGCGCCAGCAGCAGCGGATAGGGCAGCGCGGCGACCGCGCGGATGGCGGCCACGCCCAGCCATGCCGGCCAGTGGCGCGGCGCCAGCAGGCGGCGAGGGAAGGGCAACCGGGAAGGCGGCGACATGCGCCGCGATGGTAGCACCGGGTCGCGCGGCGTCAGCGGCAGCCGGGTGCGGTCCGGGTCGCCGTCGGTGCGCCGCTATACTGCCGCGCCTGCTGCGAGCGAACGCCGTGCTGCCGCGTCTTCTCTACACCCTGGCCCTGTATCTGCTGACGCCGCTGGTGATGCTGCGGCTGGCCGCCCGCGGCGTGCGTTACCACGATTACTTCGGCCGCTGGCGCGAACGCTTCGGCTTCTTCGATCCGCCGCCGGTCGCCGGTGCGATGTGGGTGCACGCCGTTTCGGTCGGCGAGGTCAATGCGGCGGTGCCGCTGGTCGAGGCGCTGCTGGCGCAGCATCCCGAGCGTCCCCTGTTGCTGACCACGGTGACGCCGACCGGCTCGGCGCGCGTGCGCCAGCTGTTCGGTGCGCGCGTGCTGCACGTCTATCTGCCGTACGACCTGCCCGGCGCGGTGCGCCGCTTCCTGGCCCGCGTGCGGCCCTGCCTCGGGGTGATCGTCGAGACCGAGATCTGGCCCAATCTCTACGCCGCCTGCGCGCGCGCGCGCGTGCCGCTCGTGATCGCCAACGCGCGGCTGTCGCAGCGTTCGATGCGCGGCTACTGGCCGGGCCGCACGCTGATCCGCACGGCCCTGCGCAGCGTGGCCCACGTCGCCGCGCAGACGCGCGCCGACGCCCAGCGCTACGGCGAGCTGGGGGTGCCGGCATCGCGCATCAGCGTCGTCGGCAATCTCAAGTACGACATGCCGCCACCGCACGCCGCGCGGCTCGCCGGAGCGGCGATGCGCCGGCATTGGGGCGCCGCGCGTCCGGTGTGGGTCGCGGCCAGCACCCACGAGCCCGAAGAGCTGGCCGTGCTGCTGGCCCACCGGGCCGTGATGCGGCGCATGCCGGACGCGCTGCTGCTGATCGCACCGCGTCATCCCGAACGGTTCCGCCCGGTCGAGCAGGCTGCGCGCGCCCTCGGCTTTGTCGTGGCCACGCGCCAGTCGGACCGGTTGCCGGAGGCGTCGACCCAGTGCTTCGTGATCGACACGCTGGGCGAGCTGCTGGATTTCTATGCCGCGGCCGAGGTCGCGTTCGTCGCCGGCAGCCTGGCGCCGATCGGCGGCCACAACGTGCTGGAACCGGCGGCACTGGCGGTGCCGGTGCTGGTCGGTCCGCATACGTTCAATTTCGAGGAGATCACCGATTCGCTGCTGGCCGCGGGCGCCGCCCGCCGCATCGCCGATACCGCCGGCCTGGCTCCGGCGATACTGGACTGGCTGGGTGATGCGCCTGCCCGCGAACGGGCCGGCGCGGCCGGGATGGCGGTGATCACGCAGGGTCGCGGTGCGCTGGCGGCGACGCTGGCGCCGATCGGGCAGCTGCTGCGCGAAGGCCGTTGCAGCGAGTCTGCCCGGACGCCGCCGGTTACTTCAGCAACGCATTGACCTGTTCGAGATCCTTGTAGCCGAGCGTGCCGGCATCGGCCTTGAGCGCGAGCTGGTTGATCACCAGGGCATGGCGCGCCTGCGAATAGGCGCTCTCGGCCTGGAACAGGGTCTGCTGAGCCAGCAGCACGTCGACGATGGTCTGGGTGCCGACTTCGTAGCCGGCCTGGGTCGCTTCCAGCGAGCTCCTGGCCGAGATCACCGCCTGCTGGTTGGCCTCGACACTGCTGATGCCGGCGATGATCGAGCGGTAGGCATTGCGGGTATTGCGCACCAGCGCGCGCCGGTCCTGCTCGAGCACGTCCTGCTGCTCGTCGCGCTGGTCGATCGCCTGGCGCACGCGCGACTGGGTGGCGCCGCCGCTGAAGATCGGCACGCTCAGCACCACGCCGATCGCGGTGTCGCGGCTCATGTTGTTGGTGTGGTAGGCGCCGATGCCGCCGAGTCGGGACGTCTGGTCACCCCAGCCCGGCGCGCGGGTATAGGTCAGCTGCGCCGACAGGGTCGGCAGATGCCCGGCGCGGGCGGCGCTGATGCTGTCATTGGCCGAGCGCACCTGCTGCTGCTGCGCCAGCAGGGCCGGATTCTGCGCCAGCGCCTGGTTGACCCAGGCCTCCTGGTCGCTGGGTGTCGGCGGCACCATCGGAATATCGTTGCGCAGGATGCGCAGGTCGGTGGCCGGCTTGCCGGTGATCTGTGTCAGCGCTTCGCGGGCATCGTCGAGAGCATTGCGCGAGCTGATCACGGTGGCGACCGCGGCATCGTGCTGGGCCTTGGCCTGATTGACGTCGGTGATCGCCGCGAGACCGACATTGAAGCGCTGCTGGGCCTGGTCGAGCTGGCTGGCCAGGGCCTTTTCGTTGGACTCGGCGAAGTTGAGCTGATCGCGCGCGGTGAGCACGGCGAAGTAGGCGGTGGCCACGCGCAGGTAGAGGTTCTGCGCCTGCGACTCGTAGCTGGCGTCCTGGCTGGCAGCCTGCGCCTTGCTGGCCTTGTAGTTGGACCACTTGGAGAAATCGAACAGGGTCTGGCTGAGCGTGCCCTGCAGGGTGGTGCCGTAATTGCTGCTCGACGACGTGAAGTTGAAGATCTGGAAACCGGTATTGGTGCTGAACGGCTGCGTGCTGCTCGAGGTGCCGTGACTCTTGGAATAACTGTAGCTGGCGGCGATCTGCGGCAGCAGCAGCGCGCGCGCCTGGGTGATGCCCTCCTGCGTGGCGCGCTGCTGTGCTCCGGCCTGCGCCAGCACCGGGTCGGAGTCACGCGCCTGCTGATAGGCCTGCAGCAGGTCTTCCGCACCGGCCAGACCCGGCAACAGCGCCAGGGCCACGGCGAAAGACAGCAGGGTGCGGGTCATCGGACGGCTCATGGGGCGGATTCCTTGGGAATTCGATGGATGTTCAGAGGGTGAAGCGCGGCGGCGGCGCGGCGTGCGCGAGATAAGGCAGGTCGGTCTCGAACAGGCTCTCTTCGCTGAAACGACCGTCGCCGGCGTGACGTGCCAGCACCGCCTGCATCGCCGGCGACTCGCCGCGGATGGCGAACAGGCGGCCGCCCGGACGCAGCCAGTCGAGGAACCGCTCGGGAATGGCGTACACGGCGCCGGTGACGGCGATGGCGTCGAAGCTGCGTCCCGGGGCGAAATCGCGCACCGCTTCGGCCACCGCCAGTTCGACATTGCCCAGGCCCGCGGCCAGCAGTCGTGTCTGCGCCGCCTGGACGAAATCGCCATGCAGATCGATGCTGATGACACGGCGCGCCAGCGTCGCCAGGCAGGCGGTGAGGAAGCCCGAGCCGGTGCCGATTTCCAGCACCTCGTCGCCCGGTTGCAGCGCCAGCGCCTGCAGCAGGCGCCCCTCGACCACCGGCTTCATCATGACTTCGTCATGGCCGAGCGGCAGATCGAGGTCGGCGAACGCCAGCGCGCGATAGGCCGCCGGCACGAAATCCTCGCGGCGCACGCGCGAAAGCGTGTCGAGCACGCGGGGATCGAGCACATCCCAGGTTCGCACCTGGCTTTCGACCATGGTCTGGCGGGCTTGGGCGAAATCGAGGGCCATGAGCGGGTTCACTTGCGGCGTGGGAAGACGGAAAGCATAGGCGCAGGTACCGATAGCGGCAACGCGAAGCTGCCTCAGCGCAGACCGTCTGCGCAGTGCCGGAGGTCATCCGGCGCGATTGACGGACGTCATCTCGAAGCGTGCATCGCGGCCGCTGCGCTGCGGCAGGCGGCGGCTGGCCGCCATCACCGCGCGCGCCAGGGCGGCATCCAGATGCAGCAGCCGTTCGCCCAGCGGCAGTTTGTCGCGCAGGGCTTCGCTGACACCCAGCCAGGCCAGCCAGCGCGCCAGCCGGCTGCGCTCGACCGCGCTCAATGCGCGCAGTGCCGCGCGTGCACTGAATGCGTGCCGGCGCACGCCATCGGCAGCATCCAGCCAGGCGGCGAAGCTGCGTTGCGCATGGCGGTACGCGGGGTTGAGCACGAGCTCGGCTGTGGTCATGGCATCGGGGCCGGCGGCTTGGCTGCCGCGCTGGATTATTAGTGAACTTGATCGTATAATAATGAGCATGAACCCTGCAATCAACCCCGCCGATCCCGCCCGCGCCTGCGGTCCCGGCCGGCCCAAGGACATGGGCAAGCGGACGGCCATTCTGGAGGCCGCCAAGCAGCTGTTCGTGCAGCACGGGTACGAAGGCACCAGCATGGACGCCGTGGCAGCGGAAGCCGGCGTGTCCAAGCTCACCGTGTACAGCCACTTCGGCGACAAGGATCGCCTGTTTCGCGAGGCCATCCGTGCCCGCTGCCAGGCGCTGATCCCGGACGCGCTGTTCCATGGCAATGGCGACGGCATCCGTGCCGCTCTGCTGCAGATCGCCCAGGCGCATGCCGACGCGATGGTCAGCGCCGAAGCCATCGGAACCTGGCGGGCCATTGTCAGCGACTGCCGCGAGGGCAACCCACGCCTCGGTCAACTGCTGTGGGAGGAAGGGCCCGCGCGCGGTCATGCGCTGATGGAGCAGTTCCTCGAGACGGCCGTCGCCGGGGGCGAGCTGGATATTTCCGATGTGCATCGGGCGGCGGTGCAGTTTCTGGCCTTGCTCAAGGGCGACATGCACCTCAAGCGCCTGTTCGGCTGCGAAGGCGACTGCCTCGAGACCATCGAGCGCGAAGTGCGCGCCAACGTGGTCGCGGCCGTGGAGATGTTCCTGCGCGCCTACGCACCGCGCTGACCGGTGGCTCGCCGGCTGCATTCGCTTCGTGCTTGAATAGGGGACGGAAGCGGGGGTGCCTGTCGATGGCAGGCTGAGAGAGACCCTTCGAACCTGATCCGGCTCATTCCGGCGTAGGGAGCTTCGTCGGGAGTCACCCGATGCCGCCGCTTCGTCCGCCGCCACCAGGACGATGCCCATGAACGCCCTTGCTTCCGATTTGCTGCGTGCGACCGAGGCGCTGTCGGCCGCCGTCACCGAGCCGCTGCGCGGTTCGGCCAAGATCCACGTGCGGGGCTCGCATCCGGACCTGCGCGTGCCGATGCGCGCGATCGCGCAGTCGGCCACCCCGGCCACGTTCGGTGCCGAATCCAACCCGGTGCTCGCGGTCTACGACACGTCCGGCCCGTACACCGACCCCGACTACCGCGTCGATCTGGCCGCCGGCCTGCCGCCGCTGCGCAACGGCTGGATCGAGGCGCGCGGCGACAGCGAGTCCCTGCCTGCGCGCAGTTCGGATTTCGCGCGCCGCCATGCCGAGGCCGCCGAGCTGGCGGCGGTGAGGTTCCCGAACCTGCCGCGTCCGCGCCGCGCGCAAGCCGGTGCCAACGTGACGCAGATGCACTATGCGCGGCGCGGCATCGTCACCCCGGAAATGGAGTTCATCGCCATCCGCGAGCACCAGCGGCTGGAGGCGCTGGCCGCCAGCGGCCTGCTGCGCCAGCATCCGGGACACTCATGCGGTGCGGCGATCCCGGCGCGCATCACGCCCGAGTTCGTGCGCGACGAGGTCGCCCGCGGTCGCGCCATCATCCCCAGCAACATCAACCATCCCGAATCCGAGCCGATGATCATCGGCCGCAACTTCCTGGTGAAGATCAACGCCAACATCGGCAACTCGGCGCTGACCAGCTCGATTGCCGAGGAAGTGGAGAAGATGGTCTGGGCGATCCGCTGGGGCGCCGACACGGTGATGGACCTCAGCACCGGCCGGCATATCCACGAGACGCGCGAGTGGATCATCCGCAACAGCCCGGTGCCGATCGGCACGGTGCCGATCTACCAGGCGCTGGAAAAGGTGGGCGGCGTGGCCGAGGACCTCACCTGGGAACTCTTCCGCGACACCCTGATCGAGCAGGCCGAGCAGGGCGTGGATTACTTCACCATCCATGCCGGCGTGCGCCTGCCGTTCATTCCGCTGACCGCCAGGCGCGTCACCGGCATCGTCTCGCGCGGCGGCAGCATCCTCGCCAAGTGGTGTCTGGCGCACCACAAGGAAAACTTCCTCTACACGCATTTCGAGGACATCTGCGCGATCATGCGGGCCTACGACGTGGCCTTCTCGCTGGGCGACGGCCTGCGTCCCGGCTCGATCGCCGATGCCAACGATGCCGCGCAGTTCGCCGAGCTCGACACCCTGGGCGAACTGACGCAGCTTGCCTGGCAGCACGACGTGCAGGTGATGATCGAGGGCCCCGGTCACGTGCCGATGCACCTGATCAAAGAGAACATGGACCGGCAGCTGGAAAAGTGCGGCGAGGCGCCGTTCTACACGCTCGGCCCGCTGACCACCGACATCGCGCCGGGCTACGACCACATCACCAGCGCGATCGGCGCGGCGATGATCGGCTGGTACGGCACGGCGATGCTCTGCTACGTCACGCCCAAGGAGCATCTCGGCCTGCCCGACAAGCAGGACGTGCGCGACGGCATCATCGCCTACAAGATCGCCGCGCACGCCGCGGACCTGGCCAAGGGCCATCCCGGCGCGCAGGCGCGCGACAACGCGCTCAGCAAGGCGCGCTTCGAGTTCCGCTGGGACGACCAGTTCAACCTCGGCCTCGATCCCGACAAGGCCCGGGAGTTCCACGACGAGACCCTGCCCAAGGACGCGCACAAGTCGGCGCACTTCTGCTCGATGTGCGGACCGAAGTTCTGCTCGATGAAGATCACCCAGGACGTGCGCGAGTACGCTGCCACGCACGGCATCGGCGAAGGCGAGGCCCTGATCGAGGGCATGGCGGCCAAGGCGGTCGAGTTTCGCCGCGCGGGCGGCGAGGTCTATCGTCCGGAGTGACGGAAATCGTGGCCAAGTCCAGACCGGCGCACGCGGGAAGGCCTGCACAAGCCCAGACCTTCCCCAAGCCATGGATGGCTTGCTGCGCATCGAGTCCGCAAGTGGCTGATGCTGTTCCCGAGGGGCGTTCGCGATGAAGTTGCAGGTACCGTTCGTCCAGCTTCCGCTGCAGTTCGACGCCGCGCGGCTCGCCTTCGAGGTCCGCGCGCTCGGCGAGCAGCCCTGGCGTCCGCATCCGCAGAACTATCCCGGCAACTTCGCCCTGCCGCTGATCTCCGTGCACGGCAATCCCGACAGCGACAGCATCGCCGGGCCGATGCGGCCCACGCCATGGCTGGACCGATGCCCGTATCTGCTGCAGGTCATGGCGCGCCTGGGCGCGGTCTGGGGCCGCACGCGCCTGATGAAACTGTCGGGGCAGGCCGAGGTGACGCCGCACGCCGACATCAACTACTACTGGCGCGATCGCGTGCGCGTGCACGTGCCGATCCTGACCCGGCCCAGCGTGCGTTTCATCTGCGGCGACGCCGAGGTGAACATGGCGCCCGGCGAATGCTGGATCTTCGATACCTGGCGCGAGCATCGCGTCATCAACGCGGCGGATGACGAGCGCATTCACCTGGTCGCCGACACGGTCGGCAGCGAGGTTTTCTGGGATCTGGTCGGACAGGGCCGGGCGCCCGGGCGCGATCAGCGTCCCGGCTGGCAGGCGCAACCTCTGGCGCCGGTCGCCGACAGCCGGCCGGTGTTGCGCTTCGAGACGATGAACGTGCCGCAGGTGATGACGCCATGGGAACTTCGCGACCACATCGGGTTCCTGCTGGGTGACCTGCGCCCGCATCCGCAGGTACCGGTCGTGCAGCAGGTGGCGGCGCGCTTCGTGACCACCTGGCAGGCGCTGTGGTCGCAGTACGGCAGCGACCGCGAGGGCTGGGCCGCCTATCGAGGCGCGATCGATGCCCTGATCGCGGCCATGCAACCGCTCGCGGCCCCGTTGCAGCTGGTCAACGGCACCCAGTTCATGCCGACCCTGCGGTCGATGGTGCTGAAGGTGGCGCTGGCCGATCGCCAGGATGTGCCGGGCGCCGACGAGCCGCGCGCGCCGCAGGCGAAGGCCGCGCCGCGGGCAGTCGCCCGCAGCGTGGATCCCGTGTTCGATCGGCCGATCTTCATCGTGTCGCCGCCGCGCTCGGGCTCGACGCTGCTGTTCGAGACCCTGGCGCGTGCCCGCGGACTGTGCACGATCGGGCACGAAAGCCATGTGCTGATCGAAGGGATTCCGGAGCTGCATCCCGCGCAGCACGGATATGACTCCAATCGTCTCGAAGCGGACGCGGTGACACCCGGGCTGGCCGATGCGTTGCGCGAGCGCTTCCGCGCCGAGCTGCGCGATCGCGATGGAGCCGAGCCCGAGGCGGGGCGCGTGCGCATGCTGGAAAAAACGCCGAAGAACGCGCTGCGCGTTCCGTTTCTGGCGCAGATTTTTCCGGAAGCGCGTTTCGTCTATCTCTACCGCGATCCGCGCCAGGTGCTCAGCAGCATGATCGAGGCCTGGCAGTCGGGCCGGTTTTGCACCTACCCCCGGTTGCCGGATTGGCAGGGGCCCGCCTGGTCCCTGCTGCTGACGCCCGGCTGGCGCTCGCTGGCCGGCAAGTCGTTGCACGAGATCGTCGCCGCGCAATGGGAGAGCACGACCCGGGTGCTGCTGGACGATCTCGAAGCCCTGCCCGCCGAGCGTCGCTGCGTGGCCCGCTACGAGAGCCTGCTCGACAGTCCGGCCGCCGAAATCTCGCGTCTGTGCCAGATCCTGGATCTGGACTGGGATCAGCCGCCGGCGGTGTCATTGCCGCTGGCGCGCTACGCGCTGTCGCCACCGGATCCCGGCAAATGGCGACGCCATGCCGATGGGATCGAGACCGTCTGGCCGGGCCTGGTCACGACGCACGAGCGGGCCCGGCAGTTCGCCGCCGGCTGATGCCGCGTCACGGACGCGGCGCTGCTGCCGGATGCTGCCGGGGTCGGGCCGATCAGAAGTTGGGCCGGGTCGGCGCCGCGTTGTAGCGCGCCACGCTGGACTCGATCTCGGCGCGGGCGGCGGCGGCATCGCCCCAGCCCGACAGCTTCACCCACTTGCCTTTCTCGAGATCCTTGTAGTGCTCGAAGAAGTGGCCGATGCGTTCCAGCCAGTGGCCCGATACCTGGTTGATGTCGCTGATGTGGGCGTAGCCGTTGAACACCTTCGACGTCGGCACCGCGATCAGCTTGGTGTCCTCGCCGGCCTCGTCGGTCATGTTGAGCATGCCGACCGGGCGGCAGCGGATCACGGAGCCGGGAATCAGCGACAGCGGCAGGATCACCAGCACATCGACCGGATCGCCGTCGCCGCACAGCGTGTGCGGCACGTAGCCGTAATTGCAGGGATAGCGCATCGGCGTCGACAGGATGCGGTCGACGAAGATCGCGCCGGTGGCCTTGTCGACCTCGTACTTGACCGGCTCGGCGTCTTTCGGAATTTCGATGACGACGTTGATCTCGTGCGGGACGTCGCGGCCGGCGGGGACCAGGTCCAGGCCCATGGCGTGCTCCTGTGGGGCGATCGGGCGCGCAGGATAAGGCAATGCCTGCTGCGCCGCAGCAGGGCACGGCGCCGGCGTTCAGCCGGGTGTCGGGCAGGTGCGCCGCCAGGGCCGCGCCGAGGGCGCCCGCGCGGCTGCCGAGCCGGCGCTCACGGCCATGCCGGCAGACCTTCGATCTCCGCGGCGCGGCGCCATGCCGGACGCGCGGTCACCCGCGCCGCCAAGTCGGCCAGCGGTGCACAGGCCAGCGCCGGTCGCGGCAGGTGGCGCGACCAGCGCATCAGCATCGCGGCGTAGATGTCGACGACGCCGAAGGTGTCGCCAAGCAGCCACGGGCCAGCGGATTCGAGGCGCGCCGCCAGATGCTGCCAGGCGCTTTCGATGCGCGCTGCGGCGGCGTCCTTGATGGCCGCGGGATCGCCGCCCGCTTCCTGCGGATAGAACCAGTGGCGGAACGCCGGCTGCACGCTGTTGGCGAGGTACAGCATCAGCTCGAGGTAATCCGCGCGCTGCGCCGTGCCGGGCAGGGGCGCCAGGGCAGCCTCGGGATGGCGTTCGGCGAGCAGCATCGCCAGCGCCGCGCATTCGTGCTGCGGGTGGCCGTCGACGACCAGCGTCGGCACATGCCCGTGCGGATTGAGCGCGCGATAGGCGGCGCCGTGCTGCTGGCCGCCTTCGAGATCGACGCGTTCGAGGTGATAGGGCGCGCCGCACTCCAGCAGGGTGACGTGCACCAGCTGGCTGGCGGCACCGGGGGCGTAGTGGAGGGTGTACATCGGGCCAAGGCTCCGCGGACGGGTCCGCGAGCCTAGCGCGGTGTCCCGAAAATACCCATCCCTCATTCCCGCGTCTTTCGGCGCGCTACGGCGTTGCGCCGCGTCGCCATGGCGTGACCATGACTTCTCGTTGCGCCGGGTCTCGCAGCAAAATCCATCGGCAATCGCCGGCGCGTACTTCTATAGGCACCACGCTGGCGCAGCGTCGCTCAGACGCAGAGCCGCTGGAGTGAACCGACCGCGGCGTGACCGCCATTGCCGGCGCAGGCCTGCGCGAAGGCCTGGGCCGAATCCGGCGCCGGCAGCTGCGCCAGCGCCTGCTGCAGGGTGGCGCCGGCGCTCACCGCGCGGATCACCGCGGCGGCACGCGCGTCGATGCGGATCGTCAGCTGCGTGGCGCCGTGTGCCGGAGCTTCGCCGGCTCCGGCGCTGGCCGCCACGGCGAGCAGCGCGGCGCACAAGATCCTGGGCACAAGCCGGGTTGTCCCGGATGACATGACACGCTCCCATCGACCGAACCGGTGTCCGCTGCGCGCACTGCGCCGGAGGACGAGGCTCATGCTCCGCTCGAGCCACCGGCACGAATGCGATGCGCGACACCGAATCCGGACCCCTCTGTCACAGTTCGTGACGGCCCTGGTCACACGTCACACTCGGGATCCGGATCGAGTCCCCGGTGCTAACCTGCGCGCTTTTCGGGGAAGCCCGCATGCGGGATCTGCTGCGTCGTCTCGGTCTGCCCAATCTGCCGGTCCAGGCGCTGCATGACGCGCTGCGCCTGTTGATCGCGCTGCTGCTGTTTCTTGCCGGCCTGTGGCTGGCGGCGCGTGTCGCCAACATCGCGCGCAGAGCCCTGCAGCGCGCCCGCGTCGAGCCGACGCTGATCAGCTTCCTGCGCAACGGCTTCTACGGCGTGCTGATCGCGATGATGAGCGTGGCGGTGCTGGACTTCGCCGGCATCCCCACCGCCTCGCTGGTGGCGGCGATCGGCGCCGCCGGCATCGCCATCGGCCTGGCGCTGCAGGGCTCGCTGTCCAATCTGGCGTGGGGCGTGCTGCTGATCCTGTTCCGGCCGTTCCGCGTCGGCGACTACGTCGATGCCGGCGGCGTCAGCGGCACCGTGGACAGCATCAGCCTGATGCACACCGTGCTGGTGCTCGCCGACAACCGCGAGGCGGTGATTCCCAACGCCAAGGTCGGCGCCGACAGCATCATCAACTACAACCGCCGCAGCACGCGCCGCGCGCAGGTGCAGGTGGGCATCGGCTACAACGATGACATCGGCCGCGCGCTGCAGGTGCTGCGCGACACGCTGGTCGCCGACGCGCGCGTGCTCGCCGAGCCGGCGCCTGCGGTCTTCGTCGCCGGGCTGGGCGACAGCGCGGTCAACCTGACCGTGTGGGCATGGGCGCGCCGCGGCGACTGGTGGCCGCTGCAGCAGGATCTGCCGCGGCGGGTGAAGGAGGCGCTGGATGCCGCCGGCATCTCGATCCCGTTCCCGCAGCGCGAAATCACCCTGCGACGGATGCCTGCGGCCCCGCCCGCGGCGTGACGGCAGAGTCGGTGCGCGGAGGAGTGTTCAGCCGCCGCCCCCGCCGCCCCCTTTATGGTGCTTGTGGCCGCCGTGATCCTGACCATGATTCGGCCCTTGTGGCTGCCCATTGCCACCGCGACCGGGGCCGCCGCCTCTCTGCCCCGGGCCTCCGCCCTGCGGCCCATGGCCATGATCCTGGCCGCCCGGCTGGGGGTGTTGATAGTCCTGTCGCCGGGAATGGTAGTTCGGTTGAGTATGGTAGTTCGGCTGCGGGCGATAGACCTGCTGCGGACGGTAGCCTTGACCCTGCTGCCCGTATCGGTACTGGGGATCAGCCCAGCGTTGACGCTCCCCGTACCATGGTTGGTTGCTGTAGTGGTCGCCCCAGTAAGCACCCAGGATGAAGCTGACGATCGGGATCCCGATCTGGGAACCGTAGCTGGAGAGCACGACGCGCCGGTTGCCGTAGGGATATTGCAGGTAGCCGCCGTCAATCCAGCCGCGTTCGCCTTGCGCCCCGACATCGCACCAGCGCCAGCCGTTGATGCAGCCATGGATGGCCACCGCGGTGCCAGGTTGCAGGGTCATGATGCGCGGGTAGCGGGTGCCGGGACCCGCGCGCAGGTTCACGTAGCCGTTGACGTAGCCGTCGGAGGCCAGCGCCGACAGGGGCGCGAGCAGGGTGACGGCGAACAGTGCGAGTTTCAGCGGACGTTGCATGGCGATGTTCTCCTGGGAGTGAGTGGAGCTGCTGCCGTGAGGCAACGGCTACCTGTCTGCATAGCGCATCCGGTGCCCGGCTTCGGTGCGTTTGCGCACCATGGCCCGAATCCGGGTCAGGCGCGACTGCCGGCCCAGGTACGCAAGCGTTCGGTCATGCGCGCGGATGGCAAGGTTCGCCGGCCTGCGGCAAGGGCATGGCCACGGGCGTCGCGTTGATTTTCCGCAGTGACCTGCAGCGCGGCCGCCTTTGCGGCGGGGCAGCGGCGGCGGATGACGCCTGCGGCGCGATGCGCGACACTTGCCGCTTTGGCGTGATCTGCGACCGCGCCGCGATGCTTGGGAGACTTCATGTCCGATCTACGCGAAGCCAGGGTGCCGGATATCGGCAACTACCACGACGTGCCGGTGATCGAACTGCTGGTGCAGCCGGGCGACACGGTGAAGAAGGACCAGGGTCTGGTGACGCTGGAATCGGACAAGGCGACGATGGAGGTACCGGCGCCGTTTGCCGGCGTGGTGCGCGAGATCAAGGTCAAGCTGGGCGATACCCTTTCCGAAGGCGCGGTAGTGGCGCTGATCGAAGCAGCTGAGGCCGCCAAGGCATCCGCCGCGCCTGCCGCAGTTCCGGCGCCGGCCGCACCGGCCCCGGCCAGGACATCGCCACCCGCGCAGCTCGCGGCGGCGACCCCCGGCGCCGCCCCGCGAACGGCTGCGGCGCCCGCGGCTCCCGTCATGCCGACGCCGCCAATCGTCACCGGCGCCGCGGCCGTCATGCCCGATCGCGTGCCCTATGCCACGCCCGCGGTGCGATTGCTCGCGCGCGAGCTGGGCGTGGATCTGGCACGGGTCACGGGCAGTGGTCGCGGCGGACGCATCCTGCGCGAGGACGTGCAGGCTTTCGTCAAGCAGGCGCTGGCCGGCGCGGCGCCGCAGACCGCGGGCGGCAGCGGGCTCAACCTGCTGCCGTGGCCGCAGATCGACTTCGCCAAGTTCGGCGCGGTGGAGACGCTGCCGCTGGGCAAGATCAAGCGCGCCACCGGCGCCAACCTGGCGCGCAACTGGGCGCTGATTCCGCACGTCACCCAGCACGATCTGGCCGATATCACCGAGATGGAAGCGTTTCGCAAGCAGCTGGGCGGCGAGCACAAGGACATCAAGGTCACACCGCTGGTGTTCCTGATCAAGGCCGCGGTGGCGGCGCTGCAGGCGTTCCCGACCTTCAACGCCTCGCTCAACGCGGCCGGCGACACGCTGACACTGAAAAAGTATTTCCACATCGGCATCGCCGTGGACACGCCCGACGGCCTGGTGGTGCCGGTGCTGCGCGACTGCGACCGCAAGGGCCTGCTGGAGCTGGCGCGCGAGCTGGGTGCGATCTCGGTCAAGGCGCGCGACAAGAAGCTGACCCCGGCCGACATGTCCGGCGGCTGCTTCTCGATCTCCTCGCTGGGCGGCATCGGTGGCACCGCGTTCACCCCGATCATCAACGCGCCCGAGGTGGCGATCCTCGGCGTCAGCAAGAGCAGCCTGCAGCCGGTGTGGAACGGCAGCGCCTTCGAGCCGCGGCTGATGCTGCCGTTGTCGCTGAGCTACGACCATCGCGTGATCGACGGCGCGGCGGCGGCGCGCTTCACCGCCTTCCTGGCCCGCGCACTGGGCGATCTGCGCCGGCTGCTGCTCTGAGCCGCGCATGGGCGCACAGCTTGCGAGCGGGTTGAACGCGGCCTCCACGGGGCTGCTGACGCGC
>JAKAZT010000101.1 GCA_021815695.1 Pseudomonadota bacterium
ACGCCTTGCGTGCCAGGTGCAACAGTACCGACGAGTCCTTGCCGATCGAATACAACAACACCGGCCGCCGCATACACGCCACCACCTCACGCAATATGTGCACGGACTCGGATTCGAGGCGGTCGAGATCGTTCATCAGAGGGTGGCGGGGCAGCGCGGGGCGCAGATGATTCCGGAGCTTGTGCGAACGGCTCCACTGCGTGAAATGAGCGAATGGCATATACCCATAACGCATGGCCCTTTCCCTTCCGCGAGGTCGATCCCTAAGGTCGCCGTCGACTCGTGCGCGCGACCATCCCCATGTCGGCAGTCCCTGCCCATCCTTCTCCTTTGTCCGAGCATCAACGCATCCTGCTTGGGCAGTTGCTGGAGGGACTCGATCGCGAACGCCTGTGGTGGCTGGCGGGCTACACAGCCGGGATCGCAGAAGCCAGGACGAGGATTCATCTTGCAGCGGAAGCGCTGCCGGACACCGATTCGCAGACGCGTTTGTGCGTTGTTTACGGCAGCCAAACCGGCAACGCCAAACGACTGGCCGAACAGTTGGCGCAGCAGACTACGGACGCCGGGTTACCGGTCCGGCTCTTCCGTGCCGATGCCTATCCCGCGCGTGAGCTGCACAGCGAGCGGTTCATCGTGCTGGTGTTCAGCACCCAGGGCGAGGGCGAGCCCTCGGACGATGCGCGCGGCTTTGTGGACTATCTCTGCAGCCGGCGCGTACGCGATCTGGGGCACATGCGCTATGCCGTACTCGGGCTCGGCGACTCCAGTTATGCGCAATTCTGTGCCATCGGACGCAAACTCGACGCGCGTTTGGCTGAACTCGGCGCCACGCGCCTGCTGGAGCGCGTCGATGCCGACCTCGACGTCCAAACCCTCGCCGATCCGTGGCTGACGCGCGTCCTGCACGTGGCCCGCGAGATCTGCGCGGCGCCGGCTCCCGTCGCTGCGATCGTCACGCCGCTGCGCCCCGCCCCGGCGCTGCCGGTGTGGACGCGCATACACCCCTACGCCGCGCAGGTACTGACCAATCAGCGGATCACCGGCCGCGGCAGCAGCGCAGACGTGCGGCATATCGAGCTGGAGCTTCCCGTCGGCGGTCTCGGTTACGAACCTGGCGACGCTCTCGGGGTGTGGCCGGTCAATGCCGATGCGCTGGTGGATGCCGTGCTCTCGACGCTCAAGCTGGAAGGCGACACGGCGGTGACCCAGAACAATGACACGTTGCCGCTGCGCGCATGGCTGCGGGAACGCAGAGAACTGACGCGCCTCAGCCGTCCTTTTTTGGACGCACACGCGGCGCGCGCGCGCAATGCGGAATTGGATATGTTGCTGGCTGCACCGGACGCCCCCGCAGCGGGTCGGCTGCTTCGCGAGCAGCAGGTCATCGATCTGCTGCTGGCGTACCCGGCCGCCTGGACCGCCGAAGCGCTGGTGACAGCCCTGCGTCCGCTGGCGCCGCGGCTGTATTCGATCGCGTCGAGTCGCAAGGAGGTGGGTGCCGAAGCGCACTTGACGGTGGCGCATGTCGCCTACATCACGCGGGCCGGACAGCGCTGGGGCAGCGCTTCGCATCATCTGGCGTCGTGTGATGCCGGGTCCAACGTGTCCATCTTCCTCGAGCGCAACGAGCGCTTCCGGCTGCCGGACGATGCGAGTCGCGATCTCATCATGATCGGGCCAGGGACCGGCGTGGCCCCGTTCCGTGGCTTTCTGCAAGAACGAATCGCCATCGCAGCAACGGGCCGCCACTGGCTGGTCTTCGGGCATCGCCAGGCGCGTGATGACTTCCTTTACCAGCTCGAGTGGCACGCCGCGTTGAAGAACGGCACGCTGCATCGTCTCGACGTCGCGTTCTCGCGCGATCAGGCCGAGAAGGTCTACGTACAGCAGCGCCTGCGCGAACAAGGGCGCCGCTTGTACGACTGGCTCGAAGGCGGCGCTTACCTCTATTTGTGCGGCGACGCGACACACATGGCGCGCGATGTGCACGCGGCACTACGCGATGTGATCGTCGAACACAGCGGTCATGGCCGCGAGGCCGCTGACCAATACTTGCGCTCCTTGCAGCAACAGGGCCGCTATGCCCGGGATGTTTACTGACATGAGTGAGCCCTCTGCCATGGAGCGGATCAAGGCCGCGAGCCGGCGTTTGCGCGGCACCCTCGCGGAAAGCCTGGCCGATCCCCTGACCGGCGGCTTGCGCGAGCCGGACGCGCAACTGCTGAAGTTTCACGGCAGCTACCAGCAGGATGATCGCGACCTGCGCGAGGAGCGGCGGCGGCAGAAGCTGGAACCGGCACACGCCTTCATGATTCGCACGCGCACGCCGGGTGGCGTGGTGACACCGGCGCAGTGGCTGCACCTGGATGCCATTGCGACGACCTACGCCGAACGCGGACTGCGTATTACCACGCGTCAGGCGTTCCAACTGCACGGAGTGATCAAGCGCCATTTGAAAACGACACTGCAGTCCATCAATCGCGCGCTGATCGATACCGTCGCCGCCTGCGGCGACGTCAACCGCAACGTCACCGTGGCGGCCAATCCATGGCTCTCCTCGGCCCATGCGACGGTCTACGCGCAGGCCGCGGCGCTGTCCGAGCATCTGCTGCCGCGCAGTCGCGCCTATTACGAAATCTGGCTCGATGAAGTGCGCGTCGCCGGCAGCGGCGAAGAAGACGAGCCGCTCTACGGGGCCGCCTATCTCCCACGGAAATTCAAGATCGGCTTTGCGATTCCGCCGCTCAACGATGTGGACGTGCTAGCCCAGGATCTCGGCTTCATCGCCATCCTCGAGAACGGCAGACTGGTCGGCTACAACCTCACCCTGGGCGGCGGCATGGGCACGACGGCGGGCGATCCCAGCACCTACCCGCGCCTCGCCGAAGTCGTCGGCTTCGTGGCTCCCGAGCAGGTGACTGCAGCCGCCGTGGCGGTGATCACCACGCAGCGCGACCTCGGCGATCGCAGCGACCGCAAACAGGCGCGCCTGAAGTACACCATCGACCGCCTGGGGATGGAGCGGATGCGCCGCGAGATCGAGCAGCGCGCGGGCTTCGTCCTGAAGCCCGCGCGCCCGTACGCCTTCGAACACCGCGGCGACCGCTTCGGCTGGACCGAAGGCGAGGATGGCCGTGGACATCTGACCCTGCGGCTCGTGGCGGGGCGCATCGAGGACCGCGCGGGTTCGCCCCTGCTCAGCGGGCTGCGCGAAATCGCACACATCCACCAGGGCGAATTCCGATTGACGCCCAATCAGAACCTGGTGATCGCCAATGTCGCCGCCAGCGAGCGCTCGCGGATGGATGCCTTGGTCGCGCGCTGCGGACTCGATGGATTCCGGCACGCGGGTCCGCTGCAATTGAACGCACTGGCTTGCGTCGCGTTGCCCACGTGCGGCTTGGCGATGGCGGAAGCCGAGCGCTATCTGCCCGCACTGCTGGAAAAGATCCAAACTTTGCTTCACCGGCACGGACTCGGTTCGCAACCCGTGGATCTGCGCATCAGCGGCTGCCCCAATGGCTGCTCGCGACCCTATCTGAGCGAGATCGCTTTGATCGGTCGGGCCCCCGGCCGTTACAACCTGATGCTCGGCGGCGATCACCTCGGTCAGCGCCTGAACAGCCTCTACGGCGAAAACCTCAGCGAGAACGAGATCCTCGACGCTCTGGATCCACTGCTCGCGCGTTATGCGCGCAACCGGGAACCCGCGGAACGTCTGGGGGATTACCTGACGCGCACCGGCATCGTCAAATCCCTGCCGCGTGTCCGTGCCGAGGTCACTTCCGGATGACCGCGCCGGATCTTATCGAGGCACTTGCGTCACGGCAGGGCTTGGCGGAGATCAACAAAAGCCTGGCCGCCTGGAGTGCCGAACAGCGCGTGGCCTGGGCGCTTGAGCGCCTTCCAGGCAGGCACGTGCTGACCTCCAGCTTTGGCGCGCAAGCGGCGGTGTCGCTCCACCTGGTCACCCGGCAAGCCCCCGACATCCCGGTAATCCTGATCGACACCGGGTACTTGTTTCCGGAGACCTATCGCTTCGCGGATGATCTCAACCAGCGTCTCGCGCTCAATCTTCGGGTCTACCGCCCCGCGATCAGCCGGGCCTGGATGGAGGCGCGAACGGGTCGGCTCTGGGAACAAGGCGTCGCGGGCATTTCGCGCTACAACCGCCTGCGCAAGATCGAGCCCTTGCAGCGCGCGCTGCAAGACCTTGCGGTCGGCACCTGGATCGCCGGCTTGCGACGCGCGCAGTCGGAAAGCCGATCCCGACTGGACATTCTCGAGCGGCGAGGCGAGCGCTGGAAGCTGCATCCGCTCGCGGATTGGAGCCAGCAGGACATCGAGCGTTACCTCCGTCGCCACGGACTTCCCGATCACCCGCTGACCCACTCGGGGTACGTATCCATTGGCGACACGCATACCACCACAAGACTCGAGGCCGGCATGCGCGAGGAGGACACGCGCTTTTTCGGTCTGCAGCGCGAGTGTGGACTGCACATCGATCATGACTCCGAACCATCGCGCGATGCCTGACCGAGCCTCAGATCGTGATCGTTTGGCTGATCTCGGCCCACCAAGGCGGCGGCGGCCATGCCGGCTCGCTCGTGCCCTCCAGCACACGCCGCAGGTCGCGCCGATCCAGTTGCGGAGCGAGCCGCTGCAGGAACTCGACCGTGTAATCGCGCGGCACCCGCGTGCGCGGCAACACGGCCCAGGTGACGCACTCGCACAACGTCGGCGGGGCCGGCAGAACCCGCAAGTCGGCGTCCAACGGCAGCCCAACGGCCATCTCGGCCAGCACGCCCGCGCCAAGACCTGCGCGCACATAGGTTCGGATCAGGTCGGCATCTTGAGCGGTCATCGCCAACTGCCACGAAAGGCCCTGTCGGGCAAAGGCCTGGCGAAGCGAGGACTCGGGCTGGATAGAGGATTCATAGCTGACCAGCGGATGGATGGCCAGCTCTTGCAGGCTGGGCGCCCGGTCCAGTCGCGCGAGCGCATGCATGGCGGGCACCAGTACGACGCGGCGCCAGCGGTAGAGCGGTATGGCCATGCCATCGCGCGGCACAGAACCTGCCGTACTCAGGATGGCGACATCGACGTCGCCGCGGTTGAGGTACTCCAGAACCTCGCGATCCGCCGCCGGCTGCAGATGCACGCTGACATATGGAAAGGCACGCTTCAGTCCGGCAATGACCGGCGGCAGCACGTAACGGGCTTGGGTATGTGTGGTGACCATCACCAAGGCACCGCTGGTCTCACCACGTTCGTTGGCGGCGTAGGCGCGGATGCTGGCCGTCTCTTCGAGGATCCGCCGTGCGTGCATCAAGACCCGCTGGCCGCCCGGCGTCAGGCTCGTGAGACTGCGGCCCCGGCGCTCGAATAGCAGGAAGCCCAGTTCGGCTTCCATCTGTTTGATCTGCTTGGAAAGGCCCGGTTGGGTTGCATGCACGCGCGCGGCGGCAAGGGTGATGTTCAGGCCGGAGTCGGCAATGGCAATCAGATAGCGAAGCTGGGTCAGAGTCATCTCGGTCGTCCCGAAGGTGGTCGCAAGCGCGCGGCGCGAAACATCGCGTGCGGGCGACAACACATCGGGACGACGGGTGTGAACATCCTGGCCTTGGGCGGATGGCGCGAGTGGCTGCTCGCAAACCAGTGACGACGGTCTGCCGACAGTAGTCCTTCGCCGGAGCAGCGTCCAGTGAACGCATAGAACGTACGGTCATATGCGCGGACGCAATCATCATTTTGCGCGCGGCGCGGGGGCGTCTAGCGTGGGTCACTCGCCTGGATTTGGTCGCCTGCGGTGCACCCGACGCTCTTTCCAATCTTCGTCGACATGCGTGACCGCGAGGTGCTGGTGGTCGGCGCCGGTACCGTCGCGCGGCGCAAGATTGACGCGTTGCTGGCGGCAGGCGCCCGGGTGCGCGTCGGCGCACCGCATCTCGACGCCGCGCTGCATCCGCTGCATGCCACGGGCCGCATTCGGTACTTCGCCGGCCACTTCGCGCCGTATTGGCTCGACGACGTGTGGTTGGTGATCGCCGCCACTGACCACCCGGCCGTCAATCACACCATCGCTGCTGAGGCTGCAAAACGTGCGATCTGGGCGAATGTGGTCGACGACGCGGAAGCGTCAAGCTTTCATGTCCCCGCACGGGTCGAGCGCGGAGCACTGCAAATCGCGATCTCCAGTGGCGGCGCCGCGCCGATGCTGTCGCGTTGGGTGCGCGAGCGCGTGGAGGCGATGCTCGACGATTCACTTGGCGCGCTGTGCGAGCTGCTGCGCCGCGAACGGGCGCGCATTCGCGTCGTCTTCCCCAAAATCACGGAACGCCGACGCTTCTTCGATCGCGTGCTCGCCGGGTCTGTGCCCCGACTGTTGCGTCAACACCAGAACCGGGCGGCCGAGCAAGCGTTGACGGATGAACTCGAGCAGCCCTTGTCCATGCCGGCATCGGGGAGTGTGATCCTGGTAGGCGCGGGCCCGGGCGATCCCGGGCTGCTGACGCTCAAGGCACTGCGCGCACTGCACGAGGCGGATGTGATTCTGCACGACCGCCTGGTGAGTGACGCCGTGCTGGCGCTCGCGCGCCGCGACGCCGAACGCATCG
>JAKAZT010000016.1:0-2116 GCA_021815695.1 Pseudomonadota bacterium
TCGAGCAGGGCGACATCGCCGCGCCGGGCATGGCCGAAGCGAAAGTCGGCGCCGACCCAGACCTCGCGTGCTCGCGCGCGCTGCACCAGCACGTCACGCACGAAATCCTCGGCACTCATTGCCGCCAGCGCGGCGTTGAAGCGCAGCAGCAACGCGCGCTCCATGCCGGCCTCGCACAGGCCTTCGAGCTTGTCGCGCACCGAGCCCAGGCGCGGCAGCGGCTCGCGGGCAAAGAACGCGCGCGGCAGCGGCTCGAAGCTGACCACCAGCGGCGACAGGCCCAGCACTTGCGCACGTTCGCGCACGCGCGCCAGCAGCGCGGCATGGCCGCGGTGCAACCCGTCGAAGGCGCCCACGGCCAGCACGCTGCCGCCCGGGGCCAGACTGGGCCCAACGGCGTCCCGGAAAACACTCATCATCACGCGAGTATAGCCACGGCACCGGCGCTCAAGCCTCGTGCAGCTCGCGCAGACGGAAGCCGAGCGCGAACAGAACGGCGAGATAAGCCAGCGAGGATCCGGCCAGCAGCACGGACAGCCGGCCGATGCGCAGCCACGCGCTGTCACGGGTCCAGTCCGGCCAGTACCAGCGACCAGCGAGCAGGATCGCCGCCATCACCGCGATGGCCACGCCCAGGCGCAGCAGATTGCGGCCCCACCCCGGCTGTGCCGCATAGACCCCGGCACGACGCAGTGCCAGCCACAGCTGGGTGAGGTTGAGATAACCCGCCAGCGCGCTGGCCAGACCCAGCGCCATGTGCAGGCCGGGTACCCGCGCCAGCCCGTCCAGCCAGCCGTGGGCGAGATCAGCCGGCGTATGCCAGCGCCAGAACAGCAGGCCGACGAACATCACGTTGAGCAGCATGTTGACCGTCATCGACACCACCGCCGCGCGCACCGGCGTTTTCGTGTCCTGGCGTGCGTAGAACGCCGGCGCCAGCACCTTGACCAGCGCGAACGCCGGCAAACCGAGACTGAGCGTGGTCAGCGACAGTGTCGCCATCTCGGTGTCGAACGGAGTGAAGCGGCCGTGCTGGAACAGGGTCGCGATCATCGGCTTGGCCAGCAGCACCAGCGCCACCGCCGCCGGCAGCGCGATCAGCAGCGCGGTGCGGATGCCCCAGTCCAGCGCGCGGCGAAAACCCTCGGCATCGGTACCGACGTGGTGGCGCGCCAGACTGGGCAGGATCACCGTGCCCAGCGCGACGCCGAAGACGCCCAGCGGAAATTCCATCAGACGATCCGACTGCGCCAGCCAGGTCTGCGAGCCGGCGATCAGGAACGAGGCGATCAGGGTGTCGAGCAGCAGGTTGACCTGCGCTACCGACGACCCGAACAAGGTCGGCAGCATCAGCCTGAGGATCTTCTGCACGTCCGGGTGGCGCCAGCCCCATCGCGGCACATGCAGCAGGCCCAGCTTGCGCAGCGCCGGCAACTGCACCGCCAGCTGCAGTACGCCGGCCAGCAGGATCGCCCAGGCCAGCGCGGTGATCGGCACCGCCAGATGCGGCGCCAGCCACAGCGCGCCGGCGATCATGCACAGGTTGAGGATCACCGGCGTCAGTGCCGGCAGCGCGAACTTGTGATACGCGTTGAGCACGCCGCCGGCCAGCGCGGTCAGCGACACGAACAGCAGGAACGGAAAGGTGATCCGCAACATGTCCGTGGTCAGAGCGAAGCGCAGCGGGTCGTCGACGATGCCGGGCGCGAACAGCCGCGTCATCCACGACGCCCCGAACACACCGAGCGCGGTGACCAGCAGCAGGATGCCGCCGAGGGTTCCGGCCGCGCGCGCCACCAGCGCCTTCAGGGCGGCCTCGTCACCGCGTTGCTTGACCTCGGTGAACACCGGCACGAAGGCCAGCGAGAACGCGCCCTCGGCGAACAGCCGGCGCAGGAAGTTGGGGATGCGGAACGCGACCCAGAACGCGTCGGTGTAGGCGTTGGCGCCGAACACGATCGCGATCACCGTCTCGCGCGCCAGCCCGAGCACGCGCGAGATGAAGGTCATCGAACTGAACGAGGCCAGCCCGCGCAGCAGGCCCGGACGGGGGTCGCTCATGGCCGCGAAACTCGCCATGCGGGCAGCAAAGATGATGGGAAGACCGGGACCCGGG
>JAKAZT010000016.1:2216-30598 GCA_021815695.1 Pseudomonadota bacterium
CCCGGGTCCCGGGTCCCGGCTTCTGCGCCCCCGGCCCCGGCCCGTGCTCCCCGGATCCCGCTTCCCGATTGACCTGCCCGCGGCGCTCCCGCATACTTTCCGTCTTTTCACTACCCGCGTTCGGAGTTTTCCCTTGGCCAACATCAAGTCCGCAAAGAAGCGCGCGCGCCAGTCCGAGCAGCGCCGCATGCGCAATGCCAGCGCGCGTTCCATGCTGCGCTCCACGATCAAGAAGGTCGTCAAGGCCCTCGAGGCCAAGGACAAGGCCGGCGCCGAGGCCGCCTACAAGGCCGCCGAGCCGGTGCTCGACCGCTACTCCAGCCGCGGGCTGGTGCACAAGAACAAGGCGGCGCGCCACAAGAGCCGCCTCAGCGCGCATATCCGCGCCCTGGGCTGAACCCTCCGGCGCCAACGCAAAAAGGCCGGCGCGAGCCGGCTTTTTTGTGGCCCGTGTCCGGGCATCCGCGGGCCGCGGCAGCATCCCCGCCGGCCG
The DNA here is from genome assembly GCA_021815695.1 of Pseudomonadota bacterium. Taxonomy (GTDB): domain Bacteria; phylum Pseudomonadota; class Gammaproteobacteria; order Xanthomonadales; family Rhodanobacteraceae; genus Metallibacterium. The sequence continues at coordinate 2,710 of JAKAZT010000016.1, forward strand.
AACCGCCGCCGCTCTCATGCCTCGCCCTCCGGGCGCATGCGTACGTCCGCGGCATCCGCTTCGGCGCGCCGGGTTGTCGCGCGCAACCCGTCGAGGAAGGTCTGGATCTTCAGGCAGACCTCCCAGGTACCGCTGCGCGTGGCGGCCGAGACGACGAACCAGGGCTCACGCCAGTCCAGCTCGCGCACCACCTCGAGCGCTCGGGCCTGCGCCTCCTCGGGCGTCAGCAGGTCGGCCTTGTTCAGCACCAGCCAGCGCGGCCGCTGCGCCAGCGCGATGTCGAACCGCTGCAGTTCATGCTCGATCGTGCGCACCTGCGCGCCCGGCTCGACGCCGTCGAGCGGCAGCAGATCGACCACGTGCAGCAGCAGCCGGGTGCGCGCCAGATGCTTGAGAAACCGGATGCCCAGACCCGCGCCCTCGGCGGCGCCCTCGATCAGGCCGGGAATGTCGGCGATCACGAAGCTGCGGTCGGTTTCGATGCGCACCACGCCCAGATGCGGCTGCAGCGTGGTGAACGGGTAATCAGCCACCCGCGGCGTGGCCGCCGACACCGCGCGGATGAAGGTGGATTTGCCGGCGTTCGGGAAGCCGAGCAGGCCGACGTCGGCCAGCAGCTTCAGCTCCAGTCGCAACTCGCGCGTCTCGCCCGGCGTACCGGGCGTGGCCTTGCGCGGAGCGCGATTGGTCGAGCTCTTGAATTTCTCGTTGCCGCGTCCGCCATAACCGCCCGCGGCCACTTTCAGGCGCTGTCCGTGGGTAGCAAGGTCGCCGATGATTTCGCCCGTGTCGAGATTGGTGATCACGGTGCCGACCGGCACCCGGATCACGCAATCCTCGCCGCCGCGACCCGACATCTGGCTGCCCATGCCGTTCTGGCCGCGCTGGGCGCGAAACTGGCGCTGGTGCCGGAAGTCGATCAGGGTGTTCAGTCCCTCGTCGGCCAGCAGCCACACCGAACCGCCGTCACCGCCATCGCCGCCGTCGGGTCCGCCCAGCGGAATGAACTTCTCGCGGCGGAAGCTGATGCAACCGTTGCCGCCATCACCGGCCTGCACGCGGATGGATGCTTCGTCGACGAATTTCATGGCGGCGACCGGTGAGGGGAGAGATGACTATGGCGCAAGGATATTCAGTCGACGTGTTTCGCGTCCTGTGCGACCCTCTGGCCCTGCCGACGAGCAAGCAAGGAGCCTGGTCCGCAAAGATCGCCAAGCACGCAAAGATTAGAATCTTGAAGAGCTTCGCGCGCTTCGCGTCCTTCGCGGACCCACACTGCTCTGGAGCCGAGGTTGCCGTCTCGTGCGGCAAACAAAGAGCCCCGCACGAGGCGGGGCTCTGGCGAAATCGGGGCGGACGTGGATCAGCCCGGGATCACGCTGACGTAGCGGCGGCTCTTGGGCCCGCGGACCTTGAACTCGACCACGCCATCCTTGAGCGCGAACAGCGTGTAGTCGCGACCGCAGCCGACGTTCGCGCCCGGGTGGAACTGGGTGCCGCGCTGGCGCAGGATGATGTTGCCGGGTTCGACGGCCTGGCCGCCATAGATCTTGACACCCAGGTACTTGGGGTTGGAATCGCGGCCGTTGCGGGTGGAGCCGCCTGCCTTTTTGTGTGCCATGACGTATTACCTCCGCACCGCGCTCAGGCGCTGATGCCGGTGATTTCGACTTCGGTGTAGTGCTGCCGGTGCCCCATCTGCTTGCGATAGTGCTTGCGGCGGCGGAATTTGACGATGCGGACCTTGTCGGCGCGACCGTGGGCGCGCACCTTCGCGCTGACCACGGCACCGGCGACCAGCGGTGCACCGACCCGGATGGACTCGCCCTCGCCGACCAGCAGGACCTGGTCGAAACGGATGGTGCTGTCCACTTCGGCGTCCAGCAGTTCCACGCGCAGGACTTCGCCCTGCATCACGCGGTACTGCTTGCCGCCGGTCTTGATGACTGCGTACATGGGGGGCCTCTTGTGTCGTTCTTCTGGGAGGTAAAGCCTTGAAAGGATAACGGGAGCGGTGGTGGCGGGTCAAATCCGGGGACCCCGCGACGACGGGCGGCGCCGCAGCCGGATGACGCGGGTCGCCGCTTGTGCCGTCGACGCCCTGCCCACATCCTTGCGGTTGATATATTCGATCCCCTTGCCGCCAAGGTCTTGCCTCCCGATGGACACGATCCGCATCCGCGGCGCGCGCACGCACAATCTCAAGAACATCGACCTCGACCTGCCGCGCGACCGCCTGATCGTGATCACCGGGCTGTCCGGCTCGGGCAAGAGCTCGCTGGCCTTCGATACCCTCTACGCCGAGGGCCAGCGCCGCTACGTCGAGTCGCTGTCGTCCTACGCGCGCCAGTTCCTGTCGATGATGGAGAAGCCGGACGTCGACCACATCGAGGGTCTGTCGCCGGCGATCTCGATCGAGCAGAAATCCACTTCGCACAACCCGCGTTCGACCGTCGGCACCATCACCGAGGTGCACGACTACCTGCGTCTGCTGTTTGCGCGTACCGGCACACCCCACTGCCCGGACCACGGTGTGCCGCTGGCGGCACAGACGGTCAGCCAGATGGTCGACGCGACCCTGGCGCTGGATCCGGAGCGGCGCCTGATGCTGCTGGCGCCGATCGTGCGCGAGCGCAAGGGCGAGCACGTGCAGGTTTTCGAGCAGCTGCGCGCGCAGGGCTTCGTGCGCGCCCGCGTCGACGGCACGGTGCTGGACCTGGACGCGGTGCCGGCGCTGGCCCTGCGCCAGAAACACACCATCGAGGTCGTGATCGACCGCTTTCGCCCCAAGCCGGAGCTCAAGCAGCGCCTGGCGGAGTCGTTCGAGACCTGCCTGCGCCTCGGCGAAGGACTGGCGATCGTCGCCGACCTCGGCGCCGGGCAGGAAAGCCCAAGTGCCGCGAGCGCAGGACGCGCAGGAGCGGCCGCCGGGCAGGAAAGCCCAAGTGCCGCGAGCGGCTCTGCACTCCCTGCGGTCGCAGGACGCGCAGGAGCGGCCGATGCCAAGTTCCCCGAGCTGCTGTTCTCGTCACGCTTCTCCTGCCCGTCCTGCGACTACTCGCTGCCGGAGCTGGAACCGCGACTGTTCTCGTTCAACTCGCCGGTCGGCGCCTGCCCGCGCTGCGACGGCCTCGGCATCACCGAGTTCTTCGACCCGGCGCGCGTGGTGCCGCATCCGGAACTGTCGCTGGCCGGCGGCGCGGTGCGCGGCTGGGACCGCCGCAACGCGCACTTCTTCCAGATGATCCTCGCGCTCGCGAAGCACTATGCGTTCGATCCGGAGACCCCCTGGCAGGAACTGCCGGCGCGCATTCGGGACGCAGTGCTGTCGGGCTCGGGCGAGGACGAAATCGCGTTCCGCTACCTCGGCGAGCGGGCCACGACGGTCACCCGCAAACATCCGTTCGAGGGCATCGTGCCCAACCTCGAGCGCCGCTACCGCGAGACCGAATCGAGCGTCGTGCGCGAAGAGCTGGCGCGCTACATCAGCGAGCGCGCCTGCCCCGACTGCGGCGGTGCGCGGCTCAACCGCTCGGCGCGCCACGTCACCGTCGCCACGCGCACGCTGCCGGCCCTGGCGGCGCTTCCGATCGGCGACACGCTGGGGTTCTTCGCCACGCTGACGCTGCCGGGCTGGCGCGGCGAGATCGCCGCGCGGATTGTCAAGGAGATCCGCGAACGGCTGACGTTCCTGGTCGACGTCGGCCTCGAGTATCTGACCCTCGACCGCAAAGCCGATTCGCTGTCCGGCGGCGAGGCGCAGCGCATCCGCCTGGCCAGCCAGATCGGCGCCGGGCTGGTCGGCGTGATGTATGTGCTCGACGAGCCGTCGATCGGCCTGCACCAGCGCGACAACGAGCGTCTGCTGGGCACGCTGCGACGTCTGCGTGATCTGGGCAACACGGTGATCGTGGTCGAGCACGACGAAGACGCGATCCGCGCCGCCGACCACATTCTCGACATCGGCCCCGGCGCCGGCGTGCACGGCGGCGAGATCGTCGCCCAGGGCGCGCTGGCCGACGTGCTTGCCGCGCCGCGCTCGCTGACCGGCCAGTACCTGACCGGCACACGCCGCATCGAGGTGCCGCAGCAGCGCCGCACGCCGCAGCGCGGACGCTGGCTGAAGCTCCATGGTGCCAGCGGCAACAACCTGCAGAACGTCGATCTCGAAGTGCCGGCCGCGTTGTTCACCTGCGTCACCGGCGTCTCGGGGTCAGGCAAGTCCACCCTTGTCAACGACACCCTCTACCGCCACGCTGCCGCCGTGCTCAACGGCGCCGGCACGCAACCGGCTGCGTTCAGGAGCATCGAAGGCCTGGAACTGTTCGACAAGGTGGTCGACATCGACCAGTCGCCGATCGGCCGCACGCCGCGCAGCAATCCCGCCACGTACACCGGCCTGTTCACGCCGCTGCGCGAGCTGTTCGCGCAGGTGCCCGAGGCGCGCGCGCGCGGCTACGAGGCCGGCCGTTTCAGCTTCAACGTGCGCGGCGGCCGCTGCGAGGCCTGCGAGGGCGACGGCCTGATCAAGGTCGAGATGCACTTCCTGCCCGACGTCTATGTGCCCTGCGACGTCTGTCACGGCAAGCGCTACAACCGCGAGACGCTGGAAATCGCCTACAAGGGCCACACGATCGCCGACATTCTGGCGCTGACGGTCGAGGACGCGCTGAAGCTGTTCCAGCCAGTGCCGACGCTGGCCCGCAAACTCGAAACCCTGCTCGCGGTCGGACTCGGCTATCTGCAGCTGGGTCAGAGCGCGACCACGCTCTCGGGCGGCGAGGCGCAGCGCGTCAAGCTGTCGCGCGAGCTGTCGCGCCGCGATACCGGCAATACCCTGTACATCCTCGACGAGCCGACCACCGGATTGCACTTCCACGACATCGAGCAACTGCTGGATGTCTTGCACCAGCTGGTCGACCAGGGCAACACCGTGCTGGTGATCGAGCACAACCTCGACGTGATCAAGACCGCCGACTGGGTCGTCGATCTCGGCCCCGAGGGCGGCGGCGGCGGCGGGCGCATCGTCGCGGCGGGCACACCGGAGCAGATCGCCGCCGAACCGGCCTCGCACACCGGACGCTTCCTCACGCGCGTGCTGGCGCCGGCCAAACCGGCGCGCAGCGAGCGCCGGAAGCGACGCGCATGAGCGCCCCGCGCAAGCCGCGCGCGGCGCGCCGACACTCCGCGGTGACGCAGCCCGGTGCGGCGGCGACATCCGGCGCGGAGGCTGCCGGCGCCGATTCGCAACCGCTGTTCGTGGCCGCCATCGCGGTACGCTGGCGCGACCTCGACGCCTTCAATCACGTCAACAATTCGACGTTCCTCACCTACCTCGAGGAAGCGCGCCTGCAGTGGCTGGCCAGCGTGCCCGGTCCGTGGTTCGACGAACACGCGATGCCGGTGCTGGCCGCCAGTTCGCTCAATTACCGCGCACCGGTCAGCTGGCCGGGCGCACTGCGCGTGGAACTGACGCGCGGGCGGCTCGGCGGCAGCTCGCTGGCGCTCGCCCACCGCATCCTCGACGCCGCCGATCCGGCGCGCCTGCACTGCGACGGCGAGGTGGTGATGGTGTGGATGGACCCGGTGACCGGCCGCAGCGTGCCGCTGCCGCAGGCCATCCGCGATGCCTGCGCCCGGTGACCTGGCGCCCCGTCGGGGTACCGCGACCACGGCTCCAGAACGCGGCGCCGGTTCATCCGTGTGCGGTCCGCGCTGGCTATGATCGCTGGCGTCAATCGGGGAGATCCGCCATGCGCCGCGAACCGCTTGCCCTTGCCCTGCTCGCGCTGGTCCCGGCCGCTGCCGCCGCAGCGGCTTCCGGGCCGGCGCTCACGATCTACCCCGACGCGGATGCCGGCGCTGGATACGCCATCGTGCGCGAGACGCGCGACGTGCGGCTGCGGGGTGGCGCCGAGGTGCTGCGCATTCCCGGCCTGCCGGCCCAGATGGACGCCGACGGCCTGCTGCCGGACTTCCCCCGCGCGGCGGGCGCACGCATCGACTGGCAGCGCGTGCTGGCACCCGGCGCGGGCGGTACGGCCCAGCTCGATGCCCTGCTCGGCCGAGGCGTCTCGGTGCGCGGCCCGAACGGCCAGCCCTTGGCAGCCGGCACCCTGCTGCGGGTCGACCGCGACACCCTGACCCTGCGCGACGCGTCCGGTCAGCTCGAACTGGTGCGCGAGTGGAGCGCCGTCAGCCTTGGCGCCGGCGAACCGGTGCCGCGCGGGGCGATGCTCGAGATCGCGCTGGGCGCAGCGCATGCGGGCAGCTACCCGCTCACCCTGACCTATCCGACCCGCGGCCTCGGCTGGCGCGCGACCTACACGGCCGATCTTGCGCCGGGCGCGGACTGCCGCATCGACTTCCACGCCGCTGCCAGCCTGTCCAACCAGGGCGGCCGCGACTGGCACGATGCTGCCATCACCCTGCTCGCAGGCAAACCCCGACTGGCGCAGCAGCCCCTGCCGATGATGCGTCTGGCGGTTGCCATGGGCGCAAACGCCCCCGCCCTGCCCGTCCCCGCCACGATCGGCGACTACCGCAGCTTCGCGCTGCCGCAGCGCGTCGATCTGCCCGACGGCAGCAGTACCGTCGTGCCGCTGTATGCGCCGGCGACGCTGGCCTGCGCGCGCCGCTATGTCGCGACCATCGAGGGCCAGCGTGGCGTCTACGAGGCGCCCGACCTCGGCCCGCCGCAGCCGGGCGCGCAACACGGCGCGGTCGAAAGCCAGCTGGGCTTCACCGCGGCGCACGCGCTGCCCTCGGGCGTGGTGCGTGTGTATGGCGCCGGCATCGGCAATCCCGTCGAACTGCTGGGCGAAGCCAACATCGACGACACGCCGCCCGACACGCACGTCGAGCTGACCCTGGGCGAAGCCTTCGACCTGCGCACGACGCGCGAGGTCACTGCATTCGCGGTGGACAAGGCGGCCGGCCACGCCGACGAGAGCTTCCGCGTGACCGTGCGCAACACCGGCGATGCCGCACGCACCGTCGCGCTGCGCGAATTCCCCTGGCGCTGGCGCGCATGGACGCTGCTGGCATCCAGCGTCGCACCGGCGCAGCGGGATGCCACCCGGCTCGACTTTCCCCTGCGCGTACCGGCCGGGGGCAGCGCCGTGCTGACCTTCACCCTGCGTTACGAACTGACCACCGGGAGTCCCTGACATGCTCGAACGCATCGACCACGAATACGGCATCCGCGAACTGCGCCTGGCACGACCGCCGGTCAACGCCCTCGACCCGGGCCTGATCCGGGCGCTGCGCGCAGCGGTGGAGGCGGCCCCGCGCGATGGCGCCGAAGCGCTGCTGATCAGCGGTACGCCCGGCATGTTCTCGGCCGGTCTCGACGTGCCGGTGCTGCTGGCGCTCGACCGCGCCGCCCTGGCGCCGGTATGGCGCGACTTCTTCGGCCTGGCCGCCGCGCTGGCGCGCTCACCGATTCCCGCCGCAGCGGCGATCACCGGCCACAGTCCTGCCGGCGGCGCCGTGCTGGCGCTGCACTGCGATTACCGTGTCATGGCGCGCGGGCCATACCGCGTCGGCCTCAACGAGGTACAGGTCGGGCTGACCGTGCCGGCCTGCATCCAGGCCGCGCTGGCGCGTCTGGTCGGCACCTACCGCGCCGAGCGTCTGCTGGTCGCCGGGACCATGCTCGAATCCGAAGCGGCGCTGGCGATCGGCCTGGTCGACGAACTGGCTGACGTGGATTTCGTCGCGACCCGTGCCCTGCACTGGCTCACCGACCTGCTGGCGTTGCCGCGCAAGGCCATGCGCGAAACCCGTGCGCTGGCGCGCGCCGATCTCGCCGCCATCTATGCCGATGCTGCGCAACTGCCGGTGGAGTCCTTCCTCGACGGCTGGTTCGCGCCGGACACCCAGACCGTGCTGAAGGCGCTGGTCGCGCAACTCAGGTCGGGCAAACCGCGCTGAGGTTTCGCCTCTGCGCCGTCATCTTCTGTCCTTGTCATCCTGAGCGCAGCGAAGGATCTGCGCAGCGAAGCATCAGGCGGTGTCTGGATGAGTTCGGCACACCGCCTGATTCCGCGTGGAAACAAACGGTGTGCCGAGATCACTCGGGCAGACAGATCCTTCGGGCTTCGCCCTCGGGATGACAACAGGAGAGAAGGAAGCGAACGCTGCGGCAGAGCCACCGAGTTCGTGCGCGGCGGTACCGAGTGCGGGCATGGAGGTCAGCCGGCCGCGGCTCCGGTCGCCACCGGACGTTCGGGATCGCTGATCCAGCCGCTCCACGAGGGCGCGAACAGGCGCGAGCCGGGCAGGCCGGCGTGCTCCATCGCCAGCAGGTTGTGGCAGGCGGTGACGCCGGAACCGCACATGTGCACGACGCAGGCGGGGTCGCCCCCCGCCAGCAAATCCAGCCATTCCTCGCGCAGGTCATCGATCGGCTTGAAACGGCCATCGTCGCCGAGGTTGCTGGCGAAAGGGCGATTGCGCGCGCCGGGGATGTGCCCTGCCTTGCTGTCGAGCGGCTCGACATCACCGCGGTAGCGCGGAGTCGCGCGGGCGTCGAGCAGCAACACGTCGGCGCGGGCACGCTGCTGCAACACCTGCTCGACGTCGAGCACGCGGTCTGCGGGCCAGCGCAGCGGCGCGACCGGCGCAGGTGTCGCTGCCACGGCCTGCGACTCGAGCGGCAATCCCGCCGCGATCCAGGCCTGCAAGCCCCCGTCGAGCACCATCGCCGGCTGGTCCATCACGCGCAGCATCCACCACAGTCGTGCCGCCGCCAGCGCGCCGCCCATCGCGTCATAGGCGACCACCGGCAGACCCGGCCGCCAGCCCCAGCGCGCCAGGGTCGCGGCGAAAACCCCGGCATCGGGCAGCGGATGACGGCCCAACCCCTTTTTGCTCAGGTCCGACAGGTCGCGATCGACGTGCGCATGCACCGCGCCGGGCAGATGCGCCTGCGCCCAGGCACGACGCCCGGCATCGACATCCGTCAGGTCATGGCGGCAGTCCACGATCAGGCAGGCGCCCCGCGGCAAGGCTGACAGTGCCTTGGCATCGATCAGCGTGTTCGGCGGGGTCATGGTCGTGCCATCCGGGTCATCAGATTGAACAGCATAGCGGCGGTCGCGCCCCAGATGCGGTGACCCTCGCCGGCATAGGGCTCGAACTCGTGGATCCGCCGCGTGCGGCCGCGATAGTCCATGGTCAGCGCATGCAGTCGCGCGGGGTCGAGCAGAAACGCCAGCGGCACCTCGAAAACCTCGGCCACCTCGACGGGATTGGGGCGCAGCACGGCCGTCGCCGCGATGCGCGCGACGACCGGCGTCACGCAGTAACCGCTGACGGTGTCGAAGCAATCCAGAAATCCCAGCGGCTCCGCTGCCCGCGGATCAAGCCCGATCTCCTCGGCGCTTTCGCGCAACGCCGTGGCAACGGCATCCTCATCCCGCGCATCCACCCGTCCGCCCGGGAAACTCACCTGCCCGGCATGGGTGCGCAGATGATCGTTGCGCCGCGTCAGGATCACGGTCGGCGTGGCGCCGGCGCGGATACCGACGAGGACCGCAGCCGGCGTGCGCGGCCCGGGTCCGAGCAGATCGACGAGCTCGTCGTGGTTCCAGCCTGGCGGCTGCGGCGGCGAACGCAGCGGATGCAGTGCGCGCAGCAGTCCGGCCGGCAGTGCGCTCACCGGCATTCGCCGCGCAGCGGCAGCTCGCGCATGATGCGCAGGCGCTCCTCATCGTCGAGTCCGGACCAGCGCGCGATCTCGTCGCGGCTGCGCAGGCAGCCACGGCAGTAACCGCTCGCATCGAGACAGCACACGCCGACACAGGGCGTCAGCGGCGGCAGGGGCTCGGGCTCCATCGCGCCAGTTTAGCCGAGCGTCGCATCGCCGCCGCGCGATGCCTGGGTTACGCTGCGGCCATGCTCGCTCTCGCCACCCGCATGGTCCGTGATTACGGCAAGGTGCTGGCGAGTCTGCGCCCGGAGGTCTACGGCCTGCCGGAGTCGCTGCTGCCGCATCCCAAGGAGCGCCTGCGCGACGCGCTGCGCCTGCTGCTGACCAGCGTGCCGCTGGACCAGCCCGAGCTGCGCGAAGGACTGCTGCGCGGCTATGTCTATCTGGCGCAGTTTGTGCCGGATGCCGAGGCGGCGCTGATCGCGCGCGGCCAGGCGCTGCTGGGCGGGGCGGCCGGCAACGGCAACGAGGCCGAACCGGCGATGCGCGCGATCAACCGCATCAAGCTCGCGATGGAAGCCTCGCTGGAGGAGGCCGGCAGCCTGCAGCCGCCGGCCTGATGCCGCCCGTCAGTTCTTGACGTCGAGGATCTTCAATTCGAACACCAGCGCCTCGTTGGGGCCGATGCGCGGCGGCTGACCGGTCGCGCCGAAGGCCAGCTGCGGCGGCACATAAACCTGCCAGCGGTCGCCGACCACCATGCGCGGCAGGATCGCCTGCCAGCCCTTGATCATGTCCTTGACCTTGAACGTGACCGGCTTGCCGCGCGCAAACGAGCTGTCGAACTCCAGCCCGTTCATCAGCGAGGCGCGGTAGTGCAGGGTCACCGTCGAATCCAGTGTCGGATGCACGGTGCCGGTGCCCTGTTCGATCACCCGGTACTGGATGCCGTCAGGCAAGGTGACGATGCCGGGCTTGGCCTTGTTGGCGGCCAGGAACTGCTCGCTCTTCTGCAGATTGTCGGTGGCAAGCTTCTGGTAAGCCGCCATCGCCTGAGTGCGAATGCGCGCTTGCAGCGCCATCAGCTGGCCCTGCATCTCCGGCGCCGGCAATGCGGGCGGGCGCCGTGCGTAGGCGTCCTGCAGGCCGCGGATCACCTGATTCAGATCCACATCCATCTTGTTGTTGAGGAAATTGCTGCCGATCTGGAAGCCGACCGCATACGACAGCTTGGTCTTGTCGATCGCCGGCACCTGCGGCGCGGCCGCGGCCGGAGCGGGAGCGGCCGCCTGCTGGGCCCATGCCGGTGCGACCAGCAGCAGCGCCGACAATGCGGTGAGACGCGATAACCTCATGCCAAGTTCTCCAGTGGGAATGACGCCATGGCGCGGCTGCGCCGCGCTGCACTCAGCCTAGAGTGCCGGGACCGGAAAAGGTTCCCCCCGATTGCTGCCATCAGCGATTGATCCTTCATCTTGGAGCCATGCCCCGGCCTTCCGCAACCCGCGCTGCGCCGACCGCGGCGGCGTGCGCATGCCACCGCCCAGCGCGGACAGGCTCGACGCGCTCGATCAGGACTGGCCTGCGCGAGGGGACGCGCGCCTTCCGCGAGCGCCGCAAGCCGGTACTCAGCGGCCGTCGAATCGCGCACGCGGCGATCAGTGCCCGCCGCGGTAGGTCAATTCGCCCGCGGTGATGCGCAGCGGCAGCCGATTCTCCGGCGGCGGCAGCGGGCAGGTGGCAAACGCGGTGAATGCGCACGGCGGGTTGTAGGCGCGGTTGAAGTCGAGCACCACGCGGCCGTCGCGCGCTGCGTCCACGTACAGGAAGCGCGCCGCGCCGTAGGTCTCCTGGCCGCTGGTGCGATCAGCGAAGACCACGAACAGGCGCGTGTCGCCGGGCGTCTCGAGGATCGGCAGCAGCGTGTAACGCTGACCGTCGCGCTCGAACACGATGCGGCCCGGCACCACGTCGCGCTCGATCGTGCCGGCCTCGGTGGCCAGCTCGACGTGCTGCACCGGATCGAACACCTCGAAACGCGCCTCGATCCGCCACGAGGGATCGGTCGGAAACGAGTCGAGACCGCGGAAAGCCGTGCGCGTCGTCGCCGTGCTGTCCTTGATGCGCAGCGCCTTGCGCCCCGAGCGGTCGAGCAGGTACAGACTCGCCGTGCCGAAGCGGACCGCCGAGGGCCGTGCATCGCGGTCATCGCGAAGCAGGGCCGAATGCACCGCTTCGCCATCGACCGTGGCACCCGCATCGGCCGCGAGATCCAGCCGCACCCGGCCGTCGGCCGCCAGTGTGATCGTGCCGAGATGCGCCGGGCCGACCGGCAGCACGATGGCGTTGTCGGGAGCACGGCCCACGGTCTGCGTGCCCGGACGCAGCCATTCGAAGCCGACCAGTGTCAGCCAGCCATCGGCGGCGGTCAGCGTCTGCAGGCGCTGCTGGCGCCAGTGCGCGATCCGGGCAGCGTACGCCGCGTCGGCACCGGCACAGTCACCGGCGCCACCGAGCATGGCGGCGGCAAACAGGAAACGGGCCAGGGACATCGTCATCGTCTCCAGGGGTGATTCAGCGACCACGCAGAAACAGGCGGTCGAGATCGGCCAGCGCGAGCTGGGTCCAGGTCGGGCGGCCATGGTTGCACTGGCCGCTGCGTTCGGTGACTTCCATCTCGCGCAGCAGTGCGTTCATCTCCGCGAGCCCGAGCCGACGCCCGGCACGCACCGCGCCATGACAGGCCATGGTCGCCAGCAGTTCGTTCTCGATCTCCTCGAGCCGGCGCGAACTGCCGTGCTCGGCCAGTTCCGCCAGCACGTCGCGCACCAGGGCGGCGACATCGGCGCCCTCCAGCAGGGACGGAATGCGGTGCACACTGACGCTCTCCGGACCGGTGCGCGCCAGCTCCAGACCCCACGCCGTCAGCGCGTCGGCGTGCTCCTCGGCAGCGGCCGCCGCCCGCGCGCCGACCGCGATCGCCTGCGGCACCAGCAGCAGCTGCGAACGCAGCGCGGTGGTGGCACGTCCCTGCTTCAAACGCTCGTAGGTGATGCGCTCGTGTGCGGCGTGCATGTCCACCAGCACCAGCCCGCGGGCGTTTTCGGCGAGGATGTAGATGCCTTTGAGCTGGGCCAGCGCGAAGCCGAGCGGCGGAAGCTCGCCCTCGCTGGCGGCCGGCGTGACACCCGCCCGTGTCGTCGCGTTCAGCGCGGCGTGCGCGATCGTCAGCGGCTCACCGAGCAGCGCCGCGTAGTCCGCCAGTGGCGTCTCGCGCACGGCCGCGCCGAAGTCATGCTGCAGCACCGGCGCCGCGCCCGGGTGCGCGATCGTCGCGGCCGACGCAGCGCGCTCGGCGCTGCCGGCGCGGGTACCGGCCACCGCCGCATGCAGACTGCGAAACAGGAAATCGTGCACCAGGCGCTGCTCGCGAAAACGCACCTCGTGCTTGGCCGGATGGACGTTGACATCCACCTGCGCTGCATCGAGTTCGAGGAACAGCACGTAGGCCGGGTGGCGGCCATGGAACAGCACGTCGGCATAGGCCTGACGCACGGCATGCGCCACCGTGCGGTCACGCACGAGACGACCGTTGACGAAGAAAAACTGCTGGTCGGCCTGGGCGCGTGTCGCGGTCGGCAACCCGATCCAGCCGGTCAGACGCAGACCCGCGGCCTGCTGCTCGATCTGCAGGCAGTGACCGGCAAATTCCGCGCCCAGCAGATCGGCGGCGCGCTGCAGCCGTGCCGATGCATCCTGCGCCGGTCGCAGCATGCGCAGCGCGCGACCGTTGTGGCTGAGGCGAAACTCGATCTCCGGTCGCGCCAGCGCCAGCGATTTCAGCAGCTCGTCGATGTGCGCCAGCTCGGTGCGCTCGGCGCGCAGGAACTTGCGTCGCGCCGGCACGTTGTAGAACAGGTCGCGCACCTCGACCGTGGTGCCACCCGCGTGCGCCGCCGGCAGCGGCGGTCGCGCCTGACCAGCGTCGACCTCGAGCCGCAACGCGATGTCCGCCGTGCGCACGCGCGAGACGATGGCGAAGCGCGCCACCGAAGCGATCGAAGCCAGCGCCTCGCCGCGAAAGCCCATGGTGCCGACACGCACCAGGTCGTCGAAACTGGCGATCTTGCTGGTGGCGTGGGGCGCGACGGCCAGTGCCAGCTCGTCGGCGGCGATGCCGGCGCCGTCGTCGCGCACGCGAATCAGGCGCGCGCCGCCTTCCTCGATCTCGACCTCGATACGGGCGGCACCGGCGTCGAGACTGTTCTCGACCAGTTCCTTGACCACCGACGCCGGGCGCTCGATCACCTCGCCGGCGGCGATCTGGTTGATCAGTGCGGGAGACAGCGGGCGAATCGACGGCATGGCGGCAGGCCCCGGGCGAGCCGCTAGCTTAACGTCTGCATCCGCTCAGTTGACCGGCGCCACCCGGTGCCCGGACGCGTCGGCCGCCAGCCGGCCGGCATGCGCGTCGCCGGCACTGGCGGTGCGCAGGCGCTTTTCGGCGTTCAGCGCGTACCAGGTACCCGGCGGCGGGGTGACCTCGAAATAGTTCTTCAGCCCGCCCAGCACCGCCCGGGCCAGCTTTTCGCGGTAGGCGGGATCGCCGAGCCGGCGCGCATCGCCGGGATCGGTGATGAAAGCGGTCTCGATCAGGATCGACGGCACGTCGGGCGAACGCAACACGACGAAGTTGGCGCGCTCGACCTGCGGCTTGTAGATCGGGCCGATCCGCGCCAGCGACGTGAGCACGTCACGCGCCACGCGATGGCTGGCCTGCATGCTGGCGCCCTGCGAGAGATCCAGCAGCACCGAGGCCAGGGTCGGGCTCTTGTCGTTGAGCGAGACGCCGCCGACCAGTTCGGCGGAGGCGTTCTCGCTGTTGGCCAGCCAGCGCGCCGCCGTGCTCGATGCGCCCTTGGTCGAGAGCACCCAGACCGACGCCCCGCGGGTGTCGCAATCGCCGGGGCAGGCATTGGCGTGGATCGACACGAACAGGTCGGCCTTGTCCTTGCGCGCGATCGCGTAGCGCTCCTGCAGCGGCACGAAATAATCGCCGTCGCGTGTCAGCACCGCTTTCATTCCCGGCTGGGCATTGATCAGCCGCGCCAGGTCCTCGCCGACCGAGAGGGTGACGTTTTTCTCCTCGAGACCGCCGTAACCGATCGCCCCGGTATCGTGGCCGCCGTGCCCGGGATCGATGGCGATCACGACCTTGCGCCCGACCGGCTCCGGTGGCAGTGCCGCCACGGCATGGGCGGTGCCGGCATCGAGATCGACGACCAGCCGGTAACCCTGATCACCCGCCGGCTGCAGCAGGAAACTGCGCGGCTGCGTCATCGCGTCCAGGTCCAGCACCACGCGCGTGCCGCCCTGGCCATGCGCGCCGGTGCGCGCGTCCTTGAACAGACCCAGGCTGGCGGGTGCGCGAAAGCGGGCGGCTAGGCGGGCGTTGCTGAAGTCCAGCACGATGCGATCGGGCTTGCTCAGCTGGAACAGGCGATAGTCCACCGAACCGCTCAGATCGAACACCGCACGCAGGCCGCCGGCGGCGTCGGAGACACGCAGCGCCTTGATTTCGACACCGGGATCAGCAGCCTGCGGCACAGGCGCCGCGATCGCCGCCGGGGCGAAAACGAGCATGAGCAAAACGATGCTGGCGCGCAGGGATCCCCACATGATCCGGATTCAAGCGCAAGCGGCCGCGTTTTGCAAGCGCTTTTTCCTTAAGAATCCGACTACTGCAATGTATTTGTCAGAAACAACCTGAGCGATGGCGCGACTTCGGTCGCGAACAGCCGCGCGATCCGTCCGGCACCCGCCGGCTGCAGCGCGACGCGCAGATGCGGCGGCGGCAGCCGGCCGGCGCCTCGCTGCGGCCATTCGATCAGGGTCAGGGATGCCGGCGCGTCGAGCGCATCCAGACCCAGCCATTCCAGTTCGCCGGGGTCGGCGATGCGATACAAGTCGAGGTGCCAGACCGTGAGCGCGGGCAGCTCGTAACACTCGACCAGGCTGTAGGTCGGGCTCTTGACGCGCGCGCTGGCGCCCAGCGCACGCAACAGGGCGCGCGCGAACGTGGTCTTGCCGCTGCCAAGATCGCCCTCGAGGTAGACCACGCCCCCGCTGGCCAGCGCCGGAGCAAGGCGTTGCGCCAGCCTTGCCGTCGCCGCCTCATCCGGCAGATCGATGAGCACCGGCTCAAGCATCGGCCGCACCGTTGAGCAGGGCACGCAGCGGCGCGAACAGGTCCGCCGCGCACAGGCCGCGCTCGCCGCCGGCGCGCGCGGCCGCATCACCGGCGCGCGCGTGCAGGCCGACGCCCATGCAGGCCGCATCCCAGGGTGCCAGACCTTGCGCCATCAATGCCGCGATCACCCCGGTCAGCACGTCGCCCATGCCGCCCGCGGCCATGCCGGGATTGCCCCACGGGCACACCGCGACGCGCCCCTCGGGGTCGGCGATCAGGCTGCCCGCACCCTTGAGCACGATCACCGCGCCGTAGCGCGCGGCGAGCGCGCGTGCGGCGGCATAGCGGTCGCCCGTCACCGCGGCGATGTCGGTCCCGAGCAGACGCGCGGCTTCGCCCGGATGCGGTGTCAGCACCGCCGGCATCGACAGGGCGCGCGGCGCGCGCGCCAGTCGATTGAGCGCATCGGCATCCACCACGACGGGCCGACCGCCGGCCAGCGCGGCGGCGCACAGAGTTTCGCCCCAGCCACCCTGCCCCAGCCCCGGGCCCAGCGCCAGCACGCTGGCATGCGCGAGCGGCGATGCCAACGCGGTCGCGGTCTCGACCGCGTGCACCATCAGTTCGGGACGCGCCGCCAGCAAGGCTGGAACGTGCATGGCACGCGTGGCGACGCTGACCAGACCGGCACCTGCGCGCAGGGCCGCTTCGCCGGCCAGCCGCGCCGCCCCGCCCATGCCGTGATCGCCGCCGATCACCAGCACGTGTCCGAAGGCGCCCTTGTGCGCCGCGCGATCGCGCGGCGCGAGTGCAGCGATGGCGAGCAGCACGGCATCCGGCCGTTGCACGGCGAGCAGCTCGTGCGGAAGATCCAGCGTTGCCAGCGTGCATGCGCCGGCATGCTCGGCGGCGCGTCCCGTGTGCAGGCCACGCTTCCAGCCGACGAAGCACACGGTGGCCGCCGCGCGCACGGCCATGCCCCGCGGCATGCCGGTATCGGCGTCGAGCCCGGACGGCAGGTCCAGGGCAAGCACCTGCCCCGCGTGCGGCTGCAACGCGGCGATCCACGTTGCCGCTGTCCCGGTCGGCGCGCGGTTGAGGCCGCTGCCGTACAGCGCGTCGACGTAGACATCCGCGGCCGGCAGCGTCATCGCGTCAGCATCCGCCTGCGCGATCGGCACGCCGGCCGCACGCGCGGCCTCGCATGCCATGGCCGCTTCGCCGCCGGGCTGGGCCGTCAACGCCAGCACCCGGGCATCGAGACCGGCCGCACGCGCCTGCGCAGCGAGCAGGTAACCGTCGCCGCCGTTGTTGCCGGGACCCGCCAGCACGACGATGCGGCGCGCCTCGGGCCAGCGCGCGCGCAGCACCGCCAGTGCCGCGGCGGCGGCGCGACGCATCAACTCGCTGCCGGCGATGCCGCCCGCGATCGCCGCCGCATCCAGCGCGCGCACCTGGGCGGCGGTGTACAGCGCACGCGCGGGCTCGATCTCGCTCATGCCGCGATTATGGCAGCGCGACGCCGCGGCCCGCCTACAATGACCGCGAGGTCCGCATGCCCGACACCGCCACCCCCGCCATCCCCGATTACGTCGCGCTGCGCGGCGATATCCAGCGCTGGGCGACCGATCTGGGCTTCGGTGCCGTGGGCGTCGCCGGCATCGACCTGCCCGCCGACGAAGCGCATTTGCTGGACTGGCTGGCCCAGGGCCGGCACGGCGCGATGGCCTACATGGCGGCGCACGGTATCAAGCGCAGCCGCCCTGCCGAACTGGCGCCCGGCACGCTGCGGGTGATTTCGGTGCGCATGGACTACTGGCCGGGTGCCGCCGCCGAGCCGTGGGCGGTGCTGGCCGACGGTCGCCGCGGCTATGTCGCGCGCTACGCGCTGGGCCGCGACTATCACGGCCTGATGCGCAAGCGGCTGCAGAAGCTCGCCGACCGCATCCAGACCGTGATCGGCCCGTTCGGCTACCGCGCCTTCGCCGACTCCGCACCGGTGCTGGAGAAGGCACTGGCGCGCGATGCCGGGCTGGGCTGGATCGGCAAGCACACCCTGCTGCTCAGCCGCGACGCCGGCTCCTATTTTTTCCTCGGCGAGCTGTATACCGACCTGCCGCTGCCGATCGATGCGCCTGCCGGCGCGCACTGCGGCAGCTGCACGCGCTGCATCGATGTCTGCCCGACGCGCGCGATCGTCGCGCCCTATCGCCTGGACGCGCGCCGCTGCATCGCCTACCTGACGATCGAGCTGCGCGAGGCGATCCCGGTCGCGATGCGGCCGCTGATCGGCAACCGCGTGTTCGGCTGCGACGACTGCCAGCTGGTGTGTCCGTGGAACCGCTACGCGCAGCCGGCGCAGTTGCCCGACTTCGCACCACGTCACGGTCTCGACGGCGCCGCGCTCACCGAGCTGTTTGCCTGGAGCGAGGCGGAATTCCTCGCCCGCACCGAGGGCATGCCGATCCGTCGCGCCGGCTACGCGGGCTGGCTGCGCAATCTCGCGGTCGCGCTGGGCAACGCGCCATGGGCCGAGGACATCGTCGCCGCGCTGCAGGCCCGCGCCGACGATCCCTCGCCTCTGGTACGCGAACACGTGGCCTGGGCACTGGCGCAACAGGCCGATGCCGGCCGAGCGCGCCATCCGCTCAGCGCACACCCGGTCGAGCGCCGATAGCGACCGGCATCGCATCGCGAATCCCGCCTCGATCCAGCAGCCGGGCCTTGGACCCATTCCCGAACGTCTTCGCCCCGCTGATCGGTCGCGAAGCTCGCGCCGGGCGCAGCGCTCAGGCTGCCTGCCGGGGAATCGAGTGGCGCGTATGAGTGATGCGGTTCCCGGCGTCGACGTAGACCAGTTGCGGCTGGAATTGCGCCAGCTCGGCCTCGGCCAGCTGCGCGAACGCGGCGATGATCAACAGCTGTCCGGGCTGCGCGCGATGCGCGGCACTGCCGTTGACCGAGATGATGCCGGAGCCCTCATCGGCGCGCAGTGCGTAGGTGACGAAGCGCTCGCCGTTGCCGATGTTCCAGGCATGGATCTGTTCGTACTCGCGAATGCCGGCGGCATCGAGCAGTCGGCCGTCGATCGCGATCGAGCCCTCGTAGTGCAGCTCGGCGTGCGTGACGGTGGCACGATGAATCTTGGCCTTGAGCAGGGTCAGGTGCATGCAGCGACCTCGGACAGTACGGCGCGCGGGGGAGCGCGATTATATCGCCGCCGGGCTGATCCTGCTGCGGCGCAACACCATCAGCCGCCGTCGAACGGCAGGTTGTCGATCAGTCGTGTCGTGCCCAGCCGGGCAGCAATCAGCGCGATCAGGCCGCCATGCTCGGTGTCTGCCGGCACAGCCAGATCCACACCGCGCCGGATCACCGCATAGTCGGGATCGAAACCCGTCGCGCGCAGCCGCGTCAGCGCCTCGGTCTCGACCTGCGTCCGCGGCTGTCCGCCGAGATGCGCGGTGCGCATCGCGAGCAGGGTGGCGTGGATCTCCGCCGCGCGCGCGCGCTGGTCGGCGTCGAGGTACTGGTTGCGCGAACTCAGCGCCAGTCCATCCGCCTCACGCACGGTGGGCGCGGCGATGATCTCCAGCGGCAGTGCCAGATCGCGCACCAGTCGGCGCACCACCAGCATCTGCTGCCAGTCTTTCTGCCCGAACACGGCCAGATCGGGCTGCACCAGATTGAACAGCTTGACGACGACCGTGGCGACACCGTCGAAATGGCCCGTGCGGTGCGCGCCTTCGAGCGTCGCCGTGACCTCGGGCACGGCGACGCGCGCCGTGTTCGCCGGTCCGAACGGATACATCACCTCGACAGTCGGCGCGAACAGCAGGTCGCAACCGGCACTCGCCAGCCCGGCCTGATCGCGCTCGAGCGTGCGCGGGTAGCGCGCAAAATCCTCATCGGGCCCGAACTGGGTCGGATTGACGAAAATGCTGGCGACCACCCGCTCGGCGCGTGCACGCGCCAGTTGCACCAGCGCCAGATGGCCCGCGTGCAGATTGCCCATCGTCGGCACGAAGCCGATGCTCTGCCCTTGTACGCGCCAGGCGCGGATCGCGGCACGCAGCGCCGCGGCGTCGTGGATGGTCTGCATGGCTTTCCCCGGCAGAATCAGTAGGCGTGTTCGGCAGCAGGAAACCGGCCGTCGCGAACGTCGGAGACATAGGCGGCGATCGCCGCGGCGATCGAGTCGCGGCCGGCGAGGAAATCCTTGCTGAAGCGCGGACGCCGCCCCGGCGTCAGGCCGAGCAGGTCGTAGACGACCAGCACCTGGCCGTCGCAGTCGGCGCCGGCGCCGATACCGATGGTCGGGATGGTCAGCTCGCGGGTAATCACCGCCGCCAGCGCCGCCGGCACGCACTCCAGCACCAGCAGATCGGCACCGGCCTGCTGCACCGCCAGCGCATCGGCACGCAACTTCTCCGCGGCGTCCCGTTCGCGCCCCTGCACGCGATAGCCGCCGAACTTGTGCACCGACTGCGGGGTCAATCCGAGATGCGCGCAGACCGGCACGTCACGTTCGGCCAGCGCCGCGATCACCGGGCACACCCAGTCGGCGCCCTCAAGCTTGACCATCGCCGCGCCGCCCTCGGCCAGCAGCCGCGTCGACGCGGCCAGCGCATGCGGCACGTCGCGGTAACTCATGAACGGCAGATCCGCGACCAGCAGCGTGGAGCGCAGACCGCGCGCCGTCGCCGCCGTGTGGTAGACCATCTGGTCGAGCGTCACCGGCAGCGTGCTGGCCTGTCCCTGCACCACCATGCCCAGCGAGTCGCCGACCAGGGCCACGTCCATGCCCGCTGCCTCGAGTTGCGCCGCGAAACTGGCATCGTAGGCGGTCAGCATCGCGATCTTCTCGCCGCGCACCTTCATCTCGCGCAGGCCGGGCACGGTGACCGGCTTGCGCGCGGTTCGTTCGGATTCGACGTACACGGCACTCTCCTTCAGGGTCGTCGATTATCGGCGTCGCGAGCGGCAGCGCTCAAGCGGGCGCGACCCACGGTACGCAACCGGCGCAGTCCACCCGCCCGAGCAGTTCGGCCACCGTGCCCGCGCCGGGCACCAGGAGCGAGGGGTCGATGTCGGCCAGCGGCAGCAACACGAACGCGCGCTCCGCGAGGCGCGGATGCGGCACGTTCAGACCGGGCTCCTCGAGCCGCTGCCCGCCATACAGCAGCAGATCGAGATCGAGTCGTCGCGGCCCCCAGCGCTGCTCGCGCGCCCGATCGCGGCCGGCCTCGCGCTCGATCGCCAGCAGCGCGTCGAGCAACGCACGCGGTGCCAGCGCGGTGTCGAGCGCGACGGCCGCATTGAGGTAGTCGGCCTGCGGCAGCGGGCCCCACGCCGGTGTGCGCCAGAGCCGGGAGCGTGCCCGCAATCGCGTTTGCGGCAGCACTTCCAGCGCCGCGCAGGCCTGGTCGATCCGTGCAGGCGGGTCATCACGATTGGAGCCGAGCCCGACGCAGGCGCGGATCACGGTCAGTCGGCCGCGGCGGCGGGTTTCTTGCGCCGGGAGCGGCGCCGACGCTTGCGGGCCGGCGCGGCCCCGGCGTCGACTACCGGAGTGCCGCTGTCCAGGGCGGCGGCCAGTTGCTCCGGCGGCTGCGTCTGCGCGGCGGTCCACCAGTTGCCAAGCTCGGCCAGCTCGGGCGACTCGGTCGCGCGCAGCAACAGGAAATCATAGGCTGCGCGGAAGCGCGGATGGGCCATCAGGCGGAACACGCGCTTGCGCGCACGCTGCGCAAAGCGTGGCTGCAACGCCCAGATTTCCTCCATTACGGTGCCGAAACGGCGGGGAATGGCCACGCGGTCGCTCTGTTCAGCCACCACCCGTGCCGCGGCATGCTGCCAGGCCAGGGTCGGCTCATCACCGGCGGCGATGCGCGCCTCGGCCTGCGCGCGCGCCTCGCCCCAGAGCAGCACGGCAAACAGGAACGCCGGGGTCACGGACTTGTCCTCGGCCACGCGCACGTCGGTATTCGCCAGCGCCTGTTCGATCAGCGCGCGCAAGCCACCGTCTCGATCGCGCGCCAGCGCGCGCGCGGTGACCGGATACAAATGTTCGAGCAGACCGCAGTGATCGAGCAGGCGGAAGCTCTGCAGGCCGTGCCCGGCGAGAAACAGCTTGAGTGATTCGTCGAACAGCCGCGCCGACGGCGCGTCGCCCAGCAGCGGGCCAAGGGTGGCGAACGGCGCCGCCGCGGCATCGTCGATGCGGAAATCGAGCTTGGCCGCCAATCGCACCGCGCGCAGCATGCGTACCGGGTCCTCGCGGTAACGCTGCTCGGGGTCGCCGATCAGGCGCAGCACGCGATCCTGCAGATCCTGCATGCCGCCGACGTCGTCGCGCACGCTGAAATCGGCGATGTTGTAGTACAGCGCATTGACGCTGAAATCGCGACGCAGCGCGTCCTCCTCCAGCGAACCCCAGATGTTGTCGCGGGTAATGCGGCCGTCGACGATCTCGCGATCGCCATCGGCGCCGTGGCCGCGGAAGGTCGCCACCTCGATGATCTCGGAGCCGAACACCACGTGCGCCAGACGGAAGCGCCGACCGATCAGTCGGCAATTGCGGAACAGGTGCTTGACCTGTTCCGGTGTCGCATCGGTGGCGATGTCGAAATCCTTGGGATGTCCGCCGAGCAGCAGATCGCGCACCGCGCCGCCGACCAGGAAAGCAGCGAATCCGGCTTCGTGCAGCCGGTACAGCACGCGCAGAGCGGCGGAACTGATCGACTTGCGGGAGATCGCATGTTCGGCCCGCGGGATGATGCGCGGAACGTGCGCCGGCGGCTTCCTGGCGTCCTTGGACAAGCGTTGGATTCCTCGAAACAGGTTGCGCAGGGCGTTGCCGGGAACGGTCATTTCGCTATACTACCGCGCCTTCGCCGGCCAGTGCTCCCTTCGTCTAGTGGCCCAGGACACCGCCCTCTCAAGGCGGGAACACGAGTTCGAGTCTCGTAGGGAGCACCATCCCGTTCCCTGCATTTCCGGCTGCCGCACGCATGACCTTCGTCGTCATCGACAACTGCATCAAGTGCAAGTACACGGATTGCGTCGAGGTCTGTCCGGTCGACGCTTTCCACGAAGGTCCCAATTTTCTTGCCATCGATCCCGACGAGTGCATCGACTGCACGCTGTGCGAACCGGAATGCCCGGCGCGCGCGATCTATCCCGAGGACGACGTGCCGGCCGGTCAGGAGCATTTCACCGCGCTGAATGCCGAACTGGCCAAGCAGTGGCCGGTGATCACCGAACGCAAGGATGCGCCCGCCGACGCCGGGGACTGGGACGGCAAGCCGAACAAATTGCCGTTACTCGAACGCTGAGTCCGCGCAGCTCGCGGTCCGATGAGCAACGCCGCCCGCGGGCGGCGTTTTCGTGTCGGCGGCAAAGCCCGGCACCCGGGTGCCACCGTCGCGGACCGGGCTCCAGCCCGGCCCACGACGCCGATCCGGGCATCCGATGCCGATCCCGCGCATCGGGTGCATCAATGGAACCGGATCAGGTCAGCCGGCTCTTCAGCAGCGCCAGCACCTGCTGCACCGCGGCGGGCTCGCCGTTGAGCTCGATCACGCTGGCGGTGCCACGTGCCTGCACGGCCACGTTGACGTTGCCGCTGACGGCATGCGTCCTGGCATGCGAGAACACCGAGAACAGGCGCTTGAAAAAGCCCTGCGGCGGCGGTTCGGCCACCTGCATCTGCACCGCCACGCTGTAGGTGTGCGCCGCATCGTCGTGTGCCGTGACCGTGCCGACGCCGCCGCGCCCGAGCGCGAGGCCGACGCGACGGTAGGTGTTGTCGACGGTGTCGTTGAGGTCGAGGCTGCTGGTCGAGGCGACGCCTCCGGGTGCGCCGGACGCCGTGCTTGCCGCGACAGCGTCGCCGCCAGCCGCCGGAATCGTCATCGCCGCCGCCGACGGCGGCAGATCGAGCGGGGGCGGCACCTCCAGCGGGCGCTCCTGCTGCGCGTTCTTCCAGGCTTCATCGCTCTTGCGATGGAACAGGCTGCAGCCAGACAGCGTCAGGGTGACGAGAGCAGCGGTGATCAGAAGCTTCTTCATGCGCGATTCCAGAGTGATGATTCAGGCGGCCGAAGCGCGGGGCCGCAATGCAGCCAGCGTTTCGGCGATACGACGGCGCGCGGCGCCGTGCTCGAGCTCAAGCAACGGCAGGCGCAAAACCGCGGTGGCGATGCCGATCTCGGCCAGACCGGCCTTGACCGGAATCGGATTGGGGGCGCAGTTTAGCGCGTCCAGCAGCGGCGCCAGGGCAGCCGCGTGGCGCAGGGCCAGAGCGCGGTCACCACTTGACGCCGCATCGCAGAGCGCGCGGAACGCCTGCGGCACCAGGTTGTTGGCGACCGAGATCACGCCCGCGGCACCAGCCAGGATGGCCTCGTGCGCGCTGCCGTCGTCGCCGGACAGGAACGCGAAATCGTCCCGCACCAGCGCCGCGACGGCGGCGATGCGTGCCGCATCGGCGCGCGCTTCCTTGATGGCCACGATCCGCGGATGCTCACGCAGTGCGGCGACCGTTTCGGGCAACAGATCGCAGCCGGTGCGCGAGGGCACGTTGTAGAGCACCACCGGCAGATCGCCGGTCTCGGCCAGCGCGAGAAAGTGCCGCCGCAAACCTTCCTGGGTCGGGCGCACGTAATAGGGCGTGACCACCAGCGCGGCGTCGGCACCAAGCGCTTCGGCGCGTCGGGTCAGCGCAATCGTCGGCGCGGTGCCGGCCTGGCCGCAGCCCGCCAGCACCGGGACGCGGCCGGCCACGTGCTCGACGGCAAATGCCAGCAGGCGCTCCCACTCGTCCTGCCCGAGCATGTGCGCCTCGCCGGTCGAGCCGGCGACGACCACGCCCTGCGTGCCGCCGCCGAGCTGATGGTCGAGCAGGCGCGCGAAGGCGTCGAGATCAAGCGCGCCGTCGGCCGCGAACGGCGTGGCGAGAGCACAGATGCTGCCGGAGAGCTTCAAGGGGGACACCTTTGGCCGGTGTGCAAGCATGTTACTTGCGGGTTTGCGAGGCGGGCAAGTAAGCTCGCGACAGGCCGGACGCGTCGTTCGCGCCGGGGACCGCCAGCCCGCACGGGTGTATCCACTTGAACCGATCTTCCCAGCGTCCCGGACCCGACAACCACCTGCTGATCCAGACCGTGACCCCCGCCGCGCGCTCGCCGCTGCTGGCGCTGGTCAAGCGCATCGCCGATTCCGGCTGCAATCTGGCGGATACCCGCGTCTCCACCGTCGGCGCCGATGTCTCGCTGGTCCTGCTGGCGCAGGGACCGTGGGATGCGGTGGCCAAACTCGAGGCCGCGCTGACGCGCGCCGGCCGCGACGAGGAATTGCACCTGGTCAGCTACCGGACCACGCCGCGCGCGCCGCAGTCGCATCTGCTGCCGTACGTGGTCGAAGTGGTGGCGGCCGACAAGCCCGGCGTGCTGCTCGACATCATCGAGTTCTTCGCCCGTCGCAGCATCACGATCGAGCAGCTGACCTCGTCGCGCTACCGCGCCATGCAGACCGGTGCCGACATGTTCTCGGCGCAGATCACCATCGGCATCCCCAGCGAGGCGCACATCGCCGCGCTGCGCGATGACTTCCTCGAACTCTGCGACGGGCTCAATCTCGACGCCATCATGGATCCAATGAAGTTCTGACCGGGAGAACGTCATGGTCTTCGCCGCGCTTTCCTTCGCGCTTGCCGACTTCGCATTCGCGGCGGGCGCTTGCAGCGAGCTGCAAAACCTGAAAAGGCGCGTCGCCCGACTCGAGCAGGACCGCGGCCCGCGATGATCGACCTCGGCGAGCGCATTCCCGACCTGCCGCTGGCGCTGTCCAGCGGCAAGACCGCACAACTGATCGACTACGCCGGGCGCTGGCTGGTGCTGTACTTCTATCCCAGGGACAGCACGCCGGGCTGCACCGCCGAAGGCCTCGAATTCAACGCGCTGCTGGCACGCTTCGGACGCCGCAAGGCCGCGGTGCTGGGCGTTTCGCGCGACTCGCTCACCTCGCACCGGAACTTCTGCGCCCGCCAGGGCTTCGCGTTCGATCTGGTCAGCGACGGCGACGAATCGCTGTGCCGCGCTTTCGACGTGATCCACGAGAAGGTGCTCTACGGCAAGCGCCACCTCGGCGTGGTGCGCAGCACCTTTCTCATCGCTCCCGACCAGACGCTCGCGCGGGCATGGCGCAACGTCAAGGTCGCGGGTCACGCCCAGGCCGTGCTGGACGCGATTCCGTCCCGGTGACCGACCGCCCCCGCCCGATCGTCTTCCCGCGCGGCTGGCGCCGCGGCGGCCCGATGCCGTCTCCCCCGCTCCACCACCACGAGGATCCGTCCGCATGACTCGCGGCAAGCGCATCTACGCCCTCGATACCAACGTGCTGCTGCACGACCCGACCTCGCTGTTCCGTTTCGAGGAACACGACGTGTTCATTCCGATGACGGTGCTGGAGGAACTCGACGAGAAGAAAAGCGGCGGCTCGGAGCTGGCCCGCAACGCACGCCAGACCAGCCGCTTCCTCAACGAGCTGATCGAGCGCGGCAACGGCCACGGCATCAAGGACGGCCTGCCGCTGACCGATCCGCAAGGCATCAAGCTGGGCCGCGGCGGCGCCGCGGGCAAGCTGTGGTTCCAGTCGCGCACCGCCGACAGTCACCGCAAGGCCGACAACGAGATCCTTGCCGCGGTACTCGATCTGCGCGAGCGCCACCCGGACACGCCGGTGGTGCTGGTCAGCAAGGACATCAACCTGCGCATCAAGGCGAGCATCTACGGCATCGCCGCCGAGGACTACGAGAACGACCGCGCGCTGGACGACTTCGCCCTGCTCTTCAGCGGCCACGCCGAACTGCCGGAGGACTTCTGGCAGCGCCATCCCGAAGTGCGCTCATGGTCGGAGCGCGGCCATACCTTCTACGAGCTGGCCGCCGCCAAGGACGAGGAGTGGCATCCGCATCAGTGCTTGTATCTTCCCGGAGACGCGGGCATCGAACTGCGCGTGCTCGGCATCACCGACGGCAAGGCGCGGCTGAAACTGCTGGACGACTACAGCGGCCACACCCATACCGTCTGGGGCATCTCGGCGCGCAACCGCGAGCAGAACTTCGCGCTCAACGTGCTGATGGACCCCGAGGTCGACTTCGTCACCCTGCTCGGCACCGCCGGCACCGGCAAGACGTTGCTGGCGCTGGCGGCGGGGCTGGCGCAGGTGATGGATCAGCAGCGCTACCGCGAGATCATCATGACCCGCGCGACGGTGTCGGTGGGCGAGGACATCGGCTTCCTGCCCGGCACCGAGGAGGAAAAGATGACGCCGTGGATGGGCGCACTGACCGACAATCTCGAGGTGCTGGCCAATCCCGAGGAAGGTGGTGCCTGGGGCCGCGCGGCAACCAACGATCTGCTTGCCTCGCGGGTCAAGATCCGCTCGCTCAACTTCATGCGCGGACGCACCTTCCTCGGCCGCTACGTGATCATCGACGAAGCGCAGAACCTGACGCCCAAGCAGATGAAGACCCTGATCACCCGCGCCGGCCCCGGCACCAAGATGATCTGCCTCGGCAACGTCGAGCAGATCGACACGCCCTACCTGACCGAGACCAGTTCCGGCCTGACCTACGCGGTGGACCGCTTCAAGGGCTGGCAGCACTCGGCGCACATCACCCTGCGCCGCGGTGAACGCTCGCGACTGGCGGACTTCGCGTCGGAGGCGCTGTGAAAGAGCCGGGACCGGGGACCCGGGACCCGGGACCCGGGAAGAATCCGTACATCGTGTGGGATGCATGTTCATGCTGCCGCCGGCTCGCGTGAAGAAGCCTCACCCAACGCACATGCATCGCAAATCGCCTCGCGCGACATATCGGGTCCCGGGTCCCGGGTCCCGGGTCCCGCTTGCTGAGTCCCCGGTCCCGGCTCCGCCCGTCGTCCTCACCATTGCCGGTTCCGACTCGGGCGGCGGCGCCGGCATCCAGGCCGACCTCAAGGCCTTTCATGCCCGCGGCGTGCACGGCACCAGCGCGATCA